>DBVA01000211.1:9766-15575 GCA_002308735.1 Opitutia bacterium UBA1276 | reverse complement strand
TAATAGAATTCATTCTTATGGGTATTTAATCAGTTAATAGTAAATTATATTAATAGTACAGCAGGATTCCTACTGTACTTAGCACTCCGGAAAATAGTAATGAAATTGCAGAAAATGAAAGTAATTGATCAAACTCTTTTTTTGTTTTTGCTTTTTGAATTTTAATAGCACCAAACAAACTTAAGGGTAGGCAAATATATAAAAGCCATAACCTTGGTTCTAAAAATGGGCATATAAGAAGAGCAATAAGATTGCAGGAAATAAAAAGGAAAATGCCGAATTTTCTACCGAATATTACAATCAGTGTATTTTTTTTGTTTTTCTTATCTTCTTCATAGTCCCTGTAGTTGTTTACCACCAGGAGAATATTGGTCATACAACCAATACTTAACGCAGCAATGAAATCGGGGGTATACAATGCTTTTTGTTCTACAAGAAGAACGAAATGGGTAGCCTCAACCGCAATAAAACCATAAAAGAGAATTACAAAAAGATCCCCTAAACCATTATAAGCCAATGGAAATGGTCCACCTGTGTAAACAACCGCACATGATATGCAAGCAAGACCAATCCAAAACAATGAATGAGGTCCGTTTGAAATATTGTAGATTACAATCCCAACCGCGAAACTGATTCCTAGAAAAAGATAAGCTGCATTTCTTACATGATTTGGCCTTAATAACCCGCTCGCCACAGCTCTCGTTGGTGCGAGCACCCGGTTTCTGTCCGAACCACGGATGAAATCAAAGTAGTCATTTGCAAGATTGGTTCCAATTTGAACCAGAAGGGAAAAGCTAAAACATAAAAACAAGAGAAAATGATTTATCTCGTGATGCACCGAAAAAGCCAAGCTGGCACCAATCATAACAGGTATAAAAGAGGCAACCAATGTTTTCGGTCTGGTTGCAGATATCCAAGCACCCAATTTCACCTTAATGTTATTTATCTGCTGATCGCAATCGGGAAGCGGAAATGCGAACGAAAGCGTTCAGGAACCCTGCGGAAATCATCGGGTGGGACAGGCACCTTGTAAGGCCATTGAATATCAACTTCAAGTGCGAGGAATCCATTACTTACATGATGTTGGTGTCTATGACCAAATGGAAACTGGGATATTTTGATCAAAAAGTAACGGTCACTTTCTGGGATCCAGCGATAAGAAAAAGGGGCTTTAGTTTCATCTTCTTCATTAAAGCCAAAAAGAGAGACTGGCTGAGTACTTCCTTCTAAGGTGGTGCTGTTGAAGTTTATTAAGCCACCAAAATCTTTCTTTAAATCGTCGACATTTTCTCCCTCTTGCTTGTTTTCTGGATTATTCAGGTAAGATTGATCTTGCTCCTTTACCACTTGCTCAAATGATACTAGACCTCCTTCTTTGGTTGAAACCAAGAGTAGGGAAAATTTCTCACTCGCTTCAAGCGGAGGGTCGGCAGGATTATACATACCCTCAAGTCTTTTGGTGGAGGATTCCACAAGGGAAAACCCCATTCTTTCCAGCTCGATCTCAATGGCATCGACTAAACCATAAGCGATGCTTTGCTCCCGAACTTTTCCGACTCCCTGAACACCCCAAGGTAGAAAGCCCATTAAACCACCAATCAAAAACCCAAAGACAGCTAGTGCAATAACGACTTCGAGTAATGTGAATCCATGTTTTTTTCTTTTAATCAAGATATTTACGGCTCCATAAAGTCAGTAATTTCAAGCACTGCAAAACCGCCAAATCGCTGAAGGAGAATACCTCCCACTGCGTTGGGGTCATCGAATCGCAAGGGTACTGAGGGGTCGACAGGGTTCGGGGCACCCTTTGCGAGTACAATTTTCGGTATTGGCGAAATAGAATTTGATCCGGTTGCTGGACAGACTAAATTTCCGGAACTGTCAAATTCGATGAATTTAAACTCAGTCCCCTGCCCTTCTTCCCTCAGTCCTTTAAAAGCATCCTTAAGAATGAATTCTTGACTGGAGTCTTGGCTCCACTGGGAATATGCATCGGATCTCCATCCATCAGCTTGGAATGAGGCAGTTGGGTCCTCCGGCACAAAATAAATTCCTTCATCCAGGGTAATCCCCTCGTTTTCAACCATCCATGAATTGGTTGCGTTAGGATCTTGGATAATCACTTCGAGGTAACGATGAAATTTCTCTTCATCATCTGTTTGAGCATGGATGATCACTCTGGTGACCAATCCGGTTGCTGCAGCTTTTGTTCGGGCTTTTTGGAGAATCCCGAGTAAATTTCTTTGCGAGGAACCCAGCTCCGCACCGCCTCCACTCAGTAGGGAAAACCCAATCACGCCCATCATTAGCCCCATCACGGCAAGAACGACCAATAGTTCAATGAGGGTAAAAGCTTTCCTGCTTTTCATTCGCTAACAGGCAGTTGTTTGAATTTCTTCCTTCGATTATTCGTCTCCAAGATATTTCGAAACATTCCAGGAGAAAACATTTTGCGTATCAGTTTCCCCGCTCAAATCATTGAGCACGAAAATCCCAACTTTATCTCGTATAACCAAGAGTTTATCCCTTGCTTCTTCCACGATGTCAGGATCATTTTCCCGCTTGAGTGCTTGGATTACCTTGTCTCCGATAGATGATGATAACTCGATAAGTCCATCTCCATCCTGATCGACTACAATATAAATATCTCTACCACCCCATGCATCTGCAAGGTAGCCTTCTTCTCCGAATTCATCTTCGCTAAAGCTATGAAATTCCCTGGATTTACGATTTTCATCCAGCAACTCACCGGAAAGGCTCTCCCAAGTGAGGGAAGTCGAATTCCATTTCTTACCCTTCAAGGCAGCTAGAAATTTTTCATGATTAGCGTCATCTTCGGAGAGCAGGACTGCCTCTCCTTCTTCATCTTGTAGAAGAAAAGGGGGGAAATACTTATAATGCTCATTATACTGATATAGTTGAGTGATCCAGGATTTGAAAACTGCTTGGGTCTTAGTAGCTTTTGATCCTCCGAGGAGATCGAAAACCTTCGGGCCGATTATGCCCATCAGGATTCCAATAATGGAGATCACAACCAGAAGCTCAATGAGGGTAAATCCAGAACTTCGTGTATTTTTTTTGCTTTTAGATTTGCTCATAATTACCATTTTCCTGGTTCAGAATTCGGAATATTATCTTGATCGATATCTTCAATGTTAGGGGTGCTGGTCAGTTCGGTCTTGAAAATAGAAGACATGCCATCTGGTCCCTTACTGTAGAGCAGGTAACCACGATGCCCATCTCTGCGTGGATATTCATAAACATAGGGATTATTCCAAGGGTCAATCATGCAGACAAATTCAGATACTTGTTCGTTTTCGCCATCTACAAATGTAACATCGCCATTGTTTAAATCCATAAAGACATTCTTGTAATCACCACTCTCAGTTTGAGTAGCGAAGGTATAAATGTCATTGGGTAAAAAGCTTTTTCTTCTCTCCTCCTTGCTGAGAATATTATCAACTTCATCAATCAAACCAAGTAAAGAAAAGAGTAAGAGTTGACCCCTTGCAGATTCATCATCGAGGTCATTTACAAGTTCCGTATCAGGCAAATTGCCATATTCACTTTCATATTGCTTGAGTGCAAGTTGCAGGGCTTCCACTTCGCTCTCCGCTTTCTTGATATCTTTGGTCCCAAGTAAAAAGTTGGCTCCGGTGAAAGTAATGCCCGCAAGAATTCCAATGATTACGATAACTACGAGAAGTTCGATCAGTGTAAAACCTTTGGCTTTAGGGTGATTTGGTGACATGGGCTTCTATGACCTTCTTTATGTAGCTATTTTTGTCAATGAAATCAGGAATAAAATCATTGTTTTCTCAGCGGTTTAAAACTGCCCATAAGGTTTCTAACTTCGGGTAGTCCAGCCAAGAAAAGGGAGCAAAAGTAAGTCAGAACCCCCAGTGGAATCAACCCTGCTATTCTCACCAGGTCATTACCCTTGCCGTACTCAAGGGGAGACCAATCCTTGAATGAAAATAACAGCAATGCCATGAGGCAGGATGATATTAATATCGAGGGCATGTAAAGTTGGTCCTTTTTAAGGAGAGAACTCCATTTAAGATCTGAAGTTTTCCAGTAGAGGAGAAAACTCTGAGCAACCGCAGCGAACACATTTGCCCAGGCTAGACCGTGAACTCCAAGGGATTCCATGAGCAGTAGGCTAAAGAATATGTTTGATGACATGCTCAAGATTGCCGCTTGAAGGGGCACCCTCATATTTTGCTTGGAATGAAATCCCTTAACTAAAAATGTGGAGACAGCATAAAAAGGAAGTCCGCATGCTGAGATCACAAGTACCTCAGCAGCCAAAAGAACCTGATTTTGACCGAACATTCCCCAATTGAAGAGAATGGATAAAATAGGCTCGGCTAAAATGATCAGTCCTACTGCAGCCGGTATGGTAATGGCAGAAGTCATTCTTAAACCACGAAATAAGTGAAGGGAAAAAAGATCATGGTCTTTTTGAGATGCAGATTTCGAGAGTTCAGGAAACAGTACAGTGGAGATCGATATCGCAAAAACTCCAAGGGGAAGCTCTACCAATCGCGAACTTAGAAATAAGTAAGAAAGAGCACCCGTTTCGTCTAGCGAAAAGGCAAGAAAGCGGGAAACTAAGATGTTGACCTGAACGACCGCAGCCCCGAGAGCACCCACCCAGAATATTTGATTGATTTTGGATAATTCCAAGGATGGAGTCAGGTTGAAATTCATCTTCCAGTCGAATTTTCTTTTCAGTTCTTCAAAGGGAAGCAGGAGCTGGAATGCACCTGCAATTAAAACACTGAAGCTTAGTAAGATTGCCAGCTCATCAAGGGGGTATTCCTTCCAGATACCAAAGATCGACAAGGTCAAAATCATGAACATGTTGAGAATGATCGGAGAAAATCCACCAGCAAAAAAGCGACCATGAGAATTAAGGGCACCGGTTGCAATTGCGGCACAACAAATGAAGGCTACATAGCCAAAGGAAATAGTATTAAGTCCGGCAGCATGGCTCCATTTTTCATCCATTAGGGACTCGCTTACCCCATAAGAAAAGAGGCAAACCACGACGGTCATTCCAAGGAGAAAAATCCCGAGTCGGGAGATTACTCTGTCCAGCAAGGATTGAGCAACCTTCAGGGATTTTGTTTTTATGGTTTCAGCATAAACTGGAATAAATGCTGAATTCAAAGTGCCTTCTCCAAGCATCCGCCTGAATAGGTTTGGCATCGTAAACGCAAGTATGAATGCCTCACCATAGAGGCTTGCTCCAAATGCACTGAAGAGCAGGATATCCCGAGCTAATCCTAAAAAACGGGATAGAATGGTTAGGGTACTTAGTAAAGAGACATTGCCAAATAACCCCTTCATCTTCCTTTGTTATCCGAGCGTTGACACTTTAATCATCCCTGCATTCCTGCTGCAGGGTTTCGGCTTCCAATAAGGGGTCGTCATGTCCCTGGTCCCTAGCGACTTGAATTGTCTTGTTAAGGTAAATTTTAGCATTAGTGAAATCCCCTAATGCTAAGTCACATTTAGCAATAAATAGCAGCACCATCATCCAGTCTTGTGATTGCTCAAGACAGGAAATGAATTCAAGCTTGGCTTTTTGGTATTCACCAACATCGAAAAATGCTTGGGCCAGATTATATCGGTGAAACCTATTTTCCGGATTTTCTTTTAGCTTTTCAACCAAGGCTGAAATTTTATCAGTCATTTGAAATCAAATGACCTTGATGCAAACGGCAGTTGAATTATCTATGCCTCCGTTTTGGTTAGCTTTGTCCACTAACTGAGTTACTGCCTCTTTGGGATCAAGTGTTTT
>DBVA01000211.1:5895-9400 GCA_002308735.1 Opitutia bacterium UBA1276 | reverse complement strand
CCTTGCTTGATTTCAATGTGACCAAGATCAACCTCGAAGTCGATATCCTGACCCATGCACCGGGTCAAAGTGTGCCCGTAGTGCTCAGGCATATCAAGGGCAGCATTTTCGCCGTGCTTTTCAATCAGTTCGTCTCTTAGGGTGTGGCATTTAGAAATCTTTTGTAACCCCAATTCGTCGTGGGTAAAAATCGTCGAATCGCCCACATGAGAAAAAAGCGCCCGGTCTCCAATCATGCGGATCGCAGAAAAAGTAGTGCCAATTCCATTATCGCCCCCAACCAATTCTCCACACGAAATTATGTTTCGATGAATTTTATGAGAGATTTTCTTTAGGGTGTCCAGATCCATACAGTCGTTGGTTGAACCCACCATGGAATCAAAAAATTGAACCGCCAGCTTAGATGCAAGATTTCCAAAGGGTAAACCACCCACTCCATCAGCAACTGCAAAAATACCTTTAGAGTCTTCGACTAGAAAAGAATCTTCGTTGTTTTCGCGGACAAAACCGACATCACTGTGACCATAAGTAGAAAGAGGCATGTGTAATCCTTTTTTTTTCATACCATGTGGGGCTTAAAGTCAATTTACAAAAAAATAATTATCTGGAAAATAGAACCTCTAATCTTCAATCAAAAAGGTAGAAGATTCTCTATCAAAGTGTTTCTTGGGTAATTCAGAAATAAAAAGCTTTCCGTATTGTTTTTTCAAAATCCTTGAATCAAGGATGACTAGTTCACCGATGTCAGTCTTCGAGCGAATTAATCGACCGATACCCTGCCTGAATCGAATGATTGCATTAGGTAATGTGAGTTCAAAAAATGAATTTTTACCTTCTTGGTTGAACTTTTCATTTTTGGCCTCAAGCATGGGATGGTTTGGGTTTTCAAAGGGAAGACGAGTAATGATAACCTGAGATAGAGCGGGTCCTTTGGCATCAAATCCTTTCCAGAAACTTTCCGCTCCAAGTAATAAGACATCTCCCTCTTCAAGCAGCCTTTTTTGTAGCTCTGACCTAGAGTGATCAATGCCCTGGGCATAAACCGATCTTTGTTTCTTATTCCATTTTGGCTTAAGGTGGTGATAACAATAATGAAGATCCTGATAATTGGTAAATAATGCCAAGGTTCCGCCTTCGATCGAACTGGCCAAACTGTCGATTGAGAGCAGGAGGTATTCTATATATCTCGATCTTTCCTGACTCATTGGCTCCGGGCAGTCTTCGAAAATTTTGATATGCATGTTGAACTCATAGTCAAAGGGAGATTTTACCACTACATCCTTTACATTCTTGCAACCAGTGGACTCGATGAATTTCGAAGAACTCGCATTTTGGGTTAAGGTTGCGCTGGTCATGACGACAGGAGAGCTTTTATCAAATAATTCACGCTCAAGTATTCTCGAAACTTCGAGGGGAGCACTTCGAAGGTGTATGATTTGTTTCTGTTTCCCCGTTCTTTCAATCCAGTAGACTGAATTTGAATCTTTGATTTCAATGATCTCTGAGAGTCCATGGATATAGGCTTGAAATCGTTTAGACTGATCAATCAGTTCAACCTTTAAACTTTCCTCCTCACAATTTTCTCCGAGCTCCACCAATGATCGTATCACCCGGCTCAGAGGCGGTAATAGATCTAAGGGAATTTCATTTGGTTCCAGAATTCGAATTCGATCTTTTTGCCCAAGGGTAACGCTATGCAAGTGATTAAAGAAGTCCGAGACCGCATGCAGGGCGAAATCAACACTATCAAAATCTTTTACCCGGCCGACCTTTTTTAATATACCCTTTCTTTTTGCGGGGTTGTAGAGTCTCTTGAGCGAATTCTCAAGAGTCCACGAGCTAATGGATACTCCAAGGTGCTCGCTTGCTTCGCCGACCATTTCATGGGCCTCATCAAAAATAATAAAGTCATCGGGGAAAATAATACCATCCGAATCATTTGGAGGTGAAACTCCAGCTCCCAAAAGAGAGAAGAGTAAGCTGTGATTAACGATTACAATATCCGCTTTTTCGACCTGGGCCCTTGCTTTCCGATAGAAACAATGTTCGGGACTACATCTTTTCGCTGAACAAAGGGAAGAATCGGCATTTACCGCATCCCACACCGATTGCAGAGGTGGTGGAGATAATTCCTGCCTGATTCCTTCCACTGCTTCTCCATCTGCCCATTCTAAAATTCTTTCCAGTTCTTTTTTTTGCCTAGACTCAAATAATTCACCTTGCCCAAGTGCTGCCTTTCGAAGTCGAGTGGTACAAAGGTAATTCCCCCTCCCCACAAGCAGTGCACAGGAGAAGTCAGCAAATGAATGGAGGCTTTGGTTTTTTTCAAATAGAGTTCTGAGCGTGGGAATATCTTTATTTAATATTTGCTCCTGTAAATTGATCGTGTTGGTAGCAACGATGCAGGGCCTCTTTCTGTTCTTGGAGAAAAGTACCGAGGGTATTAAGTATGCGAGGCTTTTTCCCACACCCGTGCCGGCTTCAAAAACCAAGTGTTGATTTGAGTCAATCGACTCGAGTACGCTAATGGCCATCTCTTCTTGCTCCGCTCGATGCTCGAAATCCAGGGTTTTTTGAAGTAAACCATCCGGCTTAAAAATCGAGCGAACTAAGCTATTAAGTTCATCTGGATTTTGAATGCTCGTTTCTTGATCAATGATCTTTATCATTTTAAATCAAGGGTGTTTCGTCAGAGACTTTTGGGCCGAACAAAGGGATTATTTTGCATTTCATGGGAAACGGTTGTCGGGGGACCATGACCAACCAACAATTTAGTTTCGGGCGGGAGGCTGTAAATCTTTTCTTGAATTGAAACTTCCAGCTTTTCAAAATCTCCACCCGGTAAATCATACCTTCCTACACTCTCTCGAAATATGACATCACCCACAAAACAACAGGAATCATCTTTAAACCAGAACGCTATATTCCCCGGGCAATGCCCCGGGCAATGCCGGACCTCAACGGGAGAACCGAAGAAGTCCAGGACTTCTCCTTCCTTGACCCAATGTGTAACCTCTATGGGCTCCATTCTGATTCCGGGGATCGCAAAATTGGCCATAATCGAGGGCTGCTCGAACATAACCCGGTCATCAATATGGCCGATGATTCTAATGCCCTCTCCGTTTAATTCATCTGCACCCGCCATGTGGTCCCAATGTCCGTGGGTTAACCAGATTTCGGATAATGTAAGGTTCTCTTTTGCTAATGCGTTGTTTACTTCTACTGCACAGTTCGGTGGTGCATCTACTAAAACTGCCTGGGTCATGCCATCTCGCCAAAGCAAGAAGGCATTGGTGGCAATGGGACCAAGTTCCATCCCTTTGATTTTCAATAGGTTCATCTCTTCATACTGCATGAAACTTACCAACGCCCAAGTTTAATGAGAAAAATACTTTTCTTTGCATTTCTTGCATCTTGACGTGAGCCCGTGGGATTGATTTTATGTCGCATTTCGAATAGGGGTAGTAGCTCAGTTGGTTAGAGCGCCGGCCTGTCACGCCGGAGG
>DBVA01000211.1:0-5554 GCA_002308735.1 Opitutia bacterium UBA1276 | reverse complement strand
CCATTCGCATATCTCGTCAGGTTGTGCCAATGAGCTTCTAGAGCCCACTATTAAAGGGCTTCCTGCGTTTTCACCACCTCAACCGTTTCGCCAACCCGCGACGCCATATGACCCGTTTTCCGGAAATGTGTGTCTATACCTGTGTCCACTATCCAAGTCCTGATGCAATCCTGCAAAGGCCGTAAACTGGTATCCAGATAAAACTGCTCGATTAGTCAGTTTTGTCGTTTGATATTTTATTGAAGCAAAATATTGCTATTTACATCCTATACTTTTTTGAAGTGGTTTTTTAGCTTTTGAGATAGACCAAATTGATTTCTTCAAACCCGGATTTACTTTTTCGGGACAATTATGAGAAGTAAATGAGAAGAAGTAAAGTGGAGAAAAAAAAACTTACTTTCCTGATACAAAATCAGTGAAATTCAAGCCCATCTTAACATTGCTTATTTGTTACTTTTATAGCGCAAGAAGCAGTTACGGAGAATCTATAAGAGTATTTCCCTTCTTACTATATGAAATCAAAGATCGCATCATTTCTCGTATTACTAATTGCTTCGTTTTCCCTAAACGGTCAGAATCTTTTAACGCCAAGTGTCACCCACACTTCATCACTCAGTGTGGGAAATCGTATCGACAAGAGTGCTGCAGAGATTCCCGCGTATGACCCTTTGACGCAAAGAGTTTTCGTAGGAAACGATGCGAATGACTCCGTTGATGTTCTTCAACTTGGTTCCGACAGCAACGACAATCCCACTTTAAATTACTTGTTCAACCTTGACCTTAGTTCTTTCGGGAGTGGGGTAAACGCGGTAGCTTCAAAAAACGGATTGGTCGCCGTTGCCGTTCATGACAACCAAAATCGTGGAAAAGTCGTGATCTATTCAACCTCCGTTGAGAATAATGCATCTGCCCTCGCTACGACCACAGTTGGTTACTTACCAGACCACTTGGCTTTTACTAATGACGGTAACCGAATCGTGGTGGCCAACGAGGGAGAACCGAACAATGCTTACACCACCGACCCAGTTGGTTCCATATCCATAATTGATTTATACAAAAGTGGCAACTTTGTGGACACCCATGTCCTTGATTTGAATTTTAGCTCCTTTGATTCTAAGAAGGGAATGCTTTTGGCACAGGGAGTAAGAATTTTCGGTAATGATGGCAATGCCACTGTTTCTCAGGATCTCGAGCCCGAATATGTCGCGATTACTGAAGATGACACAAAAGCATTTGTTACCTTGCAGGAGAACAATGCATTTGCAGTCGTTGATTTGGTTAATCTCGAAATTACCGAAATTCTTCCCTTAGGATATAAGGACTGGGGTCGACTGGGTCTTTCTTTTGATGCCTCCAACAAAGATGATTCAATAAATGGGGGGTATAATCCATTCCCCTGGCGAGTGTTGGGCATGTATCAACCCGATTCGGTCGTTTCTTTTAACCTTGAAGGAAAAAACTATTTTGTAACCGCGAATGAAGGAGACTCTCGTGACTACTCTGGTTACAGTGAAGAGAAAAGAGTCAAGGATCTCAATTTAGACTATAATAATACCACCCAATTTCCTTCCATCAGCCTCACCGATATGGCCAAATTAGAAGGTCTGAAAAAAGCTCACATTTCCAATGTCGATCCATCTGCATCTTTTCTTGCTGACATTAGGGGATTGAAGCAAATCGGTGAAGTCACTGCTCTGATACCGGAGGCTAGCACTGCTGAAGGAAATGCTTCTCTTTTGGTTAACGGTCAAAGTGGCGATACAGAATTCCCCTACCTTTCAAACATGAAGGCACTAGCCACCGTTGGGGAATTTGATCCTAAGACCGGGTATCCTCTTACTGGATATCCTGATGGACAAGCAGCTTGGCTAGAGGATAATGAAACGATTAGAGTCGTATACCAATCTGAGTCTTATGGGCCAATCTACGGAGCATCCGGCGAAACTTATCCTTGGGTGATGGAAAATGGTGCCTCTTTCTCAGGCTCTCATATTCATACTATTGACTATGACCGAACTGCTTTTGCTGACTTTCTCAAAAACAATGATCCAGCCAGTTCCATGTTCAAGGCATCTGGTAATTTGTTCAGTAAAATCTACAATGTTTTTGGTGAATTAGTGGTTCCCGCCAGTCAGGGTGGGCTTTGGGGCAACCAAACTGATAATAACAGAAATGTGATTGCTTTCTCTGATTCTAAAAAACTCTCTGAAGCTGACTTTTACTTCCAATCATTTTGCGGAGCTTGGTACGAAAAGAAAAATCGATACGGAAGTGGCATTGGTTTTGCGGATGATGTTTGGTTGACTGCCGAAGAATGGGCGATTGGAAGGATGTTTCCCAACGGAGACTCTGATGCTGATTCCACCATGGGCTTGGCTTCTGTTGTGGTTGATGTCGCTAATGAAACCGCTTACACGGTTCCGGCATTAGGACAGACAGGCTACGAAAAACTTTTGCCGATTAACCCAGGACTTACTGATTATGTAGTTATCGTACTTGCCGGTTACAACCATAGGCAAGAACCTGCTCCAAACAAAATTTATGTTGGTATCAAAAACAAGGACGCAAATGGTACCGCCATTTCTTCGAGTGCTAGCACCCGTGACCAATTTCTCTCCAGGAACGGCTTACTTTATGGCAAAATATATGGCCTGGCTGTGGCCAATGCAGATTACAACTCAACTCTTGGGATAGCGACACCTGATCCTACAGCAAAAATGATGGATGACTACATGAAGGACGCCAATGCCAGCAATAAATTCAGCGGAAAATTCTACCCAACTTCATTCCGCTGGGATGGTTTTGATACGCCCGAAGCGGTCAAGGATACAGAAATGATGCTTTGGGAGAAAACTTCCGAGCAACCAACCGGATATACCTTTTTTAACGGTGACACCAAGACGGAGCATCCTGCCGTCGATCCTGATATCACCAAGCATCGATTCATACAAAATATGACAGACGAGGGTGGACTTCTTGGTTTTGACTTTGGGGATCTTGACGCACAACTTACTGCAGCATCGGGTGCACTTCCAACTTCCTTGGATGTCAATGTTACCCGTTTGGTTGCAGCGGTTGATGGTGCCATGACTCTGGATGTGGGTGGAAAAGGTGTAGGGAATGGCACCACGGAGACTGCCGCCAAACATATTGAAAAGAATGCATCCAAAATGGTATCACCTGACGGGTTGCAATGGGTTAAGAATGCCGACGCGGATATCCTTATTGTAGATGAGGATTCCGGTAATGATTATGGTGAGCGTAAATATGCATTGATTCTTAATCCGACCACATTTGAGGTAAATTCAACCGGATATTTCTTAGCCCAGGCAGGAGGGAGTAAAAATGCTCGTGCGAGTTACGGTTTGTCGGCCTACGGAAATACTTTTGGATATGCTACAACATCGGAATTTTCAGGTTCATGGAATGTCTCCGCATTAGTTGCGAAAAAATCGAATGGAAATTTTTACTCACCGTCTGAGTTAACGGGCACACAGGAGGAAGTCATCAACCAAGCTCTCGACCACAATCAGTCAACTTACATCGGTGTTATTCAACACCGTTCGGAATCAGCTGGTCCAGTCGCCAACTTTCGGGCCGATCGGGGCGGTCAAATCCTCATGTTTGGTTTGGACTTACCAATTGGCGGAAGGACCACAACTGGATCATCTCAACACAAAACCCTCACTTTTCTGGAGGCAAATTCATCAGCATACACCAACCCTAACGAAGATATACAAGACAGTGATAACTTAGGCAGGCTCAAGACAACTACGGCCAATGGAGATGCGGACGGAGACGGACTTTATGAAACCATTTATGCATATGGAGGTCGTTCCTTTTCGATTTGGGATGAAAATGGCAAACTGGTCTTTGATTCCGGTAATGATTTGGAAATGATTGTCCGCGAGAGACTGCCCAACAATTACCATGCATCCAATACCGTAAACGCCGGTGACAACCGCAGTGATGACAAAGGCACGGAACCCGAAGGCTTAACCATTGGAAAAATTGGCGATAAGATTTATGCTTTCATCGGGCTTGAAAGAGTGGGAGGTGTGGTTGTTTATGATATTTCCCAACCAGATGCACCTGTTTTCCTTGATTATGTTAATAACCGTGACTTTGCTTATGCTCCTTATGTCGATGACGATGATGACAACGATGTCAATGCAACCACCGCACCCTTGGCTAAGGACTTGGGCCCTGAGGGTCTCGTTTTTGTCTCCGGAATGGACAGCCCAACCGGTTCACCCTTACTCATTGTAGCTAATGAAGTAAGCGGAACTACGACCGTCTACAAAATGCAGGGTAATTTTCCCCTCCATCCTGCGTCTGACTTGATCGTCCGATCAGGCACTGATGCCCTTCATCTACAGTGGAAAGACACCAACAACCAAGAGCAAGGTTACGATGTTTACCGCAAGGCAAATGATGAGAGTGTATTTTCCAAGGTAGCAACCTTATCGGCAAATGTTTCCAATTGGTCGGATGAGACAGTTGTTTCCGGGAAGTCTTACGCTTACCGAGTGGATGCCTACAATGCAAGTTACACCTCTTCTTCAACTGAGTCTGAACTCTTTGCACCAATCAAGCCAGTACTTAACTTACTATCCACTTACAACCCTGCCAAAGAAGATTACGCGGAAGTTCCCGCATTTGATCCATTGACGAATCGAATTTTCGTAAGCAATGGTAAAGAAAAACGAGTGGATGTAATGGAGGTGGACCGTAAGGGGGTTGTAACTTTTAAGTTCTCGCTTCCGATTCCCTCCACTTTCGGAGGTATTAACGCTGTTTCTGTGAGTTATGGAATTTTAGCGGTCGCGGTCGAAGCACCAGTTAAGCAAGACAACGGTGGTGTTTTATTCTACGATACAAGAGTAAAAGAGGGAGGCTCTCCCATCACTACGGTCTCCGTGGGCGCTTTGCCTGATCACCTGACCTTCTCTCCCGACGGTCTTAAACTCGTTGTCGCTAACGAGGGTGAACCTTCGGATGATTACACGAATGATCCTAAAGGTTCGATAAGCATAATTGATGTAAGTAACATAAATCAGATTCGCAACGATGCGTCTTCCTCCCTTACGCTTCCGGTAACTACCCTTGATTTCACCGCCTACGATTCCAATAAGACCGAATTGGTTGCCAAAGGCGTCCGTATTTTTGGAAAAAATGCCTCTGTTTCCCAGGACTTGGAGCCCGAATATGTCGCAATCAGTGCGGACTCCACCAAGGCTTTCGTTACTTTACAGGAGAACAACGCTCTGGCTTTTGTTGATCTTTTGACTCCAGCGATCACCGATATTAAGCCCTTAGGATATAAAGATTACAATGCACTTGGATTAGCCTTTGATTCCAATGACAAGGACAAGTCGTACAATCCCTACCCTTGGCCCGTTCTTGGTATGTATCAGCCCGATTCAATTGTATCTTTTACCATAGATAATGCAGGCCCTCCTGCATTCCAAGAGGTCAATTCTGCTTCCACCAATACCGCTTTTACCGGCGGTTCCGATGCTACTTCTTACAAGAGTAGGTCCATTGCAACCTT
>DBVA01000092.1:363-7205 GCA_002308735.1 Opitutia bacterium UBA1276 | reverse complement strand
TGGTCACCCCGAAGTTTACATTTTGATTTTACCAGCCATGGGAATTGTTTCCGAAGTTATCCCTGTTTTTTCTCGTAAGCCCCTTTTTGGATATGGTTTGATTGTTTTCTCTGGTGCCATTATCGGATTTATGGGTTTTGCCGTTTGGAGCCACCACATGTTTACTACAGGTATGGGAATTGTGGCAACCTCAGCCTTCTCCATCTTGACGATGTTGATTGCAATTCCCACTGGTGTTAAAATCTTTAATTGGATTGGGACCATGTGGGGAGGGAAAATTCGTTTTGATACCCCCATGCTTTTTGCTCTTGGTTTTATAACCATGTTTATGATTGGAGGGTTTACTGGCATTATGCACTCTTCCGTTCCTATTGATGCCCAACACCAGGATACTTATTTTGTTGTCGCCCACTTCCATTATGTTCTCATTGGAGGTGCTCTTTTTGGACTCTATTCTGGTTTTTACTATTGGTTGCCCAAAATGTCAGGACGTTTGTTGAATGACAAATTGGGAAAATTGGTTTTTTCAATGATGTTCATCGGTTTTAACCTTACATTTTTCCCCATGCACTACCTTGGCATGATTGGTCAGCCAAGAAGAACCCATAGTTACAACGAAGGGCACGGTTTCGAAACTTGGAATCAGATTGCTACCATTGGTGCTTTTATTCTCGGAGTTGGGGTCCTCATTGGGATTTATCAATTCGTTTCCGCCTTTTTCAACAAGAAATTGAAACCAGCTGGTAAAAACCCTTGGGATGCACGAACCTTGGAATGGACTCTTTCTTCTCCAGTGAAAGAATATAACTTTGCACGCACTCCAATCATCAAAACTAAAGACCAAGCTTGGGAAAACAAGTATGGGGAGAGGGATAAACATTCCGAAAAAGAACCTCTGGATGACCATGGTGTGCACATGCCTGACCGCTCATGGTCTCCGCTGATAACTGCGTTCGGTATTGTTTTTTTAGCTTTAGGTCTTCTTTTCAGCAGGACGGTTAATGAGCTTGGAGAACTTGACCGTAGCTACAATATGGCAATCGCTGGTGGAGTTGTCTTCATCCTCGGTGTTATAATGTGGGCACTTGAAGGTCCAGGTGGATATCATCTCTTTCCCAAAGAAGAAGAGGAGTAATTCCTCATCCAATCACTACCAATCACATGAGCGAGTCGCATGTACTAGAGCACCACGAACCCATTACCAGTACTGGCGTTCCCAACAAAAAAATCCTGATGTGGGCCTTTTTAGGTTCGGACTGCATGTTCTTTGGAACCCTGATCTCTACTCATTTAATTTACCGAAAGATTTCCGCAACCGTTGGTAGTAATTACTTAGATATCCGAGATGTTTTTGACATTGAACTTACTTCCTTCAGCACCTTCATTTTACTCGCCAGTTCTTTATTCATGGCACTTGCGGTTTCAGCGATTCACAAAGGAAATTTAAACAGCACTCGCATTATGCTCTTTGGGACTATTATTTTCGGTCTCATCTTCCTCGCTTGTCAAGTTTATGAGTTTACACATTTCGTTCACGCCCCCGGTAACGAACTTACTCTTTCCTCCTATCGCGGTGAACCCCATGTTTTTGGTTCCACTTTCTATGTGCTTACTGGTACTCATGGTACCCATGTTGCAATTGGTGTCTTTTGGCTCTTGGGATGGTTTCTTTATTCCTTTACGGGTAAAATGAGTGTAGCTCACGCCATTGATGTTGAATGCTGTGGTTTATATTGGCACTTTGTGGATATTGTCTGGATTATTATCTTTCCAGTAATTTATCTGATGGAATATGCTTTTTAGCATTTTCTTGAAAATAATTTAATTTACTCTATCTTCCTTCTATTATGAGCGGACATTCCGAAGACCCAGTTGCAGAAGAGAGCAAACGATTCTTTACTTTTTTTAATCTCTCCATGGCTTTAGTTGCCATCACTGGCATTGAAGTTGTAATTATTTATGTCAAACCGATTGGAGGTGCCGCTATTATAGGCGTCTTATTTTTAACTTCTATTGTAAAATTTATCGGCGTAATTTGGTGGTTTATGCATCTTAGGTGGGACAAATTTGTCAACACTGTCCTCTTTTTACTTGGCCTGGTAATTGCCATCGGTACTTTTTTTGCCGTAATTTACATGGGGGACACTCATCCTGTAATCGAAAAATTTGAAGTCACCGCTTTCACTCAAGATTGGAAAGCAGAAAAGGCTTACACAAAAGATGAATTTGTAAAAGTGGGCGAGAACTTCTTCCAATCAAATTCGGATCACACCTCCTCGGAAAATTTCGAACAGAATTCAAATTTATGGAACCAAGTAGATGGAATCCCCCATCAATTTTCCTGGAAAATTACCCAAGCCGATACCGTGGAAATCCACTCTGAAAAACCTGAAAATCCATTCTTTCTACAATTCTTCCCTACCAACCAAGAAATCGTAGAAGGATCGCAAGTATCTCTTCTTTCGCAATCCGCAACTACTGAAGATTTTAGGATCAAAGTCCGATCTGAAGCTTTTTGGACTGAAAATTAATAAGCTGCCTTTCGTTTTCCTTTTCCTAAATAGTATAATTTAGTTTTAGGAATGTCCAACTCACCCATTACCCTCAGCCACTGGCACACCGAACCCGCACTTATTGCCGGTATTTTATTTGTTTGCTGGTCATATTCAGTTCTTCTTGGACCGATTCGTTCGAAAAGTAATCCGAATGCCCCTCATACCGCTCGTTATGCTTATTGGTTTGCAGCTGGTATCATAACTTTTTATCTGGCAGTAGGATCTCCTTTGGACCCGCTTGGGGAAAATTACCTCTTTTTTGCCCATATGATTCAGCACAATATCCTAATGTACTTGAGTCCTCTTTTTATTCTGCTCGGTATTCCCCACCAGATATTGGATGAATTTTTAGAAAAAAATGTGGGAACCCGCAAAATCCTCAAATTTCTTGTTCACCCTATCATTGCTGGGCTTCTATTTACCTTGGTTTTTTCCTTCTGGCATTTCAGTGCTTTTTATGAGGCTGCAATTCGGGATAAAACTCTTCACATGGCAGAGCACCTTTCAATGTTTTTCAGCTCTATCCTAATGTGGTGGCCAATATGCAGCCGATCTAAGCTTATTCCAGCCCTTCCCTTTGGTCTACAAATTCTTTACATTTTGGCCCTCATGCTCGGCCAAACTCCCATCTTTGCCATTCTTACTTTCTCCAAGGAAGTGCTTTATGACACCTATTTTTATGCGGAACGGATTATGGATATTAGTCCACTGGAAGACCAAAAAACTGGGGGTGTTCTGATGAAGCTCGCGAACATGATTGTCTCCGTCGTGGTTATTTCATCCGCCTTCTACAGATGGTCTAAAAAGCAACCCGTTTGAGGGGCAGTTTACCCCAAGGCTTTTTTTTACAACCTTGAAACTAAAAGCTCCCGTTCAAAAAGCATTTCTTTAGGTAAGAATTCCGATAATTGCAGAAACAGTTCTTCATGCCTCAAGGTCTGCATCCGTAGACTCTCAGGTTCGATGAACATTAATTCATTCCATTGTTCTTGATCAAATTCCATCCCAGTCCAGTCGAGATCCTCTCTTTCCGGGGACCAACCCAAGGGCCCCTCATGAGCTTTCCCCTTACCGGTTGATCGTTCCACGATCCATCTTAAAACTCTCATGTTATCCCTAAATCCCGGCCATAAAAATTTTCCATCTTGATCTTTTCGAAACCAGTTAACATGAAAAATTCTCGGTTTCTCCTTCAAGATCTTCCCCATCTTTATCCAATGCCTAAAGTAATCGCCCATGTTGTAACCACAAAAGGGAATCATAGCCATGGGGTCCCTTCTTAAATTACCCAAAGCACCTTCCGCCGCTGCCGTGGTCTCGGAGGCCAAGGTTGCCCCGAGATAAACACCGTGATTCCAATTAAAGGACTGATAAACAAGAGGAATATCCGACATCCTCCGTCCACCAAAAATGAAGGCTGAAATCGGTACGCCTTGTGGATTTTCCCAGTCTGGATCAATCGTAGGGCACTGAGAAGCTGGAGAAGTGAAACGAGCATTGGGATGAGATGCGGGTCGTTCACTATTAGCTGTCCATGCTTCCCCTCTCCAATCTGTTAGTTTGGCTGGAGGTTCTTCAGTCAATCCTTCCCACCACACATCCCCGTCTTCGGTAAGGGCGACATTCGTGAATAGACTATTTTCCTTCATCGACTCCATTGCATTTGGGTTGGTCTCCCAGGATGTCCCCGGAGCAACCCCAAAAAAACCGGCCTCGGGATTGATCGCCCGTAGCATTCCATCTTCATCGGGCTTTAGCCATGCGATATCATCCCCAACGGTTGAAACTTTCCAGCCCTTCATCGAATCCGGTGGAATCAACATGGCCATATTGGTCTTTCCACAGGCACTCGGGAATGCCCCAGCCACATAAGTTTTTTCTCCTTCCGGGTCTTCCAGACCCAGAATTAACATATGTTCGGCCATCCATTCATTATCCCGGGCCATACAAGAAGCAATGCGAAGAGCTAGGCACTTCTTACCAAGGAGAGCATTTCCCCCATAACCACTACCATAAGAAACTATGGTCCGCTGCTCTGGGAAATGTACGATGTAAGTGTTTTCAGGATCGCAAGGCCAGGCTATATCCTCCCTGCCATCCTTTAGAGGAAAGCCTACGGAATGAAGACATGGGACAAAGAAATCGCGTTCCCCCATATGATCCAATACTTGCTGCCCCATTCTCGTCATGATTTTCATATTGAGGACCGCGTAGGGTGAATCGGTTACCTGAACTCCAAATTGAGAAATAGGAGAACCAAGAGGTCCCATACAAAAAGGAATGATGTACATCGTCCTGCCTTCCATAGAACCACGGAACAACTTCTTCAGCCGTGCCCGCATTTTCCTGGGCTCTTCCCAATTATTGGTGGGACCAGCATCATCTTTTCCGTAGCTACAGATAAAAGTTCGACTTTCCACCCTAGCCACATCTCTTGGGTCCGATCGTACCAGGTAACTATTGGGTCGCTTTTCATGATTTAAGGCAATCATCGCACCTTGATCTATCATCTTCTTACAAAGATCATCCCATTCCTGATCGGAACCATCACACCAGTGAACATCCGTGGGGCCGCACATCTCCACCATCTTATCCAGCCACTTCAACAAGGGTGCATTCTTGGTCTTACTTCGATCATAGCGAGGTGTTGTTTTTTCCATAGAATCTATGCGGTAGTGATCCGAACTGAAATAGTCAAACTTTCCTCAAATTTTCATTCGTTTTGAAAATAATAGAGCTTCGATCTAAATCGGGTTTGCCAATCCACCGATGAAGTATTACCTCATAGAACGCACCTTCAATTTATGAGTAATTCAGTCAAGATTAGAAATGCCGTATTGGCCTTAGAAGACGGAAGTATCTTCCGAGGGTTTTCTTTTGGAGCCTCCACTACCGTGGTTGGAGAAGCGGTCTTCAACACCGGAATGACTGGGTACCAGGAAACCCTCACCGACCCTTCCTATTTTGGGCAAATCGTCACCATGACCGCCCCCCAAATCGGGAATTACGGAATCAATCATGAAGATGAAGAATCCGATGGCCCAAAGGTTGCCGGTTTCGTGGTTCGGGAACTTAGCCCAGTGGTTAGTAATTGGAGAGCCAATGAATCCTTAGATGGTTACCTTAAAAAGCATTCCATCCCCGGGATTGAAGGGGTAGATACCCGAGCGATCACCAAAAGGATTCGAGTTCATGGTGCTCTCAAGGCGTGCCTGTCCACGGAAGGATTAAGCGATGAGCAAGCAATGGAGAGGGCCAAGCAGTGGACTGGTATCGAAGGTCAAGATTTCGTAAAGGAAGTCACTTGTGCTGCATCCTTTACTTGGGATCCAGATGGAAAAAAGAGTAAAACCTTTACGGTTGGAGGTACTGATTTGGCCAAAGAATACTCCCACTCGAATGAAATTCATAAATTGGTAGCCTTTGACTTTGGTGCAAAGCGGGCGATTTACAAAAACCTCAAGAATCATGGGTTTGAAGTGATCGTATTACCCGCGGATGCAACTGCGGAAGAGGCTCGCTCTCATAACCCGGATGGCATCTTCCTCTCCAATGGTCCGGGAGACCCCTCCGCTTTGGGTTATGCCCACAAAACGGTGCAATCTCTTTTACCAGACTTTCCAATATTCGGGATCTGTTTAGGTCATCAAATCCTGACCCACGCGATCGGAGCCGGAACCTATAAATTAAAATTCGGACATCGTGGAGGTAATCAACCCGTTCAAAATATCGAAACCGGACGGGTTGCCATCACTTCTCAAAATCATGGATTCGCTTCCGACCAGAAAAAGTTGGAAGCTATGGGTGCGATTGTGACTGAATTTAATCTAAATGACCAAACCGTCTCCGGTATGAGGTTGAAAAACCTACCTGTTTTCTCGGTTCAATATCATCCCGAAGCGGCCCCTGGGCCCAATGATGCTGCTCATTTATTTGCCGCCTTTCATCAGTTAGTGGGCGAAGAAAAAAAGCAGAAGGCTACGGCATAGTCCATCCTCGGTTATGGGTCAAAAATGCGGGCTGATTTATGACAACTACTACGAAAAGCACGATACTGGTCTAGGTCACCCCGAAAGCCCAATGCGGGCCACTCATGTTTACAAAGCTTTACTCCAGCAAAACCTCATCCAATCAAGCTCAGTTCTGCAACCAGAACCGATTGATGAAATACATCTCAGCTTGGCTCACGATCCCAAATACCTAGCCCAAGCAAAACGAGACATCGAGGAAGGCTTAAAAAATTTGACCACTGGAGACACCTCGGTCTCTCAAGATTCGTGGTCGGTT
>DBVA01000092.1:0-274 GCA_002308735.1 Opitutia bacterium UBA1276 | reverse complement strand
CCCCGAAAGCCCAATGCGGGCCACACATGTTTACAAAGCTTTACTCCAGCAAAACCTCATCCAATCAAGCTCAGTTCTGCAACCAGAAGCGATTGATGAAATACATCTCAGCTTGGCTCACGATCCCAAATACCTAGCCCAAGCAAAACGAGACATCGAGGAAGGCTTAAAAACTTTGACCACTGGAGACACCTCAGTCTCTCAAGATTCGTGGTCGGTTGCCCTGCGAGCTTCTGGTTCCGCATGCCTTGCAGTCAAGGAGGTCTTTTCTGGT
>DBVA01000001.1:0-3908 GCA_002308735.1 Opitutia bacterium UBA1276 | reverse complement strand
TCTCGGAAACCACCAGTTCCCCGAGAAGGGGATGTTCCGGGGCTACCACCATATAGCTTGCTCCAAATAGAGTGTCCGGCCGGGTGGTGTAGACTTCAAGTTTTTCGTCTTTTCCTTCGACGGGGAACTGAACTTCAGCCCCTTCGGATCGTCCGATCCATGCCTTCTGTTGGCGCTTGGTGGAGTCGGGCCAATCCAAATCTTCCAACCCCGCAAGGAGCTTATCCGCATAGGCAGTAATTCGAAGAACCACTTGGCGGAGGTTCTTGCGTTCAACAGGATGTCCGCCAACTTCGGATTTCCCGTTCACAATTTCTTCGTTGGCTAAGACCGCCCGGAGGTTCGGACACCACCAAACTGGCTTTTCATCCACATAGGCGAGTCCTCGCTGAAAAAGTTTCAGGAATATCCATTGGGTCCACTGATAGTATCCTTGATCGGTGGTGTTGATTTCCCGATCCCAATCGATGGCAAAACCAATGCTTTTGATCTGCCGGCGAAAGTTGTCGACATTGGTTTGGGTGGTTTCGGATGGGTGGGTTCCTGTTTTGATGGCATATTGCTCAGCAGGTAAGCCAAAGGCGTCCCAACCCATGGGATGTAAAACATTAAACCCGCAGGCTTTTTTGTAGCGTGCTAAAATATCAGAGGCTACATAGCCTTCCGGGTGCCCAATATGCAATCCAGCACCCGAAGGGTAGGGGAACATATCCAAGGCATAGTACTTGGGCTTATCTGATTGATCTTCTGCGAGGAAGGTTTTTTCGCGTTCCCAAAAATCCTGCCATTTTTTCTCGATGGAGGTAAAGTCGTACTTAATGTCGTCGTCGGCCATAATTATTCGAACATATGATGATGTATATTTTCTATTTTATGGCAAAAGGAAAGCAGGAGAGGAAAAATCATCCTTGGTTAACCAATGGATTCAATTTTTCGATTCTTTTAAAACAAATTATGATTCAATAATTTGCTTTTTTTTAATTTATGCAGTTGGTTTAAATATGAAAGTATTCATCTGTATCCTTTTCTCCCTGGTTATTTTAAACCATATTTCTTACTCAGGTTGTCCAAAAATGCAGAAAGCAACTTGGAAGTATTCCGTGGATAATCAAAAATTTAAGTCATACTATGCAGCCAAGTCCTATCTGCGTACTTTGAAAAAACAGGAAGATGGATGGAAATCCTTGGATATTTCAAAAGTCAGCCCGTACAGGTATGAAACGAAATGGGTTTACGATACCGAGGATCATGGACTTTTTTGTGTCTGCCCGGACTGCCGTTTTCCAAAAACTAAAGAAGTTACAAAAGTAGGATACTTAAGTAGACCCTGATTTAAATACCGAAAAATACGGTTTTTAGATCGTCGAGAGATTAATGGCTTGCTTCTCTTTTCTCTTCAAGCATGGCCTTGATGATGGTCATTTCTTTGGAGATCTTTTCCATCTCGGTATGAAGATCATGCATACTATCCCTGAGCGGTTCAGGGTTCAATTTCCGGCGTTGAAGTTCCAATCGGATTGCCATCTCCGCATTTGATTCTTCCATGCTGTTCATAATTACTCCAATTACTAAATTGAGAACAATCATGGTCCCGATCAAAACAAAACTTACGAAGAATAAGGCGGCACCTAAAGGTGAAGCGGTAGAAAGAGGGGACCAATGAACAATATCCTCCTTTGAATACCCATACTGATCTGAGCCATACATGTTGATATACATTACATCGGTCCAGTCTTCCAGAGTAACCACTCTAAAAAGGGAGAGAATTGAAGTCTGTAAATTACGGAAATGAATGGGATCATTGTCCCCGTAAAAAAATACCGCCATCGTGCCGTAGATATAAAATAACAAGAAAAGCAAAATGCTCACATAAAACATGGAAGGAAGGCTTTTCAGCAAGCAGGATACCAGTAGCTGAAGCTTTGGAATTGCAGTCACCAGACGAAGGACCCGTAAAATTCTTGCCAGTCGAAGAACGGGTAAAAAAGCACCTCCAACTTGAACGAATGGTTCCAACAAACAAGCACTGACAATAAAAAAATCAAAAGCATTCCAAGGATTCCTGAAATAATTAAGGGGCTTTTTTCCTTCCGCTAAAATTTTGATTACCGCTTCACATACAAAGATTCCTAGAATCAAGTAATCTAAAATTTGCAGGGTGTCGTGATGACGAATGGCAAAGTCCTTGTAGGTCTGTGCACCCACTACGATCCCTGCCAAAAGGATGGTTGCTATAATCAAGCGCTGAAATAATAGGCTCTTAGAAATCGATGAACAGATGGAACTCATGGTAAGATCAAAAAAACTTTTTCTGATCAAAAGACGAGGATTTTGTACCGACTAGCAAAGAAAAGAGCCTAATTCTACAAAGAAAATCAGGTCTAATTTTCAATCATCTAAAGCACCAAGTTTGGAATAACCGAAAGAATTTTGGTACAGGCAATTTGGGTGGAAGCAATGATGGAGTCGTACCGATCATCGACATCCGTATCCTCTCCACGGTCATAGGGATCTTGGATATAAGGTTCACTGCCAGGTGATAGGAAAATACCAATGGGTCTAGAATGTCCACGAATAGCATTTTTGTGAACTTTCACAAAATCTTCGCTGTCAGCATCCATGGTTATAATTAGAGCGGCGTTTGCCAATTCAGGAACCGTAGCAAACTTGGATGTACCATGAAGAATCAAACCGAGTTTGGAAGAGTACGACTGCATCCGACCGTCAACAGAACAATCATTGTAAGCAATATTCACGCCTCTGGAGGAAACCCTGATCCTGCCAAAATAAGGGGACTTTTGAAGTAAGTCTCTCATGATTTCTTGAGCAAGGGGTGACCGGGACATGCCCCTTTTGCACAAGAACAAAATCGTGGGTAGATCCGATGATTGATAGGTTCTGCTAGCAACTTTGTTAGGCAAGATGAAATCTTGTTGCCCTAAAGGTTGGCTAACAGGTGTTTGAATATTTACCTTCTGGATGGGATTACTGGAAGGAATTTGGTTATTATCTTTTGGTTTAAGTTTGTTTAATTTAGTCATTTCTCCGCCAAAAAAAGAAGATGAAGATTTATAGTTTTCAAATGTAGAAATTCAAGTTAATTGTTGCACCGATTTGGTTGAATAAAAGAGAAAGAAGATGGGGTCTTTATTATACATCAATGCTAATGGATTCCAAACCCATGAATAGGACATTTATGTTTCAATTCTGTAATAATAATTAATTCCATAAAAACTGGAGTGCACCTCTCATGCCAAAGCGAAATAGCAGTACCATTTGCTCAAAAAGTCTTACCAATGGGGATGGATTTCTTCTTACCCCTCTAAGTTTTTCATGCCATCCAGTCTCCTATATTTTCCAGATTTATTTTAAGGATTGTGTTTTGGGACCTACGATTTCTACGAAATTACCATCGGGATCTTTTAACATCAAAAGGCAGATTTCTTGAGGTAAACCTGCAGGTAAAACTTGTGGGCTTTCCGCATACGCCACAACTCCAAGTTTACCAGCATTGGACCAAACAAGATCAACATTTTCAACAAATACAGTAATATACGAGAAGCCAGCAACCGTGTGAATGAAAGGCTGTTTGATTTTGCGGGCTTTCTTCTTTGACTGAATCTGCATAAGTTTGAGTTTTGTAGCGTTTTCATCTTTTCCAAGGACAAGAACATGAATATCGAGAGGTGCTCCATCGGTTAAACCAACTTTTTCTGGAAAGGAACCTTTAACTTCAAAACCAGTGATCTCCTCAAAACCAATGACTTCTTTATAGAACTTCAAGGATTGATTGAGGTCAGTAACCACTAAGCCCAAGTCGATGGTTTGCTTGGAGAAATTTGATTTCCCCAACAAGGAAAAACAAAAGGGACTGCTTAAGAAGAGTAAGAAAATTAAATTTATATTTT
>DBVA01000056.1:0-4115 GCA_002308735.1 Opitutia bacterium UBA1276 | reverse complement strand
CCAGCATCGAAAGCGGCTATCTCTCCCAAGTAATCAGCCAAGTCCTCTCGGATCTCATGAACATCAGGCAGGAATGCAGGCATTTTACCTTTCAATTCGTCAGGATCGATCCCCCAAAGCTTTTTACCTGAGCCCTTAATCCATTTGCGATGAACATTGGTGGGGCCGAACCAATAGGCGAAGGGCTGATCTTTCTTTCTGCCTTCCAGGAAGGATTTGAAATTACCGCGGGCTTCCCGATACATTTCCTCTTTGGCATCCTTTACCGTGGTGCCTTTGGAAGCCCGGCTGGAGACATATTGCGAAAAACTGTTAAATTTTGTACCCGACTTTACAAACGCGTTGGCACTTCCCCCGATTCCGGCATTAACTGGACTACCCGGTGACCAAACCTTGTAGGTGTAGCCAATATGGTAACCCGAATCTTTAAGCAACAAGGGCCAAGTTGGAATGTTCTCATCCCAAACCGCACCTTGTAAAATCGCCCCCCTGCCCGTTTCCCAAAAGTTACGCCCCGAAAGAATCGAACTTCGACATGGCGTACAGGAAGGAGCATTCACTGAGGCATTGGTAAAAAGCACCCCGCTTTTCGCCAACTTGTCGAAATGGGGAGTCTTGGCCAGATCATTAATTCCTCCAGCCCCTTCGATCTTGGCATAGATACTTGCCTGCCTACCCCAGTCATCTGCAAACGCAAAGAGAATATTCGGCCGATCTTTTCCGTAGCAAGAAGCCGATGTCAGGAAAAAAAGATAGAAAATTCTAATCATAGAATACATTCTAATTCTTACCCAAAATGGTCAAGAGAACCCATGCTTATTCGATCCGATTAAATTGGGCAGAGAGGACTATTCAACGCTTTGCACGGTAACCTTCAGGTTATTAATCAACTCCATAAGAGGAAGTACCGAAGCAATCGTATCCTCCTCCAGAGAATCCACCGAAAATGTAATCCGGTCAGCCGGGCACTTAACCAAGCCTAGTGCAGAATCAAGATTTACCCACTGGTCATCCATATAAAATTGGGTCCACATGTGATAGACCAACACATCTTTTTGATTTTCAAATTCATCGGCATAAACCAAGCCCGTTACCACTCGGCTGGGAATGCCTAACGCACGCCCTAAAGCAGCCAGCAGTACGGAATGTTCGGTACAATCCCCCGCTTTCTTTCTTGCTACTTCGCTGGCGGTGGCAAATCCAACCTCATAATTTTTGTTGGACATATAACGGAAGACAAATTGGGTAAGTTTGTGTGCAATTTCCTTCGGGGTCTTTGCGTTCCCTTTTGCTTTTTTCGCGAGTTTCTGAATCAGTAGATCATCCGAATCAAGGTATACATTTGCCGAAAGAAAAGGTTTCAAATCAATTTCCTTGTCTCCTTTTTCCTGACGCTGACTCTGATCCACAATCACCCGTACCGAGTTGTGATTGATTATCTCGATCTTCTGAGAGGAATCTTCAAACAACTTACCTGACCATTTTCCCTTGATTGCTTCCATAATAAAAATATTTTTTTCACTTTTCGGTACTGCTGCATTCAAGGAAACGACAGAGCTCAACAAAAGTTCGTGAGCTTCTTCATCCATTTTCTTGGCCTTCTTTTTCGGTACCTCAATGATGGAAATTTTCATTCCTCCCATGTTCATCACGGTTTTGATGGCTATACAATTTTCATCAAACCATGACTTTGTAATCATGGATCCAAATGCACTTTTCAATTCCATATCCACCTCGAAGGCTTTGATCTTTCTCTCCCCGACCTGAATCGGTTTTTCCCCGAAGCAAATAATATTAGCATGCGCTGGTTTTTTCATTCCCATGTCGGGAGAGTAGACTTTTAAGACATAAGTCTTTCCAGCTTCCTGAAATCCATTTTCCAGAACCTGCTTACGCAGCCCCCAGCTCATACCTCCTTCCGGATCAAAAGAATACCTGGTTTCCTTGTCCGTGATGAACTGCTTTTCATAAACGACCAATTCCTTCCCTTTCACTCGTCCCTTTTTAAGCATGGGAATTCCCGCCATCTTGGTCTCACTTGAAAATTCGATTAATTCCCCGCTTATTTTTTCCTTGGTTTCCTGAACCACGGTAATCTCGATGCTCTGTCCTGCACGCTTGATTTGCATCACAAACTCATTCCAACTCTTAATTACATCTCCATCTTTTTCCATTTTGTCCTGAAAATAGCCGACTTTCCCACCATCGAGATAAACTTCATACCAACGATCAAGCGGAATGAATTCTGTTTTCGCCCCAGCAATCTGAATTCCAGAAACCAAACACAGGAGAAGCACACTTGGCCTTAATACAAAAGTACCAATTAATTGAAACCGTTTAAAAATTTTCATCCAGATAAATGACTTCGCTTTCGATTTCTTACTTATTGTACAAAGTTTGAATATAGCTCTGAATTAATCAGTTTTCTAAAAACTTCAGGGGCAGAAAACCTAGAGTCTAAATTAAAACTGTCTCGCTGGAGACTTTGCACTGATAGAAATTAAATAAACTCGTTGATCAAGTTTTCCAGCATTTCCTGACGTCCACTGGCAAGAGTAGGCTCACCATTAGCCAAAGCAAGTTCCTCGAGCTCAGCAAAGCTCGCGGTACCGGCTTCCACTTTTGCACCGATATCCTTGTCAAAGCTGGAATAACGCTCCTCCACAAATTTACCAAGTCGTCCATCTTCCTGAATAGCATGAGCTATCTTAAGCCCGCGGGCAAATGCATCCATACCCCCAATATGGGCGTGCATTAAATCAATCGGTTCATGCGATTCACGTCTACGCTTAGCATCAAAGTTCAAACCACCCGTGGTGAAACCACCCATTTTCAGAACTACCAACATAATCTGGGTGGTCATATAAATATCGGTTGGGAACTGATCTGTGTCCCATCCAATCAGAGTGTCTCCCGTATTGGCATCAATGCTGCCAAGTGCATCTGCATTGGCGGCTACCGTCAGGTCATGCTCCACCGTGTGGCCAGCTAAAGTAGCATGATTGGTTTCGATGTTTAATTTAAAGTGATCAAGCAAATTGTATTCGCGAAGGAAATTCAAGCAGGCCGCGGAATCGCTATCATATTGGTGGGTGGAAGGCTCACGTGGTTTGGGCTCAATATAAAACGGTCCGTCAAAACCAATACTTTTCGCATGATCCACGGCCATGTGCATAAACGAAGCCAAATGATCAAGTTCCCGTTTCATGTCGGTATTCAGCAAGGTGGAATATCCTTCACGACCACCCCAGAAGGTATAACCCAGCCCGTCCAACTCTTTGGTCACCTCAAGTGCTTTTTTAACCTGTGCCGCCGCATAGGTATAAACGGAGGCATCTGGAGATGTGGCCGCACCTTGTGCATAACGCGGATGGGCAAAAAGACAGGCCGTACCCCAGAGGAGTTGGACTCCAGTCTCCGCCTGTTTTTCTTTTAATTTTGCCACCACCCGGTCAAGGGCGGCATTGGAAGCGGAAAGGTCATTCAATTCCGGTGCGATATCACGATCATGAAAGCAATAAAATGCAATCCCCATTTTATCGAGGAATTCAAAAAATACATCGACCCGGGCAATTGCGTTTTCAACCGAATCGCTCTTATCATCCCAGGGCATCTGAGCGGTGCCCTGACCAAATGGATCCGCTAGTTCATTTCGCATTACATGCCAGTATGCCCCCGCAAATCGCAAATGATCCTTCATTGACTTACCTCCGACTTCCTCATTGGCATTGTAGTACTTAAAGGCGAGCGGATTCTTTGAGCTTGATCCTTCGTATTGGATTTTATCGCAGTCGAAATATTGCATGGGAAAAGTTTGGCTGGGGATTTGGGATTTTTTTAAGGGCAGTGTCTTACATTTTGGGCTGTAAGATATTTTAATAACTACAACTTTTTACAAAATTTATTGCTTTTTTATACCAAGACGAGAAAAAAATTTGGCTTCACTTTTCCCCGGATGTATCAATCCAATTTTCGGTTTTTAAAAAAAGCACTGGTCTGATGGTCACTCCAGACTAATTAAGACGAGCACCAAGTCCACCCCCATAACCCGCGAGCTCAAGGTAAGCACGCCCGATGATTTGCCCCTTCGTATCCATCACTTCACAAGCTCCCTC
>DBVA01000161.1:11225-11443 GCA_002308735.1 Opitutia bacterium UBA1276 | reverse complement strand
GCAGTCAAGGAGGTCTTTTCTGGTAAGCTTACTCGTGCTTTCTGTGCCTCTCGCCCTCCGGGGCATCATGCAACCGCAGCAAAAGGAATGGGTTTTTGTATCTTTAATCATGTCGCACTTGCTGCACGCTACGCCCAAAAAAAATATGGCGTGGGCAAAGTTTTAATCGTCGACTGGGATGTACATCATGGCAATGGCACCCAAGATATTTTTTACGA
>DBVA01000161.1:1458-10836 GCA_002308735.1 Opitutia bacterium UBA1276 | reverse complement strand
TTTGAAACCGGGACCGGAAAGGGATTGGGAAGTACCCTCAATTTCCCTTTGCCTGCAGGTAGTGGAAGAAAGGAAATTGTGGAAGATGCTTTTGGAAATGAATTACAAAAAAGAATGAATACATTTCGTCCCGAATTAATCCTCATTTCGGCTGGATTTGATTCCCGACGGGGCGACCCACTCGGACAATTCACTTTGGAGGATCAGGACTTTGCAAATTTGACCGAAATCATTTGTGATCTCGCCGGTGAGTTCTGCCAAGGAAAAGTGATTTCAATTCTGGAAGGAGGCTATAATTTTGGCGGGTTGGCCAAGGCAGCAAACGCCCATTTTAAAGCACTCTCCACCTTTTAAAAAAACTTTTTTAATAATTTTTAGACAAAATGAAAAAGTAGGACTATACTAAAAGATAAAGATAAAACGGATATGATCTGCGCCTTCGTCAAAATAATTAAACACTACCCGTAAAGGGAAGGAATGCGGACTTAACAGTCGCGAAGTCTTTTAAAAAACACCGCTTCGGCGGTGTTTTTTTTGTTCTCTTTCTTGACTTCCTGATCTTCTAAATCAATTGAATGTTGGATATGTTACGCGGAATTTCACCTTTAATCAGTCCACAGCTTCTCGAAACCCTTCATCGTATGGGTCATCACGATGAAATCATCTTTGGAGACGCCCATTTTCCCGGCGAAAGTAAAAATAAAAATGTCATTCGAGCTGATGGTCTTGGTATCGAAGACCTTCTGCAGGCAATTCTTCCCCTATTCGTACTCGATCATGCCGTGCCCCATCCAGTGGTGATGATGGAACCGGTGGCCGAAGATAGATCCTCTCAAGTTATTATGGAGAGTTATCAAAAAGTCAGAGATAGCTACTCCGAGATTATCCATTTCCACAATCCAAAGATCGCAGACATCGAGAAAATCGATAAATTCGATTTTTATAAAAGGGCGGAAAAAGCTTTTACCGTGGTGATGACCGGAGACCTTAGAATTTATGCCAACCTACTCCTTGTCAAAGGAGTAACCACTTGGGAATCCTAAGAGTTTTTAAAATTTAGCCCCGGGATTTACCACCGGAAATATTTACCGTGGTTCCGTGTAAATAGGAAGCCCGTTCCGAAGCCAGGTAGACCACTAAGTCCGAAACTTCGGAAAGCTTTCCACTACGACCTAGAGGTATGGAAGAAACGGATCCATACTTGTTTCTTAGCTCTTCTACGGTAATTCCACGCGTGTAGGCCAAGGATTCTTCATAAGCCAAACTTCGCATTCCAGTAGTTTCCATAATCCCAGGAGCGACCCCTATCACCCTCACACCTGACTTACCTAATTCCTTGGCCCATGAACGGGTTAAATTATGATTGGCCGCTTTGGTGGCAGCATAAACACTCTGCCCTTCACTCCCTTCCATACCAGACTCCGATGACATATTAATCAAAACGCCCCCGGTTCCACTGGCCAACATTTGTCGGGCTGCGGCTTGGGCAAAAAGAAACTGTCCCTTTACATTGACCGCAAAGACTTTATCCCAAACCTCTTCCGTTAACTCTTCCTTGCCCGTTGGATCGACGAGAAGGCGGGGGATGTTAATGCCAGCATTATTGACCAAGACATCGACCGAGCCCCACATCTCAACCGCATGCTTGACCACGGATTCAACCTCTGACTTCTTGGTGACATCACATTTTAGAAAAGCCACTTCCCCACTGCCTTCAGCACCTGCTTCTTCAACTGCTTGCTTGCCAGTATCTTCAGCAAAGTCGGCGATCATGACTTTGGCCCCGACTTCTATAAAACCCTTGGCTACCTCCAAGCCGATTCCTGCGGCTCCACCGGTTATGATCACTACTTTATCTTCTAAATTCGTCCAACTCATCAGGTCTTCTTTCTTTTTTCTGGTATTTCTATTTTAAGACAGGTTTAAAGGGTAAGGTAAGCCATAGCCATGGTAGATCGCTTCTTCTACACTTCGGGCCCAGACATTTCCAGTAGAGTCCAAAGCATTCGCCCCCTCGAGTAATGCCTGACGGGAAACTCCATTGCATGATTCTGCTGCGAGCCGAAAAGCGTCCGCATTACATTCGACATAGGGCAAATCTTCCAGTTCCGCAAAAGCGTAAAAGGAACCAAAGGGTTGTGCTGATTCGACTTCATCCATCATCTTTGGAACATTTCGTAGCCCACAAACCCCTTTGACCATCCAGTCAAAAGAAACCGGTTTGCTCGCCTGAACAAGCATATCATCGGCATGCGGCTCAGATGTGTTGGTCATGTGCCAAGGAATATTCTTACCACAAATTTGATGACGGGTTACATAATGGGCATTCTTTGAGCGAATCTTAGCAACCAGTTCCCCATCAATGAAATTGACTGCCGCAGACCGGGCCAGAAGGGTTTCAATTGCTTCGTAGTCTGCTTTCGCTTCCTCTCCGGAACCGGCAATAAAAACATCCGTAAATCCGCCTTCTTCCAGGGTGCAGGAGTTAAAACCTTCCCGACTCTCTCCCTTGAGAGAAAAAAGGACCGGAGTTCCAGGTGGAAGGGATTCTAAGTAGGCAGATTCTCTTTCTGAATTCGACTCGAATCCAAGGAGCGCAACCCGTGGTTTTTTTGCCAAACCCCGATGCCTGGTGGGATCATTGGGGGAAAGGTTATGATGCATCTCATTCATTTGAGAGTTCACCTCATCTTCAAAAGAGCTGTACTCTGGAGCTCTGGAAATCGGCATGGAAAATGTAAGCTCTGCATCTACAGCTCCGGCATAACTGTTTAAATTACCGCCCTCCGCCATAATCGAACTCGCCTGTTCATAAGTTTCAGCCGAAGCGTAATTGGTCCACACCACCTGCGGACGACCAAATTCCATCAGTTTAGAGATAATCGCGGGATCCTTACGCTCGATCAGAACCACTCGGGTACCCCGTTGGCGTAAATCCTTGATCAGGGCATATTCCTCCATTTCATCCAACTTCGCCTGTGAACCGGTGATGTAAACTACCGGGGGTAAGTCCTCATCCGGCACGCTTGCTACTATCGTCAAGTTGATCATTGCCATCCGGGCAGTTCCAGAGAGATATGCCACAATTGCCCGGGCTGGGACGCCGTATTCAAATTGACCCTCTTTGCCAATCGTAAATATGTGCTTATTGGTTCCGTAATTACAGGCAAAGGGCTCAGCATGGGCCAAGGTAACTAAGCTGGTATCAATTTTCGGGGAAACAGGATTGAAAAAATTACCAAAGCCCTGAGCTTTCACAAATGCCGGAGCGGTACCAGGAACAATATTGAATTGACGAAGACCGCCGAGGTAACGGTAGGAATAACCGAGGGAAGAAAGGACGCCGTCCTTGCTAGGTTTGAAAGTTAATGGATCAATTGGCTCGGTTGCGTGTCCCGGTGTCACTACCACCACATCACCGGGCAAAACATTGGAACCAGCCGGTGCTTCCAGAACTAATTGTAAAGTCTCATGACCCAGGGCGATCCGATCGACTCCAGAAGGGACTCGAGCGTGAGAATCAAACTGGCGAATGGCTTTGGCATCCGAAGCACATCGACAATTCCCAAAGCTTGCTAAAAGATAATTTTCTCCCGATAAACTCTCGGACAACAATTCATCCTCTAGAACTTCAACTTGATTCGGGCCGGTCAGGTAAACCCCATGATGAGGAGAACGGGCAGATTGAGCCAGCTGTTTTGCTCTTTCAATTTTGGTAATCGACATAGAAAAAAGATTGGTAATTAACTGGAAGGTGGTCCATCTGGATAATACATTTCCTCTAAGCTGGACCACTCACCAGGCGCACCCGGTAAAGGTAAACCCCGGGTCTTCATAATATTACCCATGTCTTTGAGGTCTTCATAACCGATTTCCTTAATATTACCCCCTAAACTACGGGCATGAATAATATGCAATGCGGTCATTTCCAATAAGTCCGTACACATTTGAGCCCATTTAATATCCCAAGGAGTGAGAAAAACATAACCATGATTTTCCATCAGAAAACCGTTATACTTGGGAAGGAAAGGTAGAAAATTATCGGCTAATTTTTGAGTGAGTGGCTCTCCGTAAGGAACGACTGGAACCGGACCGACCTCGGTGATCGTTTCCGGAAACAAGGGGCGCATATGATAATTCTTCGAGTCCGAGATCGCAAAGGCATTGAGATGAGGTGGGTGGCAATGAAGAACCGCTTGGGTATCTGGACGTTCACGAAAAAAGTTAACATACATTGGAGTTTCTCCGGTGGGTTTAACTTTTCCTTCAATGGTCTCCCCCGCTCGGTTGATGAAGACAACATTTTCTCGGCCTACATCCCCTTTGTTATGTTTGGTGGGGGTAATCAGGATCACATCATCATCAAGCTTCCAGGCAAGGTTTCCACCATGCCCGGTAACATAATGCTTCGTTGCTAAATGATGGCAGACACCGACAAAAGTATCCACTTGATCAGAGAATTTTTCCAGATAACTCATAAGATGATTAAATTAAGATTTAAGTTATAATTACACACCTTCTTTATGTCTACGAATCAATTCGCCCGTGGTTGGGTTGGTGCTCATGACATGACCTGTTAACGGAATAATTCTTTGATGAATTGCATCTAACATCCAAGAGGGCTGGGGAAAGAAATCGGATTCAACTTCAGCACATGGAGTGATCCAGTTTCGCGATCCTACCACCACCGGTGGGGCGTCCAGTTCATCAAAAGCCAACTGACTGAGGTTCGATGCAATATCCTGCATTACCGATCCCCGTTCACAAGCATCCGAGGAAAGTAGCACTTTACCGGTCTTTCGGACCGATTCGATCAAAGGTTCATAATCCAGGGGTGTAATGGATCGGCAGTCGAATACATCTGTAGAAACGCCATACTTTTCCTGCAAGGTATCCGCTGCTTCCAAAGCCCGATATAGGGTAGCTCCCACGGTAATAATGGTTATATCGTTCCCCACCCTGCGTTGGGCCGGCGGGCCAAAAGGTACTTCATAATAGCCTTCGGGCACTTCCTTTTCGAAAAGTTCCCCCATATCATAAAGTCTCTGGCTTTCGAAGAAAACAACCGGATCACTTCCCGCCAATGCCGTGTTCAACATGCCCTTGGCATCGTATGGGGTCGAGGGAAAGACCACTTGTAAACCCGGGATATGACTGCATATGGCACACCAGTCCTGAGAATGCTGGGCTCCGTACTTGGATCCGACGGATACCCGTAATACAACCGGCATCTCCAGGATACAGGCCGACATACTCTGCCACTTCGCCAATTGATTAAAGATTTCGTCCCCTGCTCTTCCCATAAAGTCACAGTACATCAATTCTACTAACGCACGCCCTCCTTCGAGGGCATATCCCACCGCTGAACCAACAATCGCAGCCTCCGAAATAGGGGAATTAAACAGACGATGATACGATAACGATTCAGTTAATCCCCGATAACATGCAAACGCTCCCCCCCAATCGCGGTTTTCTTCTCCGTAAGCAACCAAGGTCGAATCTTTTTGAAATCGATGAAATGCGGCTTCAAAGATCGCATCCCGATACTGAAAGACCTTATTTTTCGAGACTGGTTTGCCATCAATAACTCCAGCCCTGGACTTCTTCGCCAAGGCTTGCACCCGTGGATTTTCCGCAGCCGCAAGGGTAAGTTCCGGAGTACGCTCCGGATCGTAGCTCTCCACTTTCCGCTTTGAAAACATCAGTCCACCAATTTCTTCCGAAGGTAATCTCGGAGAAACTTCCAAATCGGAAGCTAAGCGGAAAGCTTGAGTCATCGCCTTGGTGGTTTCTTGCTTACGCTCTTCGATCGCTCCTTCCAATAAAATCCCTGCGTCGATTAGTTCCTGCGAATAGGCCTTCAAGGGATCAATTGCCTGCCAAGCCTCAATTTCTTCCTTCACCCGATAAGAAGATGCGTCCGAGGGAGAATGACCGGAGTATCGATAGGTAATGGTTTCAAGTAATACCGGACCTCCTCCTTGCTCCAACAATTCTTTCTTTCTGCGGATCGCATCGACGACCGCAAGCGGGTTGTAACCGTCTACCCGTTCGGCATGCATCGAGTCAGGATTTACCCCGGCACCGACCCGGGCAAGGTAATCAAAGGCCATGGTTTCACCCGCGGTTTGACCACCCATGCCATAAAAATTATTCATAAAGTTAAAGATAATGGGCAAGCCTCCCTTCATGGAATCCTCCCAGAGTTCATGAAATTGTCGCATCGATGCAAAATTCATCGCTTCCCAGGTCGGCCCGCACCCCATCGAGGCATCACCCACATTGGCAATTACAATACCGGACTTGCGGTTGCATTTCTTGAAAAGTGCGGCCCCCATTGCGATGTCCGCAGAACCCCCTACAATCGCATTATTAGGAAGGATTCCGAAAGGAGGAAAGAATGCGTGCATCGAACCACCCAAGCCACGGTTGAAACCATTTGCCCGGCCAAATACTTCTGCCAAGGCACCATAAAGTAAAAAATTACGGGCCAAGTCTTTGACATTTTCTGCGCCTTCTTTTTCAACCACCCGGAAACAATCTCCCCCCAGGAAATTCTTCATTACTTCCATTAAGCTATCATCATCAAGCTTTCGAATCGCAGACATTCCCTTCGCCAAAATTTCTCCGTGGGATCGGTGAGATCCAAGAATGTGATCATCCACCCCAAGAAGAAATGCCTGGCCGACTGCGGATGCTTCTTGACCAATTGAAAGGTGGGCAGGTCCCTTGTGATCGTATTCGATCCCTTCATAAGAGCCTTGGGTTTTAATACTTTGCAGCATGTTTTCAAACTCCCGGATCAGGAGCATGTCCTCATAGATGCCTAAAATGGCTTCCGCTCCAAAAGTTTCCACTTCTTTGCTGAGATCGTTTTGGTACTGGTTAAGGGGAACTTCAGCAAAGGGGACAGTTCCCGCTTTACGTTCCTTGGCTGGTTCAACGATTTGTGACTTCGGCATATCAAATAAGAATTAAAGGTTTCGTAAATAGTGAATAGTTGGATCGATCATCGCACCGCCATGAAAACATCTTTCATAATTTCTGAAGTGGTCGGGTGCGGAAAGACAATTTCTTCGATTTCTTCTTCCCGGAGTTCAGTCTCCATCATCGCGGTGGCACCAAAAATCATTTCGGAACAAGCACCGCCCACCATATGAACCCCAAGTAATCGGTTGGTGCCATCTTCCAGCACCACTTTACAAAGCCCGGCTTCTTCCGGATTTTCCGCAATATAGCGGGCATTGATCGCCATGGGAATCCGCCCGGTACGAGTCTTGATTCCACGCTCTTCCGCTTCCTCCTTGGTCAAACCAACCACCGCTACCTCCGGACTGGTGTAAACCACGGCAGGCATGGTATCATGACGAATTTGATCGGTTTGACCGCTGATGTTGTTGACCACGACCTCACCCATTCTACTGGCTGCATGAGCAAGCCATGCCTGCCCCGTAACATCCCCAGCAGCCCAAATGCCTGGCACATTGGTGGCTCCCCGGTCGTCTACCTTAATTCCATGCGGGGAGAATTCTAAGCCGAGATCCTCCAGTCCCAAGTTGGTTACATTAGGCCGGCGCCCGGTAGCGACCAGAACAAGATCACCCTCAATTTCCCTGGATTCCTTCCCATCGCTATATTGGACGGAATTGGCTCCGATTTCTTCCACCTTGCAACCCAGCTGAAAATCGACGCCTTTCTTGGCCAATTCCTTGCGTAAAGTTCCCGCGATCTCTCCATCTAAATTGGGACAGATTTCCGGCATCGCTTCCAGCACGGTTACCGGAACATCGACCGAGGCAAACATACAGGCAAATTCACAACCAATCACGCCTCCCCCTACCACGATCAAACGATGAGGTAAACTTTCCCGCTCCAGGATTCCGGTAGAATCCACCACATGCTCCTGCTCGATTCCAGGAATGGGGGGAACCGCCGGGGAAGAACCGGTACAGATTAAAATATTATCCGCCTCATGCTCTTCTCCATTGACCTCAATTTTCCGGTTTGGCTTCAGGATAGCTTCGCCGTCAACCACATCTATCTTGTACTTCTTCATTAAGCCTGCGATGCCCGCACGCATTTTATCCATCACTCCATTTTTGTGGGAATGTGCCTTGGGGAAGTCAAAATTTAGCCCTTCAACGGTCACACCGAAGACCGAACCATGCTTGGCATGATGATAAGTCTTCGCAGCCTGTAGTAAAGTTTTGGATGGCACACATCCCTCGTTCAAACATACGCCGCCCAGTTTACTCTTTTCAACAAGTAATACTTTCTTACCCGCGGAAGCGGCTTTTTTGGCAGCAATATACCCTGCGGGTCCTGCACCGATTACAGCAAAATCATATTTCATAAATTTTAAATTATTCGTTGGTTATTGAAAGGGGTTGTCCAGGATTCTCTTCGAGCTGACTGACCAGAGTCTGCAGAAACCTCGCGGCCGGAGCACCATCCACCGCCTGGTGGTCAATGGTTAAGCTCAGCGGAAGGAATTCAGCATATTCAATTTCTCCGGATTCCAGGCGTTTTGGTTTCAGTTCAATCCCACCCACTCCGAGAATGGCTACCTCCGGCACATTCAGGACCGGTGTGAATGTGGAAACACCGAGCATCCCGAGGTTGGTCAGGGTGCAGGATCCTCCGGAGAGATCGTCCGGCTGGATGGTTCCTTCGCGGCAGGCAATCGCCAGTTTTTTAATCTCGGCAGAAAGGGCTTCGAGGGAAAGTTCGGACGCCTCCTTGACGACGGGAACCATTAATCCACGCGGAGAATCCACCGCGATACCGAGGTGGACTTTTTCAAACACCGCGAAACGGTTACCGAGGAAATGAGCGTTTAGTTCAGGATGGGCACCCAGTGCCTGAATTTGGGCATAGGCGATCAGATCATTGATTGAAATCTTGGACTTACCCGCCTCCACTCTTTCCTTGCGATAAGCCTGAGCAGCGGTCAGTTCAAAATGAGTATTGAGAGTTAACTGGGCAGAGGTTTGCAGGGATTGAATCATCCTTTCAGCAACGAGCTTGCGAATTCCCTTCACCGGCTCGACTTTGGCTCCCTCAATCGCACCGGGCTCCCTCATGTCGGATGCAAGAGCCATACCGGCAAGTCCTTTTCCGCGGATGGGAGCTTCAAGACCGTCCCTTGCTTTGGAAACGGCACTGGCGGATAATCGTGGTCGGCCGGATATCACCGCTTCCACATCCCGCTCAATCACTCGGCCGTTTGGACCGGTTCCCTCGAGAGTTTCGGGATCGAGGCCGTGACGAAAGGCAAGCTTGCGTGCTCTTGGGCTCACTCCTGCACTCACTCCACCCGTTGCCATCGTACTCGCAGAAACAGGGGCTGCAACACTGTCCGATGACGCAGGTGCAGCT
>DBVA01000161.1:0-1119 GCA_002308735.1 Opitutia bacterium UBA1276 | reverse complement strand
CCGGTTCAGGAGCGGATGTTGCACTCCCGTTGTCCGGGCGAAATTCCTCCACATCTTCCCCTTCATTTCCAACAACCGCGACATTGGCCAAGACTGGCACATCATCATCCGCCTCCCAGAAAAGGGCGAGAACTGTGCCGGCGGCGGTTGATTCCAAGTCAAAACTTGCTTTGTCGGTCTCGATCACCGCAAGGACATCTCCTTCCGCGACCTGATCTCCAACATTTACTTTCCACTCGGTCAGAATACAACTTTCTACCGATTGTCCTTGTCGAGGCATAATTATGGGTTCAGCCATGAGTAATTTCCTATTTCAGTATTATTAATTTCAGGGCAAACGAACTTTGATTCCCCGTTTGCGCAAAGTTTTGGTAAAGTGTTTGGGTATCGCCGGATCCGAGATCAAAATATCCACCTGATCCCAGTCGGATACCCGGGCAAAGGAAACTTTATCCGCCTTGGTGGCATCAGCGAGCAGAATTACTTGCCCCGCATTTTCCGAAACCACTCTTTTGACATAGGCTTCATTTGGATCCGTGGTGGTGATTCCATTCTTAAGACAGAAACCCATGGTTCCCATGAACGCCTTATCCACCCGGATTTGTTCAAGAACGACCGTACTCAATGGACCGACCATCGTCTGACTGATTCGGCGGAATTCGCCTCCGGTAAAAATAACCCGGGGTCCGCTATCCGCTAATTCCTCCATCGCCCGCACGGAATTGGTGACCACCGTTATGTCCGTCCGTTGCTTGAGAAGTCTCGCAAGAAATAAAGTGGTGCTTCCCCCGTCCAAAAAAACGGATTCCTCATGCCCAACCAAGGTTAGTGCATCCTCGGCGATTTTCTTTTTCTGTTTGCCTGCGAGATTGGTCTTGTCATCAAAAACAGACTCCTCGAGCCGGCTTTCCATGGATACGGCTCCTCCATGGACCCGCTTAACCTTTCCCTCCTCTTCCAGGATTTCCAAATCCCGACGGATGGTCGCGACTGAAACCTTGAGGTTTTTCCGTAAATCTTCCACCCGGGCAACCCCACCATCGCGAACGAGGTTACGAATACGATCCCGTCTCTCAGGGGCAAGGGCTGGATGGGCTTCTTGAATCATAATGATCGATT
>DBVA01000046.1:0-14995 GCA_002308735.1 Opitutia bacterium UBA1276 | reverse complement strand
CCGTTTCCAATAAAATTCTGGGGTTTGGTCCATTTGGTCCCGATGCGGGCGAAAGCGTCAAATTTTTCAAGGGTGGATGGATGCACCGGGAACCATGAATAATGATTGAGTAATTCAAGAAAATAGGGAGTCTGATTTTCTAGGGTTAACTGCAAAGAGTGAGTGTTTAAGGCTTCCACTCCAACATTGGCTTCATCCCATGTTTTTTTACCCTCATGGTAGACCTTGGCATTTTTTAAGACATGAAGCATGGAGGCATACTGAGCGCCTAAGTTGGGGTTTAGAATGCGTTTGTAAGAATAAACAAAATCATTTGCGGTTACCGGATCACCGTTGTGCCAGCGAGCCTCTTTTCGGATTTGAAAAATATATTTCTTTTTGTCTTCGGAAATTATCCAGCTCTCGGCAACTCCTGGTAATGGTTTAAGGGTTTTAGGATCTTCACTTACCAAACCTTCGAGCAGAGCAGACAAAATATTATGGGCGGCAACACTGGTTGCCAAATGCGGGTCTAAATATTGAGGTTCCGCACCGAGGCCAAAATGCAGGATTTGTTCATCTATTGCCCGCTCTACATTGGAAGGTGCCGAGCAAGATGAGAACAGGAAATGACCTAAGATACCAACCCCAAGCAAAAGGGAAGTTTTTACAGATTGTATTAAAGATTTTTTAATATTTCGAAACTGAACAGGGTAAGGCACATGGCAAGAAAAAGGATACATTATATTTCATTTTTGAATTTCTGTGCTTTGCTCGGAGCAGGGAAGTCCCTAGAAAGTTAAATTTTATGCGAGATTATTTTATCAGAAGACTTTTATTGATTCCACCGACTCTTCTTGGAATTAGTATCTTAGTCTTTGCGATTACCAGATTGGCACCCGGTGGTCCCCTGGAACAGGCAATGATGCAGATGCAGCAGGTTTCTGAAGACGGTGGTGGGGGTTTAAATTCAGGTTCAGACCAAGCTTTGTCGGAGGATCAACTTGAACAGATGAAACGTTTGTACGGATTTGATAAACCTCATTGGGAAGCCTATTTAATCTGGCTGGGTTTGCTTCCCCGAGAAACTGAATTTCGTCAAATCCGATTTCTTGACCAGGAACTCGAATTAGCGGAGAGAGTGAGCCTGCCCAGATTTAGGTTGGTTGAACTGGATTGGGACGGGGACGGATACCTTCAACGCCAGGAAGTGCCGTCCCATTTAAATAAATACATTGATTTCTCTCGTTTTGATCAAAACCAGGACGGTGAGATTGACGGGGCGGAGGCAGATACTCCGGCTGCCTTTATTGAGGGAGCCCGGGAGAAAGTTATTCTCCAAAGAGACGGGAAGGGTGGGGTAAGGATGGAAAATTATCAAAGCTTACTTGGAAACTGGAAGATCCGCATGAAAGAAAGTGACCCAGATAAACCCAATTTAATTCCTGTAGCTGAATTATTCATGACCCGCTATGCCGGGGTGTTGCAGGGAAATTTTGGGCTTTCCACCCGGTATGGGGAGCCAGTGCTTTCAGTGATTACCGAACGCTTGCCGGTATCCACTTACTTTGGGCTTCTTACCTTTTTGATCACCTACATAATATGCATACCGCTTGGGGTTTTTAAGGCCGTTCGACACAACACTTTACCCGATGATATTTCATCAATCCTTATTTTTGTCGGGTACGCGGTTCCGGGATATGCATTGGGTTCCCTTTTGCTTTTGTTTTTCTCAGTAAAGCTCGACTGGTTGCCCATGAGGGGATTAACCAGCAGTGGATTCAGCGAACTTTCACCTTGGGAACAGATCAAAGATTTGGTCATTCATACATTTCAGCCCCTTTGTTGTTATCTGATTGGTGGATTTGCTTTCGTAACCATGTTGATGAAAAACCACCTCATGGATAACTTGGCTTCTGATTATGTTCGGACTGCGATGGCAAAAGGGGTTTCCTTTGGCATCGCGGTTCGTAAACATGCTCTTCGCAATTCGCTGGTTCCCCTCGCAACCAATGTGGGTCATCAAGTGACCCTGTTTGTTACTGGATCTTTTCTAATAGAAACGATTTTCGATATCGATGGTTTTGGTTTGCTCGGGTTTAATTCTGTGATTGACCGGGATTATCCCGTGGTCATGGGCATACTTACCTTATCGGCCACTTTAATGCTTCTCGGGAATGTGCTTTCCGATGCTTTGGTTGCCTTGGTCGATCCGAGAGTCCGGTTTGAATAGAGGATGATTCAGATAAATCCATTAACCCTGAAAAAGCTCCGTCGATTTCGATCGATCAAAAGAGGGTTCTGGTCTTTTATAATCTTACTTTTGCTCTATGGGTTCAGCTTGGCTGGGGAGCTTTTTGTAAATAAACGAGCATTGTTGGTTTCATACGAGGGTGATTTTTATTTTCCTACCTATGGAGACCAGATAAGGGGGAAACAATTTGGACTGGATTATGATTATGAAACGGATTACCGGACCCTGAAGAAGAAATTCGAACAGGAGAATCTCGGTAATTGGGTTATTATGCCAATCATTCCCTATGATCCATATGAAATGGATTACACCCAGGATGAGTCTACCGGTTTTTCTCCTCCAAGTTGGGAAACCAGGCATTTTTGTGGAACCGATAAAACCGAACGGGATGTCTTTGCCCGCTTACTTTACGGGTTCCGAATCGCAATGACCTTTTCCTTGGGTTATCTTTTTCTGACCTATTTAATTGCAATGGCTGCGGGGAGTCTGATGGGATTTTTTGGTGGGAAGACAGATATGCTCGGATTGCGCCTAGTCGAAATCTGGGCGAATGTACCATTTTTATATATGGTGATCATCTTGGTATCTGTGATGCCGGGTTGGTGGGGGGTTGGTTGGCAAGTATCCTCTCTTTTATTCATCATGGTGCTGTTTTCATGGACCGGTATGACTTATTACATCCGAGCGGCGGTGTACAAAGAGAAGGCCCGTGATTATGTTTCCGCTGCGAAAGTAATCGGTGCGGGCCCTTTGCGAATTATTTTTCGCCATCTTCTGCCCAATGTTATTTCAACTCTGGTCACCTTTGCCCCCTTTACGATTGCCGCCGCCATTTCATCGATTACCGCCCTTGACTTTTTAGGATATGGTTTGCCTCCCCCCACTCCGAGCTGGGGGGAACTTCTAAAGCAGGCAGTGGGCAATCTTAAAACGGCTCCCTGGATTGTTATCTCGACAGTTTCCGCATTGGTTTTAACCTTAACCCTGGTTACTTTTGTGGGCGAAGCGATAAGGGAAGCTTTTGATCCCAAAAAATTCTCCACCTATGAATGACATGAAAAAAATAAAATTCTTGGTTTCTCCAATACTTGCAAGCGGCATCCTTTTTTTCCTCGGATGTGAAAACCCAAAGTTAAAACAGCCCCGAGAAAGTTCTTCCGAACAGACAGAAGGAAAACTCGATCATTCTGATCAAGTTGACCCAGAGTTTACCCGTGAACTTGCCCGTGAGTTTGCCAGGGAATTCGTGCAGGAATTTGCAAAACAAATGAATCAAAAAGGCCTTGTTTTCGATACCAATGAATCCTTGGAAATGAGCGACAATCCGTCTTTGAAAACCGGTCTTGTTGATGCGAACGGAAAACCACACCCTTTGCTCAGTCACTGCTCCGAGGATGTTCTTGAATTTTACCAAAAGAATGCGGATTGTTTTTCTATTTTATCCCCCGAGCAGATACCTGATGATTTAAACTGGCAGGATGGTTCCAATGAAAAAGAATTTTCTTCTCCTGATGCCAAGAGGGGAGGGATTTTTCATGCGTACATGCGAGATTTCCCCCGAACTCTTAGAACGATTGGACCGGATGCAAATGGTGGGTTTCGCAGCTATCTTTTGGATAATAATGTCATCGGCTTAACCCATGCTCACCCTAATTCCGATGGCTACTACCCAGGTGTTGCCAATCAATGGGCGGTCGGCAAAGATGGTCGTACCGTTTACTTCCGGCTCGATCCGAATGCCCGTTTTAGTGACGGGAATCTGGTAAAAGCATCTGATTATTTCTTCTTTTTTTACTTCATGAGAAGTAAACATATACAGGCACCCTGGTATAATGATTATTATGGGAAGGATAAATTTCAGCGGGTTACTCTATACGATGAACAGACTCTTTCGATTACCTTTTACAAAGCAAAGCCTGACATTGTGGAAAGGGTTTCCATTCGTCCCAAGCCGGAGCATTTTTACTCGGAGTTGGGAGGAGAATATTTAACCAAATACCAGTGGGATCCGGAACCAACCACCGGTGCCTATGTGGCATTACCGGAAAATGTGGATAAGGGGAAATCGGTTACCTTGGTGAGGCAAGATGACTGGTGGGCCAATGACAAAGCTTTTTTTCGTTACCGCTTCAACCCCGACCAAATTAAGGTAAGCGTGATCCGGGATAATGATAAAGCATTTGAGATTTTTCTGAAGGGGCAAATTGATGCCTTCGGATTAGCAAAAACCGAATTCTGGTACGAAAAATTAAAAAATGATCACCCCTTGGTGAAAAATGGGTACATGACCAAAGTTACTTTTTTCAACCAAGCACCTCCACCCAGTTATGCGCTCAGGATAAATTCTCAAAAGGCACCGCTTGACAACCTTGATGTACGGATTGGCTTTCATCACGCAATGAATTTTGATCTTGTGCTCGAAAGAATCTTTCGTCGAGATTTTGTCCGAATGAATACGGTGGCGGATGGCTTTGGTGAAAGATCACACCCCGATCTGAAGGCACGCGGATTCTCAGTGGATAAAGCAGTAGAAAGTTTTGCCAAAGCCGGATATTCGAAAAGAGGAAAAGATGGAATTCTGATAAATGAAAGGGGGGAGAAATTATCCATTGAGGTTATGACTGGTTATAAACATTTTGAAGATGTTTTGGTCGTTCTAAAGGAGGAAGCCAAAAAAGCCGGTTTAGAGATTAAGTTAAAAGTGCTCGAGCCAACTGCAGCCTGGAAAATGGCGAATGAAAAAAATCACCAGGTCATCTTTTCTGCATTTGGTACTTTTGTTGAGCTTTTCCCCCGGTTTTGGGAACCGTTTCATTCGGATAATGCGTACCAGGAAAAAGGGGATTTAAAGTACCAAAAAAACGGCGATCTAAAGCCTGATATTACCACGAAGACGAGCACTAACAATTTCACTCAGACTGCAGTCCGTGAATTGGATCATTTGATTAATCAATACCGGGAAGAGGAGGACCTTGGCAAAATAACCACAATGGCACACCGTTTAAGTAAAATGATTCACGACCATGCCGTCTGGGTGCCTGCCTGGAAAAAACCGTGGCTTCGGGTCGGGCACTGGAGCTGGCTTCATTTCCCAGATGATTGGGGGCCCAAAGAATCCACAGATTACGAAGAATTTCAGGTTTTTTGGATTGATACTCAAGAGAAGAAAAAAATTCTCGATGCCATGGTAAAAGGAGAACCCGTTTCTACCCAGCCAACGGTTCGGGAATATACAAAATACAAGAAGTGATAAATTTCCTCTGAAACCCTAATGACTGACGAAGCAAAGAATGATTCATTATTGAAAGTGAAAGATCTTTCCGTCTCCTTTGCCACCGATGAAGGGGAAGTGCAGGCATTGGATGCGGTGGATTTTGAAGTAAAGCAGGGACAAACCCTGGGACTGGTCGGGGAATCGGGTTGCGGAAAAAGTGTCACTGCACTTTCAGTTATGCGGCTCTTACCCAGACCAATGGGGGAAATTAATGGTGGGAGTATTTTTTTCGAGGGAAAGGATTTATTGAAACTAACTCCCGATGAAATGAGGCAGGTTCGGGGAAATGAAATAGGAATGATTTTTCAAGAACCGATGAATGCACTAAATCCGGTATCTTCTATTGGAGATCAGATCAGTGAGTCTTTTCTTCTACATCAGGATATCACCAGAAAAGAAGCGTGGCAAAAATCAATTGAGATGCTGGACGAGGTCGGCATTCCAGTTCCTGAAAATCGGGTCTTTGAATACCCTCACCAGTTATCGGGTGGGATGAGGCAGCGTATCGTGATCGCGATCGCATTGGCCTGTAAGCCCAAACTGATCATTGCCGATGAACCCACCACTGCCTTGGATGTTACCGTGCAGTCTCAAATCCTCGACCTTTTGCAAAGCCTTAAGGAAAAATTGGGTTCTTCCGTCCTGCTAATCACACATGATTTAGGAGTCATTGCGGAAACATGTGATCAAGTATGCGTGATGTATGCCGGTAGGATGGTTGAGCGAGCTCCTGTAAAAGAACTTTTTGCCCATCCCATGCACGCCTACACCCGCGGCCTTCTCTCTTCGATTCCCCGTCTTGACGGAATCCCTAAGACTGAGCTTTCCACGATTGATGGCATGGTGCCCAGTCTTTCCGAACTGAACTCCGGCTGTCGTTTTGCTCCTAGAAGTGGATTGGAACATTCCAAGGAACAAATAGAAAAACGCCCCCGTTTTATTGAAATAAATCCTGAACACTGGGTGGAAGCCTGCCCGGTTTGCTTAACAATATGACCGCTGGGGAAAAAATATTGGAAATCGAAGACCTCCGGGTTCACTTTCCGGTTCGGGGAGGAATTTTTAGAAGAGCTGTGGGTGCCTGCAAGGCAGTCGATGGGGTAACTTTGTTTCTTAGGAAAGGGCAGACACTTGGCTTGGTTGGAGAATCAGGATGTGGAAAGTCAACGTTGGCGAAAGCAGTGGTTAAGTTGCTTGAGCCAACCAGTGGTGCAATCAGATTTGGAAATAAGGAAGGAATTGCTGGTGAGTCGGAAACTAATTTTCGAAAATCTGTCCAAATGGTTTTTCAGGATCCGGCTGAATCCTTAAATTCGCGCATGACAGTGGGGACCATTATTGGAGAGCCTTTAGATATTCATCAGGTTGGCGATCCGAAAGAGAGACGGAATCGAGTTATACAATTGCTCGAACAAGTGGGGTTACCTGAAAATGCGATCAAGCGTTATCCTTTTGAGTTTTCCGGCGGTCAGAGGCAAAGAATTGGGATTGCCCGTGCCCTCGCTTTGAACCCTGAACTTTTAGTGCTGGACGAACCCGTCTCCGCATTGGATGTCTCGGTGCAAAGCCAGGTTCTAAATTTGCTGATGGATTTACAGGCTGAACTAGGGCTGACTTACCTTCTAATCGCCCACGATCTCGCGGTAGTTAAGCATGTATCAGATATGATCGCGGTTATGTATCTGGGCAAGGTGGTTGAGATGGGACCAACGCAAGAAATCTATGAAAACCCTGCACATGCTTACACCAAGGCTCTAATTTCCGCTGTTCCAGTTCCGGATCCTACTCGAAAGAGGGATCGTATTTTAATTCCTGGAGATGTTCCTTCACCGATTAATCCTCCGAAAGGTTGTGCCTTTGGCAGTCGGATGAATTCCCCAAAATATGAGCAAAGTATTGGGCGTGAATTGAAAGTAAAACAACTTTGTGAGGGACATTGGGTGTTAGATTGCCCCTGCTGTGTAGAATCATGATTCTAAAAAAGGCTTGCGAGATACGAAGACTGCTCTTTTAAGTAACCATTTACCCTTCTGCCTACTTCATGCGATTTTTTATCAATCGAAAATTTAGTTCTCTGATCATTATCCATTTCTTGGCTCTGTCTTCTTGGGGCCAAGATCCATCCAGTATGCCTCAAAGGCAGCTTCAATCCGAGCTTACTAAACTTCTGGATTCCGGAAATTATGCGGACGCGATGCCTTTCTTTGACGAGCTCAAAATTCGTGGTCAAGATGATCCCGACATTAACTATGAGAACATTGTAATTGGATCCCCGATGGTTTTCCCTTCGGGTTATATGCAGATCTATGCTAAAACCATGGATTCTAGTTATATCTCCAAGGCAGCAGAATTTTGCGGATCCTTCGTTGGAAAGTATCCAGATCATCCGCAGGCAATTAAACTTTTGCAAATGCAAGATACTTTTCTACGGATGGATCAAAAATGGAATGAAGCCGTTCAAGTTATCGAAAAACTTCTCGACCCTGCCCAAGCTTTTCGGAAAAAAATTGAAGAAGAAGGGAAGAGGAGCGAGATGCTTAATCTGTATTTGGGTAGAGCTCAATGCTACCATACCCTTCAAAATTGGGTTAAAGGAGAAGTTGCCTTCCGAGAACTGCTGACCAGGGCAGATGAAGCAAGGGATGAAGATAAAGCAGCCTATGCTATTTCCTGCCTCACTGAAATGTTTGTGGTTACCAAGAGGGTGGACGAAGTCTTTCCTTTACTTCCTCGGTTATCTGAAGAGACTCCCGCCCGGTATGATATGAGATTGAATGTTAACTTGATGCAGGGTGGGGATCAACTGAAAGAGAAGGGAAGATTTGTAGAAGCATCTCTGTTGTATGCCTTAACCATGACTGCAGAGGAGGTGAAAAATTATTACACGGATCGGATCGCCCGTATCTCAGCTGAAAAAGGCCGATTGTCATCCTTTCTAAAAAATCCAAATTTGCCCAAGAGGCGGTTGTCGATTTTACGGGACAAAGATAATGCTTTGACCATGAAGTTAACCACGGCAAAAAGTCACCTCGCCATTGCCGAGAAAACCGCTTCATTCACCACCAATTTGAGATGGAGCAAGGCGTCCAACTTTCAAGACACCAAAAGATTTTGGGAATCCTTTTGGGGTTTCTACTGGCTCTATAAAGAAGACCCCGAGAACGAGCTGGCGGAAGATTTTATCTACGCTGCCTTTGCATCTGCAAATACAGTAAAATTCGTGGAAAAATCAATTGAGCTTGGCGAGCAATATTTAGCCAATAAAAATTGGCTCAAGTATGGCTCGGATGTAACCAATATCATGGCAAATGCTTACAGGCTTGAGGCTGAAAACCAGGCAGCGATTGCAGAAGGTCTTCAAACGGCACTGTCCACCCTCGATAAGGAAAAAGCCGCAAGAGCCAAACAAAATTCAGAAGAACAATACCAGCGGTTTTTTGAATTGTGTGATCGATTTTTGGAAAAAGATCCGGGGAATAAATATGCTGTTAATTTTGTCAACATGATGGGCTCGGTGTACTTTAAACAAAGAAAATTTGATCAACTGCTAGAAAAATTTGCAGGCTATGTTGCCGGGGTTCCAGACGCTAATAAAGGCTACATCAACAACCCATCATTTGCCGAAGGCCCTGCGATGCCATCCGCGTTGTATCTGAGCGGGATTAGCCTTTTGTCCACAGGCAAATTTGAAGAGGCAAAGCCATTGCTCGCCCCGATTGTTGGGGTTTATGTGGAGGGCCTGCCGCTAGCAGATGGAACCTTATCGAACATGAGCCAAGACGAGGAGGTGGTTGATGAGTAAACTTATCATTTCCAGTCTAATCTTATTTATAAGCCTTTTCCTTGCTTCTTGTGGCGGGGATGAAGAAGAGTCATCCATTGACCCTGCTCTAGATGCAACGGAAAACGAGGTAAATAAAGAGGAAATCGAAGAAGTAGAGGATATAGCAAAGAAGGTTCCAGTAGAAACTCCCAAGAAGGAGCGGAAGATTCCCGATCCCAATGGAGTTTATTTACCCACAGGAGAAGAAAAAAATGGCAAACCAGTGTATGCAAATGCGGACGGTTTCACCATGTGGTATAACGGTTCAACTTGGAGAATTACCGACCGTACGGGCGGAGGGAACTTAGTTGCTTCCGGTAAAGAATCAATCAATCAAGAATGGTCAAAAGGAGGGAAAGTCCGCCATTACCCGGATGATCAGTTTGCCAAAGATTCCCTTTTCAGATTAGCGGTTTCCTATCAGGGGTCTGAAGACAACATCAACGCTTCTAGGCTATTCAAACAATTCATAAGGGAGTTTCCAGAAGATAAGAATGTGGCGGCGTCCTACTTAAGCTTGGCAGATCTCGTAATGAGTAGCTTGGAACCGGAAGAACTTCCAACTTACGAACAGATTTCGGAGGCTAGAAAGAATTATGCCTTGGTAAGAGAGTCTACACAGGATATTGCACTCATTTCAGATGCTACTTTTAACGAGGGCGGAGTTCTTGAGCAAGCTGCGGAAAATCCGGAAGGTTTAATCGATCATTATTTTACTTTCGATAAGAATAAAGATGATCTCCTTAGCGAAGGTGAATTCACCGCGATTGGACTGGAGGGGGCAAAATCCTTTTCTGAATATGATCTTAACGGAGATAAATCTTTAGACTTTGGAGAGGTAGTAGATTTGGCAATAATGTTCTCCTTTTCGGAGCTTGAATCTCTTTACAGTTCCTACAACGAAAAGTATTCCAGCATCGAAGGGGCAAGAATTTCGGAGGCAACGCAAAAAATTGGTTTTGCCTGTGAAAAACAGGGCAGACCTTCCCAAATGTTAATGATGTACTTTGATGATATCAAAAAGTATGGCAACGAACCTTCGAATGTCGGTGTGGATGGAATTTTAATCAAATACTCGGAAAAATACCTAGAATATGAAACTTTATATGGAAAAACCTATGACTTGCTTGAAAAAATTCAAAACCCGGCCGAAACGGTTTCTTTCAAGTACCGAAACCGAAAAGGGGTGGAGGAAATCATTTCTGGGTCCGTCGAAGATATCTTAAAGGACCGAAGCAAGTTATTGCCTTTCCTTGCTACCCAGTACAAAGGTATGGACCAGGATATTTACAGGGAGGTTGCGAAATTAAAAGGAGCGATTTACGTAAATCCCAAGTATTCTTCCAAGTTCAAGGGTTACTATCATAAATTTGATAAGCTGAAATCTAGTTTCCCGGTAGAACTCGCTCCTGAAAAAGCTTACGCCGAGCTTCTTAATCAATCGATCGATAGTGGGCAAAAAACCTTGGAATTGAGAATGAGAGCGGCCTTGTCTTCGGTTGGTTCCAATGCGGGAGGGAATTATAATCCGGAAAAGAGAGATTTTCCTGCAGCTAGCCCGGGGGTACTGGTTTGGATGGCAAAAATTTTATTGGCCCAAAATTCGACCGATGATGCCATTGTAGCCATGAACCGCTTATTGGAGGTTTATTCTGAAACAGGAGGCGAATTTTTATTCGATGCAAATTTTATTCTCGGACAAGCAAGTGAAAAAAAGAATGATTATCAAGCTGCGGCTTCAAGCTATCAAAATGCCCTAACCAATTCTTCCTGGCATAAACTTGCGAATGAAGCAAGGATGAGGTTAGGATATTCTCTTTTCGAAGTTGCTCAGGGCACCAAGGATACGACTTTTTTGGAAAATGCGATTTCATCCTACCAGGAAGTCCGGGGGGATTCAGATGCGAAATTAGATTTGCGGGCCGAGTCTGCCTTCATGATGGGTGAATGCAAGCGGGCCCAAAAAGATTACGCCGGAGCGGCCTTTTTATTCCTGGAAACTACATTGAACTTTCCCGGTTCTTTGAAATGGGCACCCAAATCCTACGAAAAAGCAATCACTTGCTATGAACAAGCGGGTGCATCCGATCAAGTGAACAACATTGAAAAGCAATATATGGACTGGCAAAGAAAGTTCTTGAAATGATCATTCGAAATCTACGTAATTTTCTCTTTTTCTTCCTCGGTTCGTCTTTTTTGCATGCCCAGCAAGAAGACTTCTTTAAAAAGTTTGCAGGTCCAATTCCTGGAAAGGTACATTATTTGAGTGGCGTAAATCCCAAAGAAATGATTCTCAGAGGTGTAGATCCAGCGAAGGGTATCATTTATGTTGGGCTCAAGATGGAAGGTAAGTTTTTGGGAATGGAACTTGAATTAAGGGGCTTATCAAAACAAAACATCAAAGGTTTTGAGTATACCGGTTTCAAGCAAGCAGTGACCAATCCCTTACTGAACCAACAGCAACTCGCAACTGCAAGAGTTCAGCAAAGAGACAAAATAAGTATGGGTAGGTTAATGGGCTATCTTTTTAATGAAAAATATGAAAAGCGCATTATCGATGCGGTACGTCCTACCATTTACAAATTGATGCTGTTTCTATCCATACCACCTGATTATTTCATTCAAGTTCCAATACACAGCGTTTGCCTGACCTATGTACGGGCTCTTATCGAGTCCGAACAATATGCAGAAGCATTTTATCTCTTATCCCGCTTAAATTTAAGTCAGCTCGATGACTATGGATACCGTGAATTTTCAGATGCTGCCCTTGATCTTGCCGGCAAGATGATCCGAGCTAACCCGAAGTCTGCAAAGGTTTCCCTCGCCTTACTTAAAAGGGTCAATATCCGCGACGACAGTGGGGATCATGAATCATACCTGCGGCTTGCAAATTCACTCCGAAAGCAAGGTCTTTATAAGGAAGCACTTGACGAGTATGCTCGCTTAGGGCCAATTGTTCAAAAATCTGTCCAGAGTCCTTTTAAGACAATTCTCAAGATCTGGCCAGTTTATTGTTATGTCAAAAACTATGAGCTTTACATTTCATATGCTGCTCGTGACAAACGCTACGCGCCTTATGCCTCCAAATTTTTCAATGCAGCGGTACAAGGCCTTGAAACCCTTGATGAAAATCCACCACCAAGACAGACCAACGAATATTCTCTTTATAAACTAGTTCGTTCCTTAATTCGTGTACAGTATGCCAGAAGATTTGAAGCTAGTGGTGATGAGATAAAAGCGGCAGAATTTTATCGTCAGTCTGTTGAAGAAGTCACCGAGGGAATCGTATCAGCCCGGGTAGGACTTGAGTGGCTTCCGGAATGCCTGCTCATGGCCGGCGATGCTTATGAAAAACTTCAGCAAGTAGAAGCCGCCAAGAATGTCTATGAACAAGTAACCCGCTTTTTCCCCGATTCTAAATGGGATACTCTGAGTCGTAAGAGATTAGAAGCTCTATAATCCTGCATTGACCCAAGCCAAAAATCGTTTCTAAATAACAAAACATAATATTACATCATGAAATTTGGAGTTACCCGTTTACTATTTGTCCTAGCGCTGACCTTTACCGTCCTCTATCCGGAGATGTTAGTCTCCGTTGCCCAAGCCCAAACCAAAAGTTTTGGTGAACAGATGCTCGATTCTCTGGGCATTTTTCTATACCCTTTCATTATTTTAGTTGTGGGAGGTTTTACCCTTATCATTTTCAACGCAATCGCCATTCGTAAGAAAGCTTTTATTAAGGATGATGTGGTTGCTCCGATTATGCAGGAGGTGCAGAATCTAAACATTCAAGGTGCACTTTCGCTCTGTGATCAGTATAAATTACCAGTCACATCGGTTCTCAAAGGAGGCCTAAGCCGTATTCAAGACGACGAGTTGGATATTGAACAAATCGAAAAGGGATTGGAAGAGTCTTCCGGAATCGCACTATCCAAACCTTTCACCTGGATCAATATGCTCAATACCATAGGATCGATCGCACCGATGATAGGTTTGTTAGGAACGGTTACTGGTATGATTGGGGCGTTTAATGTTTTGACTGAGTCCGGCATGGGTGGAGAGTCTAGTAAGCAGATGGCCGGTAATATTGGTAGTGCACTTTGGACAACCGCTGCGGGACTGGTTGTTGCAATTCCCACCCTTATTGCTTACTTCATCTACAAAACTAAATTTGGAAATGTGGTAGCCGAAGTGAATCAAGTTGCGGGTGAAATGGTTTTTACTTTGGTGCGTGCTGCCCGTGGTGGTTTTGAAGAAGAAGAAGGAGAAGAAGAAGAATACTACGAAGAGCAAGCTCAAATAGATCCTGCAGTTGAAGGGTTGCCACCATCTCCGGATTTACCTCCATCTCCCTAACCATCGCCTTGTTGAGACCAATCGTCCTTAGGAGTAGAGGAAATGGCAAAATATAAAGCCCCCCAGACGAACGATTCGCCGGATTTAACCCCGATGATAGATGTCGTGTTTCTGTTAATCGTATTCTTTATGGTCGTTGCTCAACAAATGTCCGAACAGTATGTGGAACTTGCAAAAATGGCCATTGCTAGTAACTCCCAAGTAAAAGAGAACCCACCTTCCCGTACGATTATTAGTATAGACGAAACTCCAGAAGGGCAGAAAATTTACTGGGGAGAAAAGGAAATTGAGATGCCACAGATAGCGTATTACGTTAAAAAAAATCCGGAGTGGAAAGTCTTTTTAAGAGTGCACCCAGATGTTCAGCACTCCGTAGTACAGGATGTAATGAAAGAGGTTGGAAATGCCGGGCAAGCGGACATTATCTTTGGTACTTGGCAGGTAGCAGGTTAACTTTCTGATGAACTCTTTAAAGAAAATCTTAGATGATATTGATGAGGTCGATTTAACTCCGATGATTGATGTAACCTTCTTGTTACTTATTTATTTCATGGTAACAACCATGCTTAAACAACCGGAAGCAGAATTATCGATCCAGCTTCCCGGTAAACCTCAGAGCAGTGATATAACTCCCATGGAATTACTCAATGTTCGTATCGGTGAAGAAGGAGAAGTTTCTCTTAATGGTTCTGTGATTGAAGATGGATTTGACTTACTAATGCCCGACCTGGTCGCAAATTTGAAAACCCAAAAGGGAATGAGAGATCAATTGATAAGTAGCGGAGCAAAAAGTAAGGAAGAAGCCGAACTTAAGGTCCAAATCGAATCTTCCACCCTTGCTTTACACCAAGCATCGATCAGTGTGCTCAATGCTTGCTCATCTGCAGGAGTTGACAAAGTAACCTTCTCTTTCCAGTAGAAAGATACCCTTCTCATAGATTATGAGCAATATAGTAAGCAAGTTTTTGCATACCCGTTTGCGAGTCAATGACTTGGATAAGACCCTAGAGTTTTATCATTTAGTTTTTGGATTATCCGTAACTCGTAGGCATGAATCTCCCAGGGGTTCTAAACTTGCTTTTCTAGCAGTTCCGAACAGTGAGGAAGAAATTGAAATTACTTTTTTTCCTGGTTCAGGTCCGGTTGAAGTCCAAGAGGACTTGATGCATTTAGCATTTGAAGTAGAGAGTATGGAGAAATTTGAAAAACATCTACAATCCGTTGGTTATCAATTTAGTGATGGACCAACCCAAAGCTCCTCGGGTTCAACTTTTGCTTTTGTAGACGCACCCGAAGGTTATGAGATCGA
>DBVA01000168.1:0-9528 GCA_002308735.1 Opitutia bacterium UBA1276 | reverse complement strand
TGTTGATGCTTCACATCGAGCTATTATTTCTGAATCAATAAAAAATGGTGTTTGTGCAGATACCAAAATTATTATCTCCAAGCTTTTTGATTCTCATCATGTTATACCCCAGTGTTTAGATGAATTTAATAAACACTTTTCGAATATCAAATTGATTGCGAATAGCGTTTCTGATCCCATTTTAAGTGATAATCTTACTGGCTTTCTTTCTTTTTTCAGTTCGAAAATCACTCTCTTGAATACACTCAAAACAAGTAATTTTCTTGCTTTGCATGACTGATTTGACTACCTTATTTTTATGCAATCAGTTGCAGAAGGTAGTAGTTCATTAGCAAATCAAAAAAGTTTCGTTGACGAGGTAGATGATCTTGTCACTTACGCTTTAAATGGTGATTTTGCTGCTTTTGATAAAATTGTAGGACTTTACAAAGAAAGACTTTACAGTGTGATCTATAACATGACCTTTAATCATGAAGATGCAGCAGATTTAACTCAAGACACCTTCGTTAAAGCTTTCCGCTCTTTATCTAAATTTAAGAGGAAATCTACATTCTTCACATGGTTGTATCGTATAGGGGTCAACATGACCCTGACGCATCTCAAGAAGAAACGGGCTAGAAAGTTTTTCAGCTTTGATCAAATTCTTAGTGGTGAAATATCCAATAAAGAAATTGCTAGCCTTTCTTCAAAAGAAACTTCTTCAGTAAAGAAGACTCTTTTGAATGAATTACATGAAAAATTGAACGAAGCACTGTCTAAATTGTCAGATAAGCATAGAACGATTGTAGTTCTATTTGAAATTGATGGTCTTAGTCACAAGGAAATTGCCTCTATTATGAAATGCACGGAAGGAACTGTTCGCTCCCGATTACATTATGCTAAATTACAACTGCAATCTCTCTTAGGAGAATACATTCATAATTAATTTACCATGAATTCAAACGATCAAAAACCTACCTTAGAGAACCTTTTTCAGTCGAAGAAGTACGATATCCCTTCGGATGAATTCTGGAATGATTTACAGGATCAAGTTAAAGGTCGTGCACTTGCTTCTTTAGCACGGCCCAGTATTGCTAGTAAGTGTGTAAAATCATCAATTTTCATACTGCCAGTTATATTATTTTTTGTATTCTTTTCTAAAATTGTTTCCACCGACAATTCTGAAATTGTTAATTCTTCCGAGATCAAATCCACAACTGAAGAACAAATTGATTACTCTTCTGATAAAGAAAGTCTTGCGATTATTCAAAATCTTGAAGAATCAGAATTTGACCTCGAAATTCCAAGCGATTCCTTTGCAATCTCTTCGGTTATTGATGAGGATTCTTTCGTTGAGCACAGTTTGCAATTGGACACAGAAAGTGCATTCGAAGTCGAGTATTTGAGTAATATCGAGTACGACCAAGATGACTTGTTTGCCCGATATACATTTTAAGCGCTCCCTTCGTTCGCTTGTTGAGGTAGCATTTTTTTCATGCCTGTTTATTTTTTATGCTAGGCAAGAATTAACAGCTGAAGATGTAAAGCTAGATTTACAGTCTCGGATTGAAACCATTTACAACAATCATCACACTTCGGTAGTAAGAGTAAAAGCAACAAGAGAAGTTTTGCTGGATGACAACAAAACAAGAAGACTATTGAAAATGGGAAGTGGTTTTTTCATTAGCAAAGACGGGCACATACTTACTACTGGTCTGCTAACTAATCCTGACAGAATTTGGATTGAACATCAGAATGCCTTTTATCTAGCAAAAAATATAGGTAAAGATTCTCTTTGTAATCTTTCGCTATTAAAAATCGTAAACAAACCAAAGAAATTTTCATTTGTTACACTAAGTGACACTACCGATAAAAAGAAGATTGGAAGTTTGATGGTGGCATTAACCTGTGCTCTTGAATTTCAAGTAGGCCCCACCCATGGCTTATTACAAAGCCAAGAATTTTCTTTTGGTAAGAAAATTTTCCCGACTAAAATGTTAAGGTGCAGCTTAGGTCTTGGACCTGGAGAAGTCGGTGCTCCTGTTTTTGATCTAAATGGTCGATTTGTTGGTATTTGCCATGCTGCTTTGCCTGACCTGCGTTCCTCCTTTGTCCTTCCTGCCACTGCTTGTCAAAGAATTAGAGACGACCTAATCTTTTCTGGGAATGTCGATTATGGTTGGTTTGGGATTACCACAACCCGTAAATTAAATGATTCAAATGGATTTGATGTTGTCATTCAAGGCTTACTAGAAAATTCACCTGCTGCTAAATCTAAATTAAAAATCGGAGATATTATTCGTAAGATTGATGGCAAAGAGATAAAAAAACAAGGCGATCTTGCAAATACCGCTTTTTTTTCCCGTCCTGATAATATTGTGGAATTCTTTGTTTTTAGGGGTGATAAAGAGTTCAGCATTCCGGTTCAAGTAGAGAAACGCCCAACTTATTCATCGCAAAAGGAAAAAGAAGTTTTAATTGATGGGAATGCTTCGAAAACCATTGATAGCATATCCAGTTCAACTTCGATTCAATTGAAAGACCCTCTTCTAGACCCTCAATAACAATTATAATTCGGTATGAACGAAAATTTTCGAATTGAAACGGACACAATGGGAGATGTTAAGGTACCTATTGCAAAGTATTGGGGTGCTCAAACTCAGCGGAGTAGGAATAATTTTAAGATTGGAGAAGAGGGAAGCATGCCTTCAGAGATTATATACGGTTTTGCTTTTCTTAAAAAAGCGGCTGCACATGCGAATTTTGAACTGGGAGTTCTTTCTGAAGAAAAGAAAAATTTAATTTCTGAAGTTTGTGATGAAATTCTTTCTGGTAAACACGAACAAGAATTTCCCTTGGTTACTTGGCAGACAGGAAGTGGTACCCAGTCAAACATGAACGCCAACGAGGTGATTGCTAATCGGGGACATGTGCTTAGCGGTGGAAGCTTGGAAGATTCCCAGAAAAGCCTTCACCCCAATGATGATGTCAATAAGTCCCAAAGTTCAAACGATACCTTTCCTACTGGCATGCACATTGCAGCCTACAAAATGCTAATGGAGACTACGATTCCCAGTGTAGAGAATCTTAAGGATATGTTATTAGCCAAGTCCAAGGATTTCATGGATGTTGTGAAAATAGGTAGAACCCATCTGATGGACGCAACTCCCCTTACATTGGGACAGGAGTTTTCGGGTTATGTTTCACAGCTTGATCATGGTCTCAAAGCTTTGTTCAATACTCTGCCTCATCTTTCTGAACTTGCCTTGGGTGGAACCGCAGTGGGTACGGGAATTAATACACCTCCAGGATATTCGAAACTGGTAGCATCAAAAATTGCTGAATTTACAAGTCTACCCTTTGTAAGTGCATCCAACAAATTCGAGGCTTTGGCAGCCCATGACGCAATCGTTGAATCCCACGGGGCTCTTAAGCAATTAGCAGTTTCTCTTAACAAGATTGCTAATGATATTCGTCTTTTGGCTTCAGGTCCGAGAAGCGGAATTGGAGAGATTGTAATTCCCTCGAATGAACCCGGGTCTTCGATCATGCCAGGTAAAGTTAACCCGACTCAGTGTGAAGCACTTACTATGGTTTGTGCCCAAGTTATGGGTAATGATGTAGCTATTACCGTTGGCGGATTACAGGGTCATTATGAACTCAATGTTTTCAAACCGGTAATGGCAGCAAACTTTCTTCAGTCCGCAAGGTTGTTGGGTGATGCCTGTGTTTCCTTTAATTTGAATTGTGTGGTCGGGATTGAACCAAATCATGCTAATTTGAAAAGGAATCTTGATAACTCTTTGATGTTGGTTACCGCACTCAATCCAAAAATTGGCTATGAAAAAGCGGCAATGATTGCAAAGACTGCCCATAAAAAGGGAAGTACGCTTAGAGAGGAGTCCATAAATTTGGGATTTCTTACTGGCGAACAATTTGATGAGTGGGTAAAACCAGATGAAATGTGTGGATAGTAAAAGTCATAATACCATAAATTCATAAAGTTCGATCTGCCTCGGCGAAATAAGATTTGAGATGAGGAAGATAAAATCTTCTTTTTAACAACAATACCCCCAAGGATTTTTTATGGATATTAGTAATTCGTAATTATGATCCAATTTTAACAGCTTGCCTTTAACTGGCATTTTTTAAAAAAGAGATTGTGCAGTTTAATAAATGTTTAGCTTTACTTCTTGTGTGTCCTGCTTTTCTTTTTGGAATCGATCCAGGCATTGGGTCTTTGTCGAAGGTAAATGGATTTGATTCGACTTTTTTTTCGGATAAAAGTGGTCATCCTTTCCTTCATATCCAGTACCAAGATGCAATTTCTGAGCGTCCAAAGATCGGTTTTTTGAAATTTGGGATTTCATTCCTAAAAGTGAGGAATTTAAGATTATCTCTGGACTTGAGACAGACGACCTATCATTCATTGCTCGCAAAATGGGATCAACTTGCTTCCAAGAGATCTATTCACTATGCCACGATTCAACCTTTTTCCCTTTCCATTACTGACCAATTCGGTGAAATGATAGATTTGAATGCTACCCAAGCAAAATTCACTGCATCAGGAGAACTTCGATTATGGGGTGATGTAGTTCTAGTGCAAAATGGATTAGAAAAAGCTTCTCCAAAAATTTCCATTTTGCATGAACAAAAAACAAACTCTCTCAATTTGTATTTTGATAAAAACAAGGAAGAACCGCTGAGAATTTATTTCCCTACTAATGAACTTTCTAACCTCAAAAAAAGTAATCCTTAAAAATGTCCGTACTTAAAGCATTTCTCGCTTGTTTGGGTAACCTTTTGTTGTTTGTCGGTATTTCTTATTCTGCGGTGACTTTTAAAGACGCTAACTTTGAAAAAGAAATAAGGCAAAAAGTAGAATGGGGATGGTTCTGGATCCCGAACTACACCGGTTCTAATTATCAGTTTACAGAGGAGGATTTAATTAATATTAGTTATCTTAGTTTTGATACAGATGAAAATAAAATTTCTTCATTGGAAGACCTTAAGTGGTTTCCAAATTTATATACTCTCCACATTTGGGATGCCTCTGAAATTTCTGATCTTTCCCCAGTTTGGAAATTAAAGGACCAGCTGGAATACCTTGCCATCAATGGGTCAAGAAATGCCGATCTTTCTGGTGTTGCCGACATGAGTAAACTTCGTTCTCTGGATCTGGATGACAATCAATTGACAAATCTTAATTTTCTGGGAAATTATCCCCAACTCACGGAGTTGTATCTGATTGGTAACTATCTTGATTTGAGTGATTCCGGAACCCAGGCAACCCTGTCCAATTTTCGTTCTCTTATTCAGACCAATCGCTCAAACCTGGGATGGTGGTATTATTCCGAAGCAGTGGAATTGGAACCTCAGTTGCCCAAGTCCTTTCAAAATCTAAGTGCTGAAATTCTTCGCGTTCAGAGCGGCAATGATCCGCAGTCCAACCTGCTGAAGGGAATTCATTCCCTTTTGCATATAGTGGAATCAACGGAGGCGAACAGTCTGAAAGAATTTGCAGTGGCGGTGGGGGTGGAACCATCAATCCAGGAATTTACACTTTCCGAATTGTCTATGCTGGATAACTATTCCCACACCTTGAACCGTGACTTAAACGCTAGCAAGTTGGCTGAGCTTATGCAAAATTCCATTATTCCATCTCTCGAGCAAGTGGATGCTCATTTTGCCAAGATACCGAGTGGCAGTGTGATCAAACTGTCCCAGGATTTGACGGGCACTGAAGATGAGGTCACAGTTGATTATGCGGATGTGCTGGTTTTGCGATCCATTGTTAATCTTCTTTCCACTTTGGCTTCCATGCAGTCTGCATACGACTGGAGTGCCAATGCCGGGTACTTGGATGATTTGGATGAAAATCCCGATCCAGCAATTGAAATCACTGCGGAAAGCTTGCGGGCACATAATTCTAATTTTGGCGGTATCCGTGATGCGGGACAATTAGCAAAAGCCAAAAATTTCTTGGATAATGTGATTTCTTATTACGCTCAGGCATCTTCTCTTTTGCGTGACTCCGCGAGATTGGACAATTCCAGTACTACCGGACAGGCTGCTCCGGATAGGCTCTTCGTTCTTTCATCTCAAGATCTTTTTGAAGAGAGGGAATTTCGCGATGCCTTAGACGAATTAAGCAAGGCAATTAACGGTTCCTACGAATTGAAGGACGATGACTGGGGATTAAATGCGTTGTTGTCCTCGGGGGGAGTACCTTCCACTGGAACCAGTTTCAAGGTCCAATCGAAAAACGGGGAAACAAGTCGGGATGTAAGCATCAAATTTATTTCCTACTACTGGGGCTGGGAGGGGGCGGAGTTGATCATTCGTGATTCCACTTCCAGAATTATACATAACGGTACTTTATCAGGGGCGAATGAGTCGAAGGAAATATTGTCCCTACCTACCAACCAAACCTACACCGTTGAGGTTACAGAGGGACCATACAGCTGGAGTTCCGATTCCAAGTTCTGGGAAATTCATTACTACGATTCGGTGGTTCACAGCACAGACGATGATATTATTGCAGAGAGTAAAATCATTGACCTTAGTCAATTCTTTGCCGGCAAGCTTGATCTTGCTACCCTTTTGCCCGCGAGCAAGGGGAATGATTTTACCACCGATGTCGTGACTGACCCCACAATGGCTGGATTATTTCCCCAATTTACACAGGCCCGGGTAACGAGTGAGCTGCTTGATGCTCAACTTGTCCCCGGGAAATTCGAAGTCACGATTACTGTTGTGGGTTCTGGTACTGTTACAGGGGAGGGTATTTATCCGGATGGATCATATGTCGGGCTGACTGCCACCGCTGCGAGCGGTTATGTGTTTGCCGGGTGGAGTGGGGGTGCTTCTGGGGGAAATAATCCGCTCACATTGCATGCTCAGGCTTACACAAAGAAGAATCTGGTTGCGAATTTTGTTCAGGCTAGTGCGACATCTCAATGGATGTGGCATGGAGCCTTTCCTTGGGTATACTCCCATGGTGAAAATGCTTGGTGGTATTTGAAAGCGGGGCCAAACAGCAACTTCCTTGCCTGGAAACAGAGCGACAAACAATGGTATACCTTTGATGAACCAAGCCAATCCTGGGTTTTGGTTTTCGGGCAAAGTTCTGAAGGGAAGAATGCGGGAGATACTTACACGATTCCTGATCTGTCTTTAGGTATGATCTGGGTGGAACCTGGAACTTTTGATATGGGGAGTCCGACATCGGAAGCCGGAAGGGGAGACAACGAGACGCAACATCAAGTAACCCTGACCAAAGGATTTTTCCTTGGAAAGTATGAGGTTACCCAAGCTCAGTACGAGAAGGTGATTACTGGAAATGTGCATGGACTCAGCGCTACTCCCAGCAGATATGTAGGTAACCCAAACCGTCCGGTGGAACAAGTGAGTTGGAATGATATTCAGATTTTTCTGACACGGCTAAATGCCCAGCAGTCTGGTAACATACCTGCGGGTTGGGCGTATGTTTTGCCTACTGAGGCCCAATGGGAATATGCCTGCCGGGCGGGTACTACTACGACCTTTTCAGTTAGTAACAGCTTAACGAGCAAACAGGCCAACTTTGATGGAAAGTATCCTTACGGGGGAGCGGAGACAAGTACCTCTATAGATCAAACCATAGATGTGGGCTCCTACTCGGCAAACCCTTGGGGATTTCACGATATGCATGGAAATGTTTGGGAATGGACCAATGACTTGTATTCAAACTTCTCATTTGTCTCTATCGTCGACCCTACTGGACCAGCATCTTATGAAAGTGCTGATTACAGTATTTCAGGCAACACATCACGCATGTTACGAGGTGGCGGGTATATAAGCATGGGTGTAGGTTTACGTTCCGCCGAGCGCTACCGAGATGAACCTAATTATCGCATGGACTGGCTTGGGTTTCGCGTTAGTTTACAAGAGCAATAAGAAGCAAGAATCATCATTGAGCTTGTGTAGTCGAATGGAACAACATTTTTTATGGTCAAATTAGAGGGATTAATTTGTCTGACTTGATCAGTTTTTTGAACTGGCCGATTGCTCAGATGGAGTCTTTTAAATAATTACTACTTTCTGTACCCGATATCCGCATCGGAATATTGAGTACTTAAACTTTTAGGCTTCTTCGCTTAAAAAGCGTAGGGCCGAAATATAACCGTGGTGGCTCATTCCTGCGACCACGGCAGCAGCGATGCCTGAAATAAGTGATTTGTGCCGAAAATCCTCCCTTGCATGGATGTTAGAGAGGTGAACCTCGACGGTCTTGAGCCCGGAAGCTACGATTGCATCTCGTAAGGCGACACTGGTATGGGTTAATCCCCCAGGGTTCAAAATGAGCGCGGAAAAGCCGGAATCTGCCCACTGGTTAATCTTGTCGATGAGAGCACCTTCGTGGTTGGATTGGAATGCTTCCACTTTACAATCGCAGGTTTCAGCCTTGCTCTCTACTTGCTTCACAATTTCTTCAAGAGTGAATGAACCGTAGACTTCGGGTTCACGTTTACCAAGTCGGTCGAGGTTAGGACCATTTAGTAGACCAATCTTTTTCATAACCTTATCTTAGATTGATGGGCGGAGACGGCAATGCTTGATTTAGAGTGGACAGTTGGTATCCACAAACTCGTAAGGCAGATTGAATTTCTCGGCAGCTTCCTTGGCAAGAGCCTCAACTCCAAAGGTCTCGGTAGCATAATGACCGCAAACATAAAGATTTAGGCCTTTTTCTTGAGCGTAGTTAAAATGTTGTTGCTTCAACTCTCCAGTAATTAAGGTATCTGCCCCGACATTCAGAATTTGATCTACTGCGCTCTGTCCAGAACCCGAAAGAATGCCAATTTTGGTTGGATATTTGGATCCGAATTCAATGGATTGCATTCCGGATGGAAATTCTTGTTGGAGTCGGGTCTTTAAGTCTTCCCTGGAGAAATTACAATCGGTAAGAAGACCAATTTTGTTTCCTTCAAAATCAAGAAAACCATCACATTCCGCAAGATTCAGTCGTTTAGCTAAGATAGCATTATTCCCAATTTCAGAGTGACAATCAAGTGGAAGATGGGCGGAGTAAATGGCAAGATTATGATCCATGCAATGTTTGATCTTTTCATAACTTGCTCCAGTTAGCGGGGTAGGAGGGGACCAAAAAAGTCCATGGTGTACGATTAAGAAATCGATCTCTTTTTCGGTAGCAATTTGGAAAGGAAAGAGACCTGCATCAACCGCTGCACCAATTTTAGTAATTTCACCATTGTTATCCACCTGTAATCCATTCCAAGCACCTGGAAAGTCTTTGATTTTGTTTACATCGATACGATCATTGCAAAATTTTATTACTCTATCTATGTTAACCATGCTTCTTATCATTCAGAAAAAGATTTCCTTGGCAATGAATCAAGCATACTTGAATCATGTTCTTTTGATATTGCTTTCTTTGCGAATTTATGAATAATAATTCGTTTACCTAGTAGCAGGGTGGAGCAGTCTGGTAGCTCGTCAGGCTCATAACCTGAAGGTCGCAGGTTCAAATCCTGCCCCTGCTCCCAA
>DBVA01000080.1:0-10762 GCA_002308735.1 Opitutia bacterium UBA1276 | reverse complement strand
CCTTCCGCTTGTAACAGTCGGGAGCCATCTCGGTAGGGAGCAGTGGCATCCAACGCTCCCTTTTCAGAAAAATCCGCTTCCAAGGTGGAATCAATCCATTCACCCATCTTGGGATTGGCAAACCCAGAAAGCACTGCATTGGGGTCATCCACAGGAAGAGGTTTTAAGGGACCCAGTCTTTTTCCAAGGGCATCCGCAATTTCTCTTGCATACTTGGGTACGATCACAGCGGAAGCATTGACGCAACTTCTGCCCCCATTATCAGAAATGGAAGATACCATCACATCCAGATACTCTTCCCAGTTTTCGATCTCGTCATCGCCAATTAAAATCTTACTGAAACCTGGGCCATGTACTTGCACCCCTGGATCTCCCGCATACAAATCGGTTGTTGATTTGTCACCGAATATCAGTGCCCTGCCACAATGTTTTAAAATATCTCCCGCACCCTCATGATCGGTGGGATAGAATCCAAAAGCTTCTTTGGGGCAACCCGCAGCGATAAAGGCTTGGATTAAACGGTAAGGAGTCCATGGCTCTTCCCGCCCCGGCTTCATAACAATGGGTATCTTCAAGGCAATCGAGGGAAGCCAAAGAGAATTAACCGCTGGTGAATTGCTGGGCATCACCAAACCAAGGGCCTCAGTGGTTGGGAAAAAGCAGACCGGGGAACCTCCATGTTCACCATATCCCTGATCAAGGACAGAAAGATCAATGCCCCGGGTAAGACCGTTCAAAATTAGGTCTACATGGGTCAAGGCATAATGAATTTTATCCATATTTCTTTGCACCATTACATGCGGTAAACCGCTGGTGGCAGAAAGGGTCTCCTTATATTCTTGTGCGGATTGCATCCTGCCCCCTTCTCCGATTGGTAAATCCTCCTTGAGAAATAATTCTCCCGCTTTGGCGCTGATTTCAATTAACTCACGGGTGGAAAATTTGCGGAGTGCTTCCCTGGCTTGATCCATAGATTTTAGATCACGCCTGATCACACCTGCATTCACTTGGCTTAGGGTAGCCTTCGTGGTTCCATCCCGATAGTCTTTGACTGCGGAATCGTTTAAACTGCGGTAAGGAACACCAAACCGTAAACATGGAATATGTGGAATACTCATAATTAATAAACTCCTTCTACTATTTTCTTTTCCATCGCCCCGAATGGACGAACTTCTGCAACTCCGTCCCATGGGGCTTCGCTCCAGGGTTTTCGCCTCAGGGCTTCATCGCGTTCTAAAAATCGGGGCATAAAAAATTCCTTGGTCAAGGTGGTGAGCTCTACCCTGCCCCAAGTGTCATAATCCACAGCCTGATTGGTTTCAGGATTGATCACCCGTAGTGCCGCACGGGGTTGGGGTGCGTAGTATGCAATCGAGTAATCATTTTCTGCACTAATTGGATGGTGCCTGGCCAATCCCATTAAAGTATTTCCATAGGTGGGTACAAAACCGATCTTTCCGCCTTCACAAACTTCTTCCACCAAGAATCGGGCGTATTGTTTATCCATGGTGGTCCCGCCACAGAAAACGCCTTTAATTCCTGCTCTTACTAAATCCTTCCGTTCCGCAAGAGCCTCTAACAATTTCGGGGTGGTAAAGAGAGCACTTACTTCGCGATGCTTTAAAATGGTTAGGGCCTGGTCGACCACATGATCCATGTAGGCTCGAGCCTGATCAAATTGATGATTGGCAATCAATCTTTTCACCCAGCGTGGATCGAGGTCAACAAAGTAACAGGAACATCCTCGCTCATTAGCCAAATGCTCAATGGCAAGCCGAAGGCGTCTTGGGCCAGTGGGGCCCACCATCATCCAATAATGATTCTTGGGGAAGCTTTCATCACTCAAAGTTTCCGAGAATGCCGTGTAATCTTCCCTAAAATCATCCCAGCCTATTCGTTGCTTGGGCATGCCCGTAGTTCCACCCGTTTCAAAAATATTAAATGGACGGTCTTTATATGCTTGGGGCACCCATACTTTGTTGGGTAGGTCACGCAGCCATTCGTCTTGAAAATTGGGGAATTTTTGACACAAGTCGTCAAAGGACTGCACCTCTTCCAAGGGATTCCAATCTTGCTCATTTGCCCAATCAAGCCAGAAGGAACAACCGGTTTCCGGTGAAAAGTGCCAATTTATAATTTCTGCAACATGGGCATCCAGTGCAATTGCTGCTTCTTGAATTTCAGTTTCGTTTGCCATTTTTATGGGTAAGTTGGAAATCTTAACAATAGATTCTTATAGGGTTATAACGCTTGAGCTCTAGATAAAGTTCAGCTGGTGGAATCAATTTCAGGGAAGAATTTCCCCAAGGTCTTGGTGGACGGAGGGGAAGTGAATAAAGAAACTACAATCAGTGCGACCGACGACGCCCCAAAACATATGGCCGCTGGAACAATTCCGGGACCCACGAAGTATTCACCTCCATACCCGGATAAATGAAAGTAATACATCCAGGTCACAACCGCTGCTAAGATACTGGCAACCGCACCCTGTTTGGTGGCTCGCTTCCAATAAAGTGCGCCAAAAACAACCGGGAAAAGGGCAGAGAATCCACTAAAGCACCAAATGGCTAAGTCGAAAACATTTGCGTCCTTTGCCAGCATTGCCAAGGCATAGGTCAAGGCCACGATTACAACGATGAAAACGCGGGCAATGAGAATAATTTGCTTATCTGTAAATTTATTTTGTCCCGCACGATGCACCACGATGTCATTGGTGAAAATCGTTCCCAAACAAAGAAATTGGGAGTCCAGGGAAGACATAATCGCAGCCAAAACTCCTGCGGTTAGTAAACCCGTAAGTACCGGATCTCCCACCAATAAGTTAAGCATTGCGGAAAGCACGGCAGGAGGAGGAATACCCGGGGGCAAGACTCCGCTTGCCCAAGCCCCAACTAATACACAGGGCACCCAAACAATCATAATGCACAATGGGTGGGCAATCACCGTAAGTTTAAAAGACTTGGCGCTTTTAGCAGTGAGCCAATGTTGAAAGAGGTGGGGAAACATACCCACGCTTAAGGGAATGAATAAGTAGGTAACAAATGTAAGAAATGGAAACCCAAGCTCTCGCTCAAAAGGAATAAGTTCTCCGGTTTTTGGATTTTTTTTCTTGAATTCGACGCTTGTGGGCTCCCGCCAAAAATGGGGCTGTTGATCGGTTAGGTTTGCGTTTGCCGAATCCAGCACTTTCCCAACAACCTTGGGGGTTTCATTCTCCAAAAGCTGACCCTTTTCCTTGTCGAACTTAAAATCCTGAACGACCAAGCCGCTTTCATTTACCCGAAAAGGAACCTTTCCCGCTTTCTCCAAACCACCCAATCCGTCAATGATAAATACAAAGGCAACCAGCCCCATGATCATGAAGACAATGGTCTGTAAGGTGTTGGCATAAGCAGCCCCACGGGAGCCACCCATAAAGACATAAGTTAGCACAACCAATGATACCACTAACCCAGTTAACCAAGGTGGGATGCCACCCAACCAAGGTGGGGCACTTGGGTCGGTAAATAAAAGGGGGAATGCTCCTGCAGTAACTGGTTCAATAACCTTACCTGCTCCAATAATTCCAATCAATAAGTACGGAACCACTAAGAGTACCAGAATAGGAAAAAGAAGATATCCCAAACCATTCGATTCAAACCGGGCCCTAAAAAACTGAATTTGGGTAATGTAACCGTATTTCTTTCCAAAAGCCCAAAGTCGAATACCAACTAGAAAGAAAATGGCCGCATGTACCAACCCGCTGATGGACGCCATTAAGCCATAAGTTCCAATGCCACGCTCAAAGGATTTACCGGTTGAACCAACCAAGGCGAATGCGGTCATGGTGGTACCAAAAACACTCATGAGCAGTAAAAAAGGGCCAATGCTGTGGCTGGCTACAAAGTAGTCTTTACTCGTTCCCCTAAACAAGCGGTTACTGAAAAAGCCCAGAGATAAAAGGAGCAAAAGATAGCAGAGAATGACGATTAAGGTGGTCATGATTTCTAGGGTAAGAAATTATGGGTGGGAAGATTTGTCGTCGGAATCTGCAAACTTCTCAAGTTCTTCGGGCCAAGCATATTGGATGGCCAACCAACCAAGAACTGAGCAAGCCAGGGAAAATCCTGCGTGATAAGCCAAGCCAATGGGTAAAAAGCCTAATACCAAATAGGACTCCTCCCACCACCAAAAATCTTGGTGTAGAAAAAACATCAAGACGAATAAAGACCATACCAGTAACTTGCCCATAACTTTCCAGAGGAGGATTATTTTCCAATTGCGTAGAGGTGGGTCTGAGTAGCAACATATAGGGTGCCGTTCGAGACCACCGGGGAGCTATAGACCGGAGCCCCCATGTTGACCGTCTTCACTTCTGGTTCTTTTTTGCCATGATCGAGAATCAATAGATCGCCATCCTCATTTCCTAACAATAATTTACCCGCTACTACCAGAGTGGATCCCCAAATTCGGCTGAAGGAATCATAGGTCCAGTACACTTTTCCCGTTTGAGCGTCCAAGCAGTGAATGATTCCAGCATATTCTGCCAGGTAGACCAGGTCATCCATTACGGAAACGGTCGAAATCGTACGTCCGGCTTCGGTGTATTTCCAAAGTACCTTGCCACTCTTCACATCAATACATGAAAGTCTACCCACGCCATCCCCATGTTCAGGATCTTGTCCGATCGCAACATAGATCTTGTCATCATAAAGCACTGGAGTCCCAATTAACTCACTCGGACCAGGTGGGGTTGCATAGGGTACCTTCTTGCCACTCTTATCGATTCGGTAATGAGGCTCGTTGCAGTCCACTTTCCACTTGGGTATGAATAGCTCGTACCCATCTTCATCCGCTTTGGTTTCCGTTGGGTAACCATAACAGAAGCCATCGGTTCCACCCCAGACTAGAATCTCTTCACCCTCGACTTTTCCATAGGTCAGGGAGGACCATGCGGCATGTAGAGCATTTTCACTGGCACCCGATCCATCTTCTCCCAAAAGCTCCCCGGTATTTTTGTCCAAAGCAATCCAACTAGGAGATAGAGGACTTGGAATATTGGTATGGGACCAATCCACTCCATTGGAGGTGGCTACATAAACTCGATCTCCAACGATCAATGCGGATGAACTGGTTACATTATGGGGGAAAACTCCAAGTTCGTCTCTCATATCATACATCCAAAGAATATCCGCATCCAATTTTTCGTCCAGAGGATCCTCCATGCCCGTGGGCTTAACATATTCAGCCTCTTGCTTGTAAGGGCCGTCATTTCCATTGGTAAGTCCATGAATATCAAGGCAAACCACCTCACATCGATTGGTCACGACATATACTTTATCCCCGTCAATTGCTGGAGAAGAACAAACTCCAATATATTCCCAGTCACTCACTTTTCCGGCACCCAATTTCGGGATAACCAGTTGCCATTTGAGTTCCCCGGTCTTTTCATCAAGACAAAGAACCACACCCCGGTCGCCTTTTTTCTTTGGGTCTCTGGGTGATTCATTATTGGTACCTACAAAAACACAACCATTTCCAATGGTCACATTCCCATAGGCTTGAGAGCCCAGTTTTGCCACCCACTTTACATTCTGGGTGGTGGAAAGATCCACTTTTTCATTATCATCCATTTCTCCAGGATTGAAGTCCATCACGACCTCCTTCTCTTGAGATATCATATTTCTGGAACCATTCCCTCCCCAAACCGGCCAATCGGAAGCAAAGGAGGCAGGTGCGAACCCAAAAGTTAAAAAAGCAGTGGTTAAAATTTTGATTTTTTTCATATCGATTCGATTACTAAATTAGGGGTTGTAAATAATTTTAACATTATCCAAGTATACTTTTTTCTTACTCTGTGGCGACATTGCATACAGTCCGGGAGAACCATGCAAATGGGGAACTTGATGAGGAACTTCCAGGGTCCAGGCTTCTGGTTCCTTGCCATCTTTGGGCCAAGCTTTGGCACGAATAAGCCCGGTTCCATCCTCCATGATATCAACCCGTGTTTTCAAGCAATACCAGGTTTTAGTTTTAATGGAGAAGGGAACGGCATGCCGAAAGCGGTCAAAATTGGAGACCACTTCGAGTTTCTGGCTGTTTCCAACAAGAACGAAAATATAGCGTTGGTTGATCAAGCCAACATTTGACTTTATGCGTCGGTCTCCGTCCGTCATTACCTCTGCGGACATGGTGTAATTACTCATATCCTTATGCCCGATAAAGTTTATAGCTCGCTGGAATAAAACCCGATCTAGGGTATTGCCGGCCACATGGTTTCCATCTGCTACTTGTACTTGCCAGCGCATCCTTGCTCCCAACCAGGACAAGGGAGGATAAGAAAACTGAATTCCATCTGAACTCTCATGAATCAGGTTGAAGTTTTCTTCAAAGTTCTCCTCATAAGGTAAATCCTGTAAAACTCTCCCCCTGGTTACTCCGTATAAATCCCCAACTTTCACCCGCAAGGCACCGGCAGAAAGTTTAGCCCTTCTCTCCGCACTCAAAATGCCGTTACTACTGATGTACGCATCCACTTCAGATTTTACTTTGGCACTTTCCGGGATCCATTTTTCCCAAGTCATACCCTCTTTAATCTGTTTGATTCGATTACCTGACTTATCCAGCCCGTACACCTGGAACGCTTGCGTGTCCCCCGACTTGAGTGCGAATTCTGCAGGCACTACCTGGAGGGAAACCATCGGACCCGTTCCTTCAACCACGGAAGAGGGCTTTACCACAAATGGGGGTGCCACATCTGCGGAACCGAAACAGAATAGTTTTCGTTTGGTTTGGATAAAAACTCTACCATGGGCTACTGCGGGAGCTGCAAGGCAAGCAGAACCCAGATCCATTTCACTGATCACTTCACCAGTATTTCCCTTATCCACCACGATAAAGACTTTGCCGTCAAACATAGGCACATACAATTTTCCTTCCGCCCAAGTAGGAGATGCATGAACCTGATCTGGGGCAAGTTTCAAAACCCAGTGCTCTTCTCCATTATCCGCATCCATACAAACTAATTCACCCCGTTTGATGGTCGTATAGATTCTCCCATCCTTATAGACAGGACTACTGGTAAATGCTTCCATGGAAGAATTTCTCCACGCCTCATCCTCTTTTCCTAAGATAAGTAATTCTTCCCCCACTCCTGGAAGGTTGGATGGCTTTTTGATTGCGACCATCCTTCCAATTACACTGCTGTCCAAGTTTTCTTTCCCATGAATTGCAACCACTTTATCCTTGTGAAGAATCACTCCTGAATTGACGCCACCATGAGACATTTGAAAGCGCCAGAGTGGTTGTCCGGTTCTGGCATCAATGCAAACAATGTTACCACATCCCGTACCACTGTAGAAAACCCTTCTCCCACCCGGTAAATCTTCGAAAATAAGAGGGGAAAAAGAACTGTCTTTGGGAGTTATACCTGGTGTGGATGACCAAACTAAATCTCCGTTGGTTTTATCAAAGGCATAAAAGCGGTCACGAGCAGGTCCTTGTTTGCCCCAATTTGCAGTGATGGCATGAATAATAACCAAATTTTCATCCACACACGGACCCCCGGTTCTGCCATTCGGAAAAGTTAATCGAGCGAACTCCTCCATGAGTGATCTTTCCCAAAGCTTGTTTCCTTTTGGGTCGTAACCAATCAGCAGACCTGGGCTCGTTTGAAAGAATACATTTCCCGTAGTTTGATCGACACATGCCGCTCCTACTCCATAGCGATTATAAACGATATCGCTGATGAAATCACTATGCCTTCGATCCCATAGAATTTCTCCATTTTTCGCGTCGAAACAAACCAGAGCCTCCTGCAATTCATCTTCCACTCCATAATAACCAAATTGATAAGCTCTACCTCCTGCAATAACCGGGACACCTCCTCCTTGAATCTCATGAGTCCATAAAAGGCTCCCATTTAGATCCTCAGGCAAGCCTGTCTGGGTCGAAACTCCAGTACCTGCCGGACCTCTCCAGTAAAGCCAATCTGCATGATTTACTAAGGTGTCAGAACCAAGGCTTGGTTCGATTGGCTTGCACGACTGCAAAAAAGCGATTCCAACTAAGGAACAAAAAAAGGGAAAGGGAAACAATCTCATAAAAATCAGTGGGTGGTAATTAAAATTGCAAATTCAAATTAGTACTTGTACGTAGTAATTTGTCAAACATGCTTCTTTTTCTTCTCTAATTTTTTTATGCAGGGCTTACAGGAACAGAGACTACCCCCATTATTACGAAATTGTTGGATCAAGCTGAATTCCGCATTCCAAAAGAGACTCCAACCCTTAGGAATTACTCCCGATCAATACATTGTTTTGAGATGGCTTTATGAAAAGCAGTCTTTTCAAATCAATCAATCTGACCTAGCCAAGTTGATGTTTACCGATGCAAACAATATTTCGGGTCTGACATTGCGAATGGAAAAAGCAAATTTAATCCGCCGATCCATTTCAGGGTCAGATAAAAGGCAAAAAGTCTTACAATTAACCAAACTTGGGGAATCTAAATTTCACGAATCCAAGCCGATAGCAAAAAGTTTGGAAAGTAAAGTTCTAGCTGCGCTGAACCCATCCGAAAAAGAAGATTTTAAATCGCTCTTATCTCGATTGAGTTCTTTTTTGAACCAGAGCGACTAATCCCCTTTTCCCATTGCTAAGCAAACCCAACGACCCTGACTACCTCGACAATGCATTCTTCCGTTTGCATAAGTAGGTGGGGTCCAGTTAAGTTTTCCTGGCAATACCTGAAAGCTTTCGAATTCCTCGAATTTTTCATGAGTGGCATTCGCTAGAGTAAGCGCCCCCTCATCACTTAGGATGACTAAAGTTTGGTCTACAAGAATGAGCGTCCCCACCCCAAAGCCTTTCCTTTCCCACTTTTTCTTTCCCGTTTCAATTTCTAAACAAAATAAGGTCGCTTGCCTCGCTCGGGTTCCAGCCTGTCCATGAATCCCAAATGCATACTTTCCTTGGCGCACAAGACTAGCCATTTGAGAGGAAATAGAGTCGGATTCCCATTGGGAGCTCATTTGATTTTTATCTGTTTTTACAAAAGCTGCCCCTTTTCCGTAGGCACTCGATATTAAGAAGGAGTTTTTATACTCCAAAGGTTGAGCTGCATTGATACCATAACGTGTTTTGTGTTGATATTTTGTGAGCTCTAAGCCATCTGACAAACGATGCAGAACCAACCCAAATTGGTTAAAGACAACAATTTCATCGGGATTTGATCCTCTTTGAAATGGGGAAGCATACCCTGCCCCATCAGAACCCGTTTGCCAAATCACCTTCCCATTGGATGAATTAAGGGCAACCAAAGATCCTTGTTCGCCTCCGGTCTGAAGAATCACCTTACCATCCAGCAGAAGTGGGGCACCGGCAAACCCCCATTGTGGACGCTCTCCCTGCAGGTCCTTTACCACATTAAGGCTCCACAAAATTTTTCCTGTTTCTAAATCTAAAGAGTACACATCTCCTTCATGACTCTGAATAAATACTCTGTCTTCGAAAACGGTTGGGGTTGCCCGGGATCCTCCCTGAAAATAATCATCTGCTTTTTTACATGGATACTGGTGTTTCCATAAAATTTTTCCATTTTTCGCATTTACGCAAAAAAGAGAATTTTTTCCGTTTTGATATCCTTGCGTGAGTGCTTTCCCCTTATATTCAACGACACTGGAATAGCCCAACCCTATATCTAATTTCCAAAGAATCCGTGGTTCCTCGCTTTTCCAATCCGTTCTCAGTCCCTGCTCAGTCGAAGTATGCGTACGGTTAGGGCCACCATAGGTTGGCCAATCATCCCCAAACAAGGATGAAGACATTAAAAACTTTAAGAATAAAAAAACACGTAGTGGCATCGAGCTACGATTTTCATAGAATCCCAAAAGTCAATGGAAAGTGCCAAAATCTTACAAAGGGCCAACGGTTTTTCCGTCGGACATGGTAAGATTAATGCTCAAAAGGTCAGCATAATTTCCCTGAGGGTTAGGTAATAGTGCCTGAGGACCCTCTATTTTGGCAGTCAAAGATACCACCAAGAAATCTGTACCTTCAGGCACGATAAATTCGGATGAAAGTCTTTCCCATGAAGATTGATCGGAGTCGGCAACCAAAGCATTGGATGTCGACCCCGTAGACATTTTATCCATACCCTGCCCACCTTCCAAAGCGTGTACCGATAATTCAAATTCTGTGGAATCATGAGTTGCCGAAGCACCTTGGTTGAGAAATATTTCGGCATCTAATTTCGTTCCCGTTGTGTCCGAAATTTCTCTAATATCCAAGACCTGCAAAGTCTCCTGAACTTTTGCCGTTTGCAAATCTACGTTCACTAGCATTTCGGGTAGTTTAATCATGACATCCCCTTGGAAAGGCAAAATCCCATTCTCTGCAGGCACACTCAAGTGATCGGAACGATTCCAAGAGCGTACTTGGTCATGGTAGGAAACCAAAGCATTGGAATCAAACCTTACATTTTTTTCGAGCATCTCGATCGCACGTTCGGTGGCAAGTAAGGACCTGGCATCTTGAATCAACGGTAGATCCAGAGCAATGGGGTCCTTCGTGGCTGTACTGCTAGAAGAACGGGCCAAAGTTTTAGTAGTTGTTGGTCCATTTGAGGCTTTGATCTCACTACTCAAAACCTCTATTTTGGATAATTCCGGGTTCCCAGTTTCAAGATGATTACTTACTAGCCAGCCACAAAACATTGCTACTAATGCGGCTGCAGCGGAGGCGAAGATGGGGAAATAAACCACCTTATTCTCCGTTTCTTCTTT
>DBVA01000153.1:0-19255 GCA_002308735.1 Opitutia bacterium UBA1276 | reverse complement strand
TGCACTGGCCGAACGGAGGCATGAACAAGCTAAAAAAAATAGATACCCTTTGTCATGCAGTCGATGTGGTTCCGACTTTGCTCGATCTGACTGGAGGAAAAGAGCCCAAAGGGTATAAGTTTGACGGAACTTCAATTCGTCCCGTGCTTGAGGCAAAAAGCAAGGCAGATTGGCCGGACCGGATGTTGATTACAGATTCCCAACGGGTAAAAGATCCAGTCAAGTGGAGAAAATCATCGGTGATGAGTCAAGGCTGGAGACTGGTGAATCAGAATGAACTTTACGATATCAAGGCGGATCCAGGACAGGAAAAGAATCTGGCTGCCCAGCATCCTGATCGGGTCGCCAAAATGCAGGCTTTTTACAATCAATGGTGGTCGGAATTGGAGCCTACTTTTGCGGAAACTACCGAATTGCATGTAGGGCACGAGAATCATCCCGTGGTCAGCCTTACCAGTCACGATTGGATCGGAGGACCCACACCCTGGAATCAGGGCCACAACCGGAGTAAATATCCTTTGCGGAAGGGAAAAGATGCCAAACATGAAGGGCACTGGGCCTTGAAGGTCTTGAAGACCGGGAAATATCAAATTGAAGTGATGCGCTGGCCGGCAGAATCGGGGAAAGTGATTAATGAAGAACTGGTTGCCGGGGCAGATGTGCCCGGGGCAAGCAAGGCTTTCCGGGCTCAGGTCGGACAGTCCATTGGTGCGAAATCTGTTACCCTGCGGATAAACGGAAAGGCTTTACAGACCAAACCGGTTACAGACGGAGCAAAGTCCATTATTTTTGAAGCCAGGTTAACCAAAGGGAAGCATGAATTGGCTCCTTTTTTCAGCGTCCCCGAGGGGGAACTGGGATGTTATTATGCAGTAATTAAGACCCTGTAATTTAAATGACTCGTTTATTTCTATTATCCGTATTCTCCCTGATTTTTAGCGTTGGACTTTTTGCCAAGTCAAATGTGGTGGTCTTTTTGACCGATGATCAGGGCTGGGGCGACTTGAGCCTCAATGGAAACACCAATTTGTCCACTCCCAATATTGACTCGCTGGGCAAGGATGGTGCTTCGTTTGATCGCTTCTATGTCTGTCCGGTATGTTCCCCAACGCGGGCGGAATTCCTGACCGGAAGGCATCATGTACGCAGCGGTGTCTACAGCACCTCGGCAGGGGGGGAAAGGATGGACCTTGATGAAACCACGGTTGCGGATCTTTTCCAAAAAGCTGGGTACGCAACTGGAGCCTTTGGTAAATGGCATAATGGAATGCAATATCCCTACCATCCACTGGGTCGTGGTTTTGATTATTTCTACGGTTTCTGTTCAGGGCATTGGGGGCATTACTATGATGCCCTGATGGAGAGAAATGGAAAACTCGTACAGGGAAAGGGATTCTGCGTGGATGATTTCACTTCGGAAGCGATGGGCTTTATTGAAAGCTCGGTAAAAAAAGATAAACCTTTCTTTGTTTATATTCCTTACAACACTCCTCATAGTCCGATGCAAGTACCCGATCGTTGGTGGAAAAAGTTTAAAGACAGGAAACTGGAGGAGATGATGCGAAACCGGAATCCCCAAAAGGAGGATCGATTGCATCTCCTAGCCGCACTTGCAATGTGTGAAAACATTGACTGGAATGTGGGGCGTCTGCTGAAGAAATTGGATCAATTAGAAGTAACGGAGGACACGATCGTCGCCTTTTTCCACGATAATGGTCCCAATGGGAACCGCTGGAATGGGGATATGGAGGGCAGGAAGGGATCGACCGAGGAGGGAGGTACCCGTTCCCCGCTTTTGATCAAGTGGCCCAATGGAATCAAGCCGGGCACGAAAGTGAGGCAAATTGCCTCGGTTCGGGATTTAATGCCAACCCTGTGCGAACTCGCAGGGGTAAAGGAGAAAGTAAGTAAATTTATCGATGGGAAAAGTTTGAAGCCACTCCTTTTGGGAAATGTCAATGGATGGAAGACCAGGACCTTGATTTCCACCTGGAAGGGAAAAGTGGGAGTGCGAGAAGCTCGTTTTCGACTTGGTTATAAGGGAAGGCTTTTCGATATGGTCAAGGATCCCGGTCAACGGGTGGACGTAAGCAAAGAATTTCCAAAAGTCGCGGAACGGCTGCAAAAGAGAAAGGATTTCTTTCAGAGTAAGGTTTTGGATAAGGAGGGGGAGGATAACCGGCCTTTCGTGATCGGTCATCCCGAGGTTTCTTGGACTCAGATTCCGGCCCGGGATGCAATCGCACATGGGGAGATTACGAGGTCGAACAAGTTTCCGAATTGTAGTCATTTTTTAAACTGGAAGAACGAGGAGGATTTTATTTCCTGGGATGTGGAAGTAGGCAAGTCTGGAAACTATGAGGTGGAGCTTTGGTACACTTGTCCGGAAAAAGATTTGGGGGCTGAAATTGAACTTTCCTTGAATGGAAAGTCTGTGGTTGCAACGATTACAACGCCAAATAATCCTCCTCTTATTGGGATGAAGGAGGATCGCTCTCCTCGAAGTGAGTCCTACTACAAGGATTTTCGCCCCATGAAAATGGGAACCATGAAATTAGTGAAAGGGAAGGGCGAACTCAAATTACGGGCCACTAAAATCCCTGGTAATCAAGCGATGGAATTTCGTCTACTTATGCTTCGACGACTAACTGGTTAACAGGAGTGATTTCGAACTTCAGGCAGCCTGACCCAGATCATTCATAGCGAGTTTACGCTTCAACTCGCGAAAACCAATCATTTTACTATCATCTTCGTCCCATAAACGATAATTAATCGATTTTAAACTGCTTAGAATATTGAGTTCAGGAGCGACCTCGAAGAAAGGATCTGATTTATGGCAGCGTTCCAAATTGTAATTTGGAATCATTGCATTGAGATGATGAATATGATGAAAACCAATGTTACCCGAGAACCATTGAAGGATTTTGGGTAATTTGTAGTAGCTACTTCCTTCCATCGCAGCCGCAGTAAAATCCCACTCCTCGCTTTGGGCCCAATAGGTATCTTCAAATTGATGCTGAACATAGAAAAGCCAGATTCCACAGGTTCCAGCTACTCCCATCATAATAACTTGAATGACTAAAAATGGAAGGAAGCCAAAAATCGATCCCATGCTCACACACCAAATTACGATGGCAAGATTCATGACATAGACGGAACGCCTTGCCCGTGGTTTGGCCTTCTTCGAGGGAAAACGCTCCAGTACTAAAAACAGGAAAAGGGGTGCAAAAACAAACAGGATAAATGGATTTCGGACGAGTCGGTAATTGAAACGGGTCATCCTGGAAGAAGTCAGGTATTCCCGGACCGTTAAGGTCCAAATATCTCCAATGCCACGGCGATCTAAATCACCATTGGTAGCGTGATGCCTGGCATGTTCCCATTTCCAATGATGATAAGGAGTGAAAACACTTAAGCCGGAAATGAAGCCCAAAATATCATTTGCTTTTTTAGACTTAAAAAAAGAACCATGTCCACAGTCATGAAAAATAATAAAGGAACGAACCAAAAATAAGCCTGCCAGAGCAGATAGCCCGATGGTCAGCCACCAAGAAATTCCAAGGGTAAAATAGAGTGCAATCCAGATTGCTAGAACTGAACCGAGAGTGTTTACAATTTGCCAAATAGCCCGCCCAAGGTGCGGATGTTGAAATTCCGCAACCAATTCTTTCCATTCGGCAACCGATTTAAGTGCTTTTTTATTTTCCATCCTCACATATTGAATATACAAAACTTTTGAATAGGCAAGGTTGTAAGATAGCCAAAAAAGTTAAGAAAAGATTTATTTCTTCCATTTGTTAAACGCATTTTTGGAAAAGCCAAACTTGGCTTGGCGATCACGATTATGACGGGCTCTAGTTGGATCAAGGAAAGTACCGGGTTGAGCTGGTTCGTGAGAGAATTCAGCAAATTCAATCATATTGGCTAGAATTGCGGGTTGGGAACGGGCAATATCGGTGGACTCTCCCGGATCATTTTTTAAGTCGTAGAGGGCCCATGCGGATTGCTTTCCCTTGTTTGTTTTTATTGCCTTCCAATAGTGATTACGAACTGCTACTTGAGAGCCATATTCCCAATAAAACATTTTATGAGTAAGTTGGAGACGACCAGATATTTCTTCACCAAGAAGAGTGGGTACAATAGAAATACCATCCACATCTTCAGGAATATCGGCCCCACAGATTTCTGAGAGAGTGGGGAGGACATCGGGTTGGTAGAAGAGAAGATCGCTGACTTTACCGGCGGTTATATGTCCGGGCCACCGAACAAGATAGGGAATCCGTAGTCCACCTTCATAAAGATTCCCTTTACCCCCTCTAAATTCAACTCCGGTGCTGGGACAAAGATTGGGACCGAAGAATCCCCTCGGATATTTTTCGCTCTTGAACCGATCTTGTCCACCATTGTCACCGGTAAAGAAAAAAGCGGTAAGTTGTTCGAGCCCGAGTGTTTTAAGCAGGCTCATTAGTTCCCCAACCTGTCGATCGATCATGGAAACCATGACCGCATAATTCTTCGCATCTTGTGGAATACTTGGGTCTTGGATCCAAGCTTCCTTTTCGTAAAGTTTCCATGCCGGGTCACTGGCAGGAATATCAAACATTCCATGAGGCGGAGTAAAAGGCAGGTAGCAGAAAAACGGCTTCCTTTTATTTTCTTTGATAAAACGAACCGCTTCCTCAAAAATTCGATAATGAGAATAGCTTTGTCCGGAGCGACCCCCGTCATTTCCGGGCAAGGGGACTTCTTCACTGTTCCGAATCAAATAAGGAGGGTAGAAAGTATGGGCGTGAACTTGATCGTAGTAGCCAAAAAATTCATCAAAGCCATGTTTTTCAGGGACACCCGTGGAATCCCTTCCCCCGCATCCCCATTTTCCAAAGCCTCCGGTGGCATATCCCCTTTCTTTGAGTAGGCTAGCAATGGTCACTTCGTCTTCCCGGAGCGGAGTTCCACCATCGTTCCTCCGGACCGAGGCATGTCCGGCATGCTTACCAGTCATTAAGTTACACCGTAGCGGAGCACACACTGGAGATGCGGCCATTGCACTGGTGAATCGGAGTCCCTCCCGTGCAAAGCGATCAATGTTTGGAGTTTTGATTTTGTAATTTCCCATGTGCGAGAGCTCGTAATAAGCAAGCTCGTCACACATGAGGTAGATAATGTTAGGCTTGTCTGGTTTGGCCACCAGACCGGACATCAAGAAATGAAAGCATAAGGCAAAAATAATTTTTTTCATTGGCATATATGATTTATGGCAAGAGTGAAATTCAATCCCAACGAGGACAAGCTAAACTTATCGAAATGCCAAAATTTTCTCACCAAATGAATTCTTCAGGGTCTTTCAATTTTAAATTTTCTGAACGGATAACTTAAATTAAAAACCTGAAAATTTTTCTTCTCCAAGTAGGTTTCTAGTTTATTCATGGACTTGGCAGTTCTGGAAAGGCCGTGAAGAAGGATGACTTGTTCTTTGATCGAGTCTGGACCAGCTATCAATCTTGCTGGTCCAACTACGAGGAATACTAGCAAGAATTTAAAGAAACTTGGCCGGGACTTCATTAGTGAGGTCTAAGGATACCGCAATGTTTAAAAAGGTAAGTTCTCCCATGGTTAGGCATTGCTCGAACCTAGAGTCTTGATGCATCCGCGAAAGTTCTTTGCGAAGTGCAAGTAGTTTTTCATCGCTCGAAATCTGATCCTTACACATACATTCTCGCAGCTTGGTTATTCGAGTTGGGGCTACATTGAACCGGCGCTTAATCAAGGTGCGCTCCTCCCTTTGGTACTGGTGGCTCGTTTCGAGGTTTATCAAGCGACTGCAAAGTTTTACTACTGGGAGGTTATTCTTGAAGAACTGGGGCAAATAAAAGGACTTCCGTCCCTCATAGCATTGTTGATCGAAGTCGATCGCTCGAACCCGGTATTGATTATGCTCGAAGTCGGGAGTCATTTCTACCACATAGTTGTAGGCTCTCATATCGCCAAGTAAACGTACAAAGCAGCGTTCATTAAACTTGATAAATTCTTTGGCTAGCCGGACTTCGTTGAGGTCATCCCTTTCCAGGTAGTTCTCGATAAAATCATCACCTGGCACCCCAATGATATGTTCTTCAACCAGGGAATCCCGATCGACATGAAAATTAATCTCGTTTGGAGAAAGAAGTTGTTCAAGCTCTAACCCATATATTCGCGAGGCGTCCGCTTTTTTTACATAGAAATAATCATGGTTGTCATTGTACTGATTGACGATCCGGATCCGAAAGGGCTTGGTGTTTCCGAAAGTACAATAGTCAACTCGATCCACATACAAATTAGGTAAGATTTTCTTATCCCCACCAGAGCGCAAAAGAACATAAATTTGCTTAAGACCTTCGAAGATATCCTTTCCATAGTGTTGGTCATAAACCATGGTTTGCCAAAGCGTATCTTCATTTTTTTCATTGATCAGAGGGTAAGAGTCCACGCTCTGAAGCAAATTTTCATATTTGACCGGCAAACGCATTTCACGCTTGTAATGATTCAAATATTCTTTCAACCCAGCACTGACTGGATAGAATTGTTTTTTTCTTTGTGTGCTGTTTTTCATCAAAGTAATTCAACGATGAATCATCAGCATTCGCTTGCCATTGTGCAACCGAAAGAGTTGGGGATTATGCTTTTTCCCTTATTTTTTGAGATAAATAATTTTCTAAACTTACGATTTTGATAAGTTCCAATTGAGCTTTAGCCCAATCAACCCTTTCTTCAGATTCAACTACCATTGGTTGTATCAGGCCCCGACTGCCGGAATCTTGATGAGTATACAATTCCCATTGGCTCCATGATAGGTGGTGACTCCATTGTACTTTATTTTGAAAATCAAATGAGATTAGTTCTTCAGGTTTTGTACCCGAATGAATTAGGTCATGACTTCCCGACCCCCGACTGCCAACCAAAGATAAGATTCCCAATTTATATTACGGGAGCGGATATCCTTTCTTTGTTATTTGGGAAGTCGTCCCAAAAGAATTATCCTATTTCAGATGGATCTTTCGTTAAACTATAAGGCCCTCAAAAAATTACTTCGTAAATAAATGGATTTTTTTGATCATCCCTCTTCGATATGATTACATCCTGCATTTTATCTTTTTGAAAAATTTTATGAATAAAACGAATCCCTTTTTATTATTACAATCTCTGCTTTTTCTAAGTGCTATCTCATTGAGTGGCTTGGAAGCAGTCGAATCCAGAGAAGAGAGATTAAAAAAACTTAAGCTTCCTGAAGCGGTTACGAGCTTTGGAGCATGCAGAGATGGTAGTTTTTTGTATGTATATGGAGGTCATGTCGGTGAAGCGCATGTTTACTCCAAAAAAACTCATTCTAAAAGTTTCGTTAGGATTAATTTAGATCAGCCTGGTCAATGGGAGAACCTACCCTTTAACCAACCCTTACAGGGTTTCGGTATGGCAGCACACAAGGGTAAAATCTTTATTGCTGGCGGCTCGCAAGCCACGAATGAGGAAGATTCGGAATCCAACCTGAGTTCACTTTCTGAGGTTTCTTATTTCGATGTGAAATCGAAAAAGTGGATCAAGTCTACTCCATTACCTCAGCCAAGATCCTCTCACGAAATGGTAGTGCACAAAGATAAGCTGTATGTACTCGGAGGGTGGCACATGGAGAACGGTAAAGGAGTGAATTGGCCTCATTACGGTTTGGTCGGGAAAATTACTAAAAAAGGAATAAAATGGAAAAAATTACCCAAAACTAAATGGACGGTAAGAGCAAACTCAGCCGCGGTGGTTGGAGATTATGTCTATGTGATCGGGGGACTTAATAATGAAGGTACTTCCAATGCAGTACATCGCCTGAATCTAAATCCAATGAAGTGGGAAGAAGTACCAGATTTTCCCGGAACAAATAGAATTAAGGCCTTTGGAAGTGCTTCGACAGAAATCAGTGGGAAATTACTGGTTAGTCCTTTCAGTTACCAGCCAAGGATATTCGAAGAATCGAATTTCACTTGGATTGCGACCGAATCAAAAGTAAAGGATAAGCGATTCTTTCACAGAGTGGTTCCCTTGAACTCGCACAAAGCCCTTTTCATTGGAGGTGCAACATGGGACGGTCACTTGAATTCCATTGAAATATTGAATTTTAACCCCGAAATAAAAGCTTTGCCCAAGAGTAGTGATAAGCAAAAAAAATCAAAATCTTCCAATTGGGGCGGTTTTAGAGGAGAGGGTAACAGTCAGACCAAGGAAATCGGACTTCCGATGGAATGGTCCGACGAAAAAAATTTAGCTTGGCGGGTTGACCTTGAAGGGTACGGGCAATCCACTCCAGTCATCTACGGTACCAATATTTATTCGACATCCACCCTCGGGGACGAGAGTGAAAAATTAATCATTCGTTGCCATGATTTATCCAGTGGCACCCTTCAATGGAAGAAAACATTTAATTCTCCAGTCAAAATAAAAAGATCCCAATATGTATCGCAGGCTGCCCCGAGTCCAGTTACGGATGAATTTGGGGTGTATGCCTTCTTTGAGAGCGGTCTGTTGATAGCTTTGGACCACGATGGCGAAGTTTTATGGAAGCGTTCCTTGACTGAAGAGTATGGTCCAATGTTGGGGAATCATGGAATTGGAGGTTCCCTTACGCAATCGAGGGATAGTATTGGTTTACTCGTGGATCATGCCGGACCCTCTTATTTACTGAGCATTAATAAAAAAACTGGAGAAAATCGTTGGAAGGTTGAGCGACCTGAAAGGGTTTCTTGGAGTTCTCCTACACTTGAAAGCAAAGATGATCAAGAAAACCTCTATATTAGTTCAAATGGTGTGGTTGAATGCTTTGATTTTAAAACAGGTCAGAAAATTTGGAGTAAGGAAGGAATTGAAGGTAACACCGTAGCTTCACCTACGGTTTCCAATGATAAAGTGATCGTGGGATCCTCAAAACCTAATCAGACCATGGCATTGAAAAGAAATCAAGCAGATGAAAAAGAGGCTTCGATCTTGTGGGTCGCGGAGGATGCGACTTGTAGTTTTGGTTCGCCCTTAAGCACAGGAAATCTGCTTTATTTGGTCAACCGGGCGGGAGTTGCCACATGCCATGATTTAGAGGATGGGAAAAAAAAGTGGGATCTTCGCCTTCCTGGATCGTGCTGGGCATCCCCACTTCATGCCCCAGGCAGGGTTTATTTTTTTACTAAAGAAGGAAGCTCTATCATTTTAGACGATCAAGGCGGGAAAGAGATTTTGGCCCAAAACGATTTGACCATCAATGGCCGAATCTATGGATATGCTGTTTTGAATCGTTCAATGGTACTGAGAACGGGTGCAGAGTTAGTTTGTGTACGAGAGTCTTTAGCGGATTAGTTTATTTATTAAAATCACCTGAAAGGGCTCGATTAGGGGGTTGAGTCTAGGAGAAGGTTTTCCAAGCTATGTCAAAATGCAGAGAGAGAGGGGATCAAAGGTGTGATATTTTTGTGGATCAATTTCTCAGAAGCTTGAGTTCTCTCAGGTTTCATCCTAATAATGGAATCCACAATCAAAGAATTGAACTTGAAATTCGTGCAATAAATAAACTGATTTCTTATTCACGAAAGCTATGTTAAACGACATTATCAGTTTAAAAGGCTTGAAGGCTTTTCTTTCAAAACACTTCGAGTTGCAATTTCACTGACCAAGATCGAAAGAAATACGACCCCGAGTATAATCGTTAAGGGAAGGGCGATGTGAAAACTCCAGACTCGGTCAAATACTTTTTCGGCTAGCAAATAACTAGTACTCATACTCAGGGAAATCCCCAGTACTGAGGCGGAAAGGGCAAGCAGGCCAAATTCAATTCTTACCTGCATCTTGAGGTCGGTAAAAGAAGCCCCCAATACTTTAAGCAAATTAATTTCCCACCTCTGTTGCCGAGCTTTTTCGCGGGCAAGTGAATACAGCACAATAATGCCAGCGAGAATCGAAAGTCCGGCCATGACTTGCAGGGCCCAAGTCATTTGGGAGATGATTTCCAATACCTTTCGCCCGGTTCGCTCAACATCAACGATCGAGACGGTTGGAAATTCCCGCACCAATAAGTTTTGAATGTCCTCTTTTTCTTTTTTAGACAAATCATTGAGCGTCGCCACAAATGTCTTAGGTGCCGTTTCAAGGACGCCCGGTTGCATCTGGACAAAAAAGTTAGGCTGAAAACTGGTCCACTTTACACGGCGCAAATTCACGACTTGAGCATCGATTGGTACCCCGCCCACTTCAATTTGCATGGAATCTCCCAGGTCTAGATCGAGGGACTCAGCATACTTATGTTCCAGGGAAACTTCGACGGGGAGAGATGCATTCGCATCGTAATTCATTCGGACCATTCTTCCACTTATGATTTCCTCACTTTCCAGTAAATGATCTCGATAACTGAGGTTGAAGCCACGATTACGAAAACTGTTTCTCCTTTGTTCACGGGGATTTTCATATTCACGATCGGTCTCTTTAAGCTCCTCATATTTCTTCCCTTTGATCGAGATTAATTTCCCCCGGACCCAAGGGGTCAGGTTTTGAATTGGTTTACCTTGGTTCTCCAGGGTAGTGAGCAATTCTGGTAAGTGGTCTTCTTGGAGGTCGAAGAGAAAGAGTTTAGGCAACTTGCCAGAATCCCCGGTCGATCCGATTTCCTGATCCAAGCTGTATTGAAACTGAGGAATGATATTGAGGAGTAAGACACCGGTTCCGAGTGCTAGAAACCCAGTTACTGTACTCGCCCGGTTCCTAGATAAAGATCGGGTTGCTAGGCGTAGGTTGAGCGGGGATTTCCGAAAGAAGCGATCCAAGATCCAAAGGGAAGAAATCCCAATCAGGTAGAGAACGACCACGCTAATTAGAAGGGAAAGGAAGAAATAATTCGCCAATTTCCATGAGTTGGATTGAAAAAGACAAATTCCCCAAAAGGCGAGAATGCCTGGAATTGCGAAGATTAAAGAGGATTTTAAAGAGCGGTCACCAGGGCGGGTTGATTCACGAAATAATTCAGCTGGTCGAAGGAGCCGGATTTTCCACAAGCTCGGAAGGGCCAGGAACCAGCCCCCGCAAATAGCAACCAGCAAGGCTAGAACTATGCTTTGTGGTTGGAGCGATGCCTCAAGGGCAATGGGTACGAATTCGCTTAAAACCGTGGAAAGCAAAGGAATGATAAAAAAACAAATGAAAATTGTGGGCAAGGCGGCGGCGATTCCCAAAATTGACAACTGCATGAGGTAGGTTCGGATTGCGGTTCCTTTTTCAGCTCCCATACAAACAAGAATTGCGACATCGTTCATGCGTTGATTGACGAACCCCTGATAAAGGTATCCACTTCCCAGGGAGGCAAGAAAGAGGGCGACCATGGATACAAGTCCCAGAAAATCTGAAAGGTATCGGAGCAAGCGACTGGCTCGATTTCCCACGCGTTGATGAGAATAGACTCGTATATCGGGTGATTTAAGAGCCAATGAAAGGCTGCCAGCAAGGGCCTCGGAGTCCTGTCCCTTTGGCAGGAGGAATAAGTGATTGCGAAAAGCAGTGTTTCCTTGAGTGAGTAACTGGGTTTCTTCTAAAAAATTTTTACTTATGAAAACTTTGGGTGCTAATTCAGCCGCTTGAAAACTCAAGGCGGTTTCATCCTTGATTAGATCAGAAACCCGGAAGATTTTTTTACCAATCTTCAATTCCTCCCCCAAGTCGATTTCCAACTGGCTTCGCAACTCTGGATAGATCCAAACCAATGGTTTTTCATGCAGTAGGGAGTCGTCCTCTCCCCTAATTTCTCCCGCTAAGGAGGTAACGAATTTCCCGTGGAATGGAAATCCTTTCTCCATCGCAATAATTTTGACCAAACGACTCCGTCCAGATGGGCCCGCGACCATAGAGAAAAAATCGACCACTTCGATTTCTTTCGTTCCCGAAGGCAAACCTGTACGGGTAACCGCAAGCTCTTCTTCTGAAATGATTCTTCTAGCCCGAATTGCCAGGTCCGCCCCAAGCAGTTGCTTGGATTCAGCCACAACTTTTTCTTCCAAGCTGTATTTAAAGGAATCGACACTGATGAACCCAACCAACCCGAGGGAAAGATTGATCACATAAAAGATACAAAAGGGGCGATTGTTACGGATTTCTCGCCAAGCGTTGCGGATGACGAAACCCATTACTTATGGGGCCCGAGTTTGCCATCCTTGAGGACAAGTGTGCGGTCGCAATTTTGAGCAAGGTCATGGTTGTGAGTTACCAGAATCAAAGTCTGCTCCTGTTCCTTGCAAAGTTTAAAGAGAAGATCCATGACTTCCTTCCCTGTTTTATCGTCCAGGTTCCCAGATGGCTCATCGGCGAGTATGAGTTTGGGTTTGCCCACAATAGCTCGGGCAATCGCGACTCTTTGACATTCACCTCCGGAAAGCTGGGAAGGAAAATGCGAGATCCGGTGAGATAGTCCAACCATTTTCAAAGCTTCTAGGGCTTCAGATTGAAAATCATTTACTTTTTGAAGCTCGAGGGGGATGCCGACATTTTCCAAAGCAGTCAGGTTACTCATTAAGTGATATTGTTGAAAAATGACTCCGAGATTTTTTGCCCGAAATTGACTCAGTTTATCTTGGGAGAGTTTGGACAGATCCTGCTTATTAACTGAGATGGTCCCAAAATCAGGGACATCAAGACCAGCAAGCAAAGAGAGTAGGGTGGACTTACCGGTCCCACTTTGACCAAGAATCGCAACAGCTTCAGAACTTTTAACATCTAGATTCAGTCCATAAAGAACTTCGATTCTCTGGGTTCCTTGAAAATAGGTTTTTGAAATCTTGTGAAGTGAAATAATGGTATTCATGAAATTTTATGCAGGACATCAACGAGAACGGAATAGACCGTTTTAGCAATGACTTGATGACCTTCAGGATTTGGGTGAATCCGATCAGGTAAGTTCATTTCAGGAACCCCTCCGACTCCGCTGAGGAGAAAAGGGATAAGTGGAATCTGATGCTCTTTGGACAGTTCAGGGAACATTTTGGAAAATTTCTGGGTATAGGAAAGGCCATAATTAGGGGGAATTTTCATGCCTGCAAGCAAGGTTGGAATTTTTTGTTCCCCTGCGGTCTTAAGAATCGTAGAAAGATTTTTTTTGATTTCTTCGATTGGGATTCCCCGTAGACCATCATTTCCTCCAAGAGCAAGCACGAGGAAGTCAGGATTTGCCTTGATAAACCAATCGATCCGGGAGACTCCACCACTACTTGTTGCTCCACTAATGCCTCCATTTATTACTTGATAAGTTTTTCCGGTTTGCGGGGAGAGTTCTGAATTCAATAAATTTTCCAGTAAATAGGGATAGGCTTCTTGTTCCGTGATTCCAAATCCCTCGGTCAGGGAATCTCCTAAAATTAAAATTTTAAAAGAAGATTCCGGTGAAGTCTGCTCTGCAGGCGTTGAAGATTTATTCTCGCTGTTTGGATTCGAGCATCCACTCAAGAACATAATAAAAAAAATTATGAATGCTGTTTTGGATAAGAGGGAATTTGTCATTCTTATAAGTCGATGATTGAATCTAGTGATCATAGAGAAAAAACCAACGGAACTCGCTCCAAAATGATCTTTTTTTTGGAAACTATTCATGAACATGCCTTGGCGATCGATTTTGCCATGTTTGTGGTTATATGGATTGTTCAAGTAATCGTCTATCCGTCATTTCTTTTTCTTGAACCTAAAAGTTTCCAGGAGTGGCATACTTGTTATTGCGGAAGAATTTCCTATTTCGTTCTTCCTTTAATGATCATGCAGGTACTGGAGACGGTAAGTTCTTGTTTTTTCGTCGGCACCGAATCGGAATGGTTTCGATTAGCTGGAGTGCTTTTGGCTTGGATGGTCACCTTCTTACATTCCGCACCTCTTCACAAAAAACTGTCTTTGAATGGAAAAGTAGATGGTGATATTAAATCCTTACTTAGGGGAAATCTGCTTCGAAGCATCACTTGGACCCTTGTTTTCTTTGTCTCCTTTTGGAACTATTAGTGAAAAAGAGTATAAAATACCGAGAGTCAAAGATTTGTCCAGTTTGTGTGCGCCCTTTTGAAAATCGAAAAAAATGGAAATCACGGGGACAATGGGATCAAGTGGTATATTGTTCTGTAAAATGTCGAATGGTGGCAAAGAGGGTGAATAAAAAATGAAAGGTGTTTGGTGGATAAAGAGAGACTTTAGACTTTCGGACAATGAATGCCTAAGTATGGGTTCTGAACAGTGCTCCGAGTTGTTGCCTTTCTTTTGTTGGGAACCGGAAATTGTCAATCATTCTGATTATTCGGTTTTTCATTTGCAGGCACAGTGGCAAGGGTTGAGTGGAATTTGTCAGAGTTTAAGAAAACGAAACTCTGGGCTGTGTGAAGAATATGGTGAGATTATCGAAGTCCTGGATGGAATCTTTCAAAAATTTAATTTCAAGGTTTTATATTCTCATCAAGAGACTGGAAATCTAGTCTCCTTTGCACGGGACAGAAAAGTCGCCAATTGGTGCACTCAAAAAGGGATTAAGTGGATTGAATTAAATGCGAGTTCAGTTCTGAGGGGAGGAAATGCGGACCTGCGAAGAGTGAAATTACGACAAAAGGATTATCGCTTACAAGATCCACTGCCCATTCCTTTAGATTTTTCCAAGCCGAAGCAGAATAATATTTTCAATAGAGTATCCACCTGGAAAGAGTTGGTCTCCCGTTTTTCAAAATTTACCCGTTGTGGATTTCCATCTGCTACTCAGAAAGTGAATGAATCGAATGCTTGGAAAACGGTTGAAAGCTTTCTCGAAGATCGGGCACTTGGTTATTCAGGGGGAATTTCTTCTCCCAATCTAGCTTTCACTCACGGATCTAGGTTATCCCCCCATCTAGCTTGGGGTACGATTAGTTTACGCTCGGTATTTCATGCTTTAGACAAACGAATTTCTGAAATTAAGAAATCTGGAACCCAATCCGGATGGCTAAGGAGTCTGCGTGCTTTTCAGTCTAGGTTATATTGGAGAGATCATTTTATCCAGCGTTTGGAAGCTTTTCCCGAATTGGAAGTTCGTACCCTGAATCCTGCTTTTGATAAAATTGAATATGAAGAGAGCGATGAGTTGCTCGAAGCTTGGGTAAAGGGGGAAACTGGATTTCCTATGGTGGACGCCTGCATGCGCTGCCTAGCAGAAACGGGTTTTTTAAATTTTAGGATGCGGGCCATGGTGGTAAGCTTTGCTTGTTTTGGTCTACATTTATCGTGGAGAAAAATACACCAACCATTGGCTAATTTATTCCTTGATTATGAGCCTGGTATTCACCTTTCCCAGTTACAAATGCAAGCTGGGGTGATCGGGTTCAATACCCTGCGTGTATATAGCCCGACAAAGCAATTCATGGATCAGGATCCGAATGGATATTTCGTTAAAAATTGGGTTCCAGAGTTGGCGGGCCAAACCGTGACAGAAATCGCAAAATCAGAAAATAGCAAGATCAAAGGGTATACATCTCCAATAGTATCACTGTCAGATCGCTCCAAACAAATGAAAGATCGAATTTACAGTATTCGAAAAAGTACCGGAGGGAAAAAGGCCACCCAGCAAACATTAAAGGATCATGGCTCTAAAAAACCACCGTCCCGCAAAAAAAGGAGAAAAGATGAGGGTCAGCTACTTCTTTTTAGAAGTTGAGGTTTGGATAGTAACTGTACATCGCAGCGTAATTTTTCCATCGTTTTCAAGCCACGAAGTAAGGAGTTTGGTATGCCAGTCTGTGTGGCTACTATGGAACCAATTACGACTCCTCTGTGACAATTGTCACCTCCCACTTTGGCGTTAGAAATAACCGCCTGAGAAAAATCATCGTGGTATTTCCAAACGAAATATAAGGAGGCTAAAAAAGATTCGGGTAAATAACAGGCAGGGCTAATTTTGTTCCCTACCACAGTCCGGTCTTCAAGCTGCTCCCATTTTCGCAGTTTCTTTAACGAAACCCCGGGGAGAGAAAGCTCGGAAAAACTTTCACGAATTTCCGAACCATTGGACAGATGGATAAGGATTCGGGTAAGATCGGTAGCAGCACGAAGGGATGCGGGATGGTCATGGGTGGTGCGCACCAAGGCAAGGACGCATTCCATCTGGTAAGCATTTTCAGTTTGTCCAACCGCTTCAAGACCGGCAAGCAAAGCAGGAATCATACTTAGAGCACCGATATGGTGATCACTTGTGCCACATGACAATAGGGACTTTCCCGCCGAATAATGGGAGAAAAAAGACCGGTGGTATTCCTCCGCATAGGTATCGTTGTGCCAACCAGGGGTGAGCATAACCTGAACATATCTCTGCAACCAATCCTCTACCCTGAAATCCCCGGCTAGAATAATATGACGGTAGAGTTCGGCGGCTAATTGTAGGTTCAAAGTATTCTCACCCGCTTGCAGGTGTTGATGGTAGTGAATATTTCGTTGACCCCAAAACTTTTTCTGCCCATGCAGGATGTCAGCATTAGAACCCACTGGTTTGTACTCTGATCTCCAAAGTATACTGTCTGGATGGGGATTCTTAGGAGCTAGGTATCCAGCAATCTCCCCATAGTCCTGATCGAGGGCATGGACATTGTAATACCAATGAACAGGCATCGAGATCGCATCCGCCACCAGCGATCCAAGAAAAGCATTTTGAAAACTCACTCTTTATAATATATTGAACTGCATAATTTTAACAAAGAGTTCTGCTAAATTCATGCCAGATACCCATTTTAATCTGTTTTATGATGAGATTTATTCAACCGGCTTGGATCCAAGTGCAAGGTTTCCAGTAAGTCGATATTCGAAGTTACGAAAAAAGCTTCTGGAACTGGATGAAAAAAAAATCATCGGGTGGCGAAAACCTTGTTTGGCAAACGTAAATGATTTGTTACTGGTTCATGATGAAAAATATGTTCAGAGATTTCTATCTGGAAATTTAGATGAAAGTGAGATTCGGCGTATTGGTCTACGCCCATGGAAAGATGCAATTGTTGAGCGTACCTTACGCTTGACTGGGGGAGCACTGGACGCCTTAGGATTAGTGCTTTCTGGACATTCGATTTCCGGGAATATGGCTGGTGGAACCCATCATGCTTTCCGTAATGCAGGAGCTGGATACTGCATCTTTAATGATTTGGCAATCTGTGCAGAAAAAGCACTGCAGCAGCCTGAAATTAATCGAGTTCTTATTTTAGATCTTGATGTTCACCAAGGAGATGGTACCGCGGATATTTTCAAGGATGACGATCGAGTTTTTACGGTTTCCTTGCATGGCAGAAATAATTTTCCTTTTCGCAAAAAGGTAAGTAACCTGGATATCGCTTTTGAAAACGATACCGAAGATGATCTTTATTTAAGTAATCTTGAAAAGGTACTGAATAAGCTGAAGGCAATACCATTCGATCTAATTTTTTATCAGGCAGGGGTGGATGGACTGACTTCCGATGCCTTGGGTTTATTAAGCCTTACCCGGGAAGGCTTACGAGAGAGAAATAGGCAGGTTTTAAAGTGGAGGAAAGAATTGAACCTTCCGCTACTGGTTTTTATGGGGGGAGGTTATTCCCGTCCAATCGAAAGTACAGTGGACGCTTTTTCAGATCTCTTTATTCAAGTAGCCAGGGAGATGCTTGAAACTAAGGGTACCAACTGAACCATTATTGAATTCGCTTCATTTGGGAACGGAATCGATGACGTAACTTTGTTAAATCCTTGTGATGATTACTCGATCCTGCCAAGTTGGAGAATTGAAGAGGATCACGGGTCATATCATAAAGTTCTTCCGAGCCATCTTTGTACTTCATGTAACTCCATTTCGGAGTCCGCATGGAAGTTCCTTTTCTATTCGGGACAAAGGATAGGGCGGGCTTGGTGCTTTGCTCCTCTGGATTCTTAAGAATCGGAAGAATACTCAAACCTTGTACGGAAGAAGGCGTGTTGAGGTTGAGCATAGAGCATGCAGTTGGAAATAGGTCAACTAATTCGACGATAGATTTTGTCTGCCCTGGTTTGAAACCCGGAGCTTTAATGATCAACGGGACCCGGGTAACTTCTTCCCTGAGGTTTCCCTTTTGCCAAAAGTGATGTTCGCCCAACAAGTACCCATGATCGCTCGTAAAGAAAATTGCAGTTTCTTGATCCAGTCCAAGTTCCTTAAGAGCTTTTAGAATTCTCCCAACTTGCTCGTCCATAAAAGTAACGGTGGCCAGATAACCTGCCCACATCCGCTTTTGATTCTCCGGGTATTGATCGATGCCAAAACTTTTTGAATTGGAATGGGAAAGTCCGAGCTTGGGTATGTCCGACCAATCGTTATCGGGAACTACGGGGAGTGATATTTTAGATAGGGGGTATTCCTTAAAGTACTGCACGGGAGCAACATTCGGGTAGTGGGGCCGAACAAGTCCAGTTGCTAAGAAAAAAGGTTTTTCTCCCGAAGCAAAATGAGTGAGAAGTTCAATCGATTTCGTGGCTGCTTTCCAGTCCGGTTGGTCACTTCCATCACCGGAGTAGTCAACGGTCACGAACATTCGGTTAGGCATCCGAGTAGATTCCCTTCCTTGAAGCTCGTGGGTGAAAATATTTAAATTAAGGCAGGCATAATTTCCGGGTGTGTGAGCTTCTAATCCTTGCATATTAAATTTTTCAGACCAGCATTGTGGTACATCTACACCATCGGTACCATCGATGATGTCTCCGGGTACACGCATGTGGAAAATCTTTCCAACTCGAGTGCTAGAAAGTCCATTATCTTGAAAGTGCTCACCCCATGTAATCTCATTCTTTCCATAGTATCTTCCTCGCATGAAGCTTGCCCTGGAGGGGGCACATACTGTTCCTTGGCAATAGGCATATTTAAATAACATGCCTTCATTTGCGAGACGATCTAGGTTTGGAGTTTTGGCGATTGGATTCCCGTAACAAGAAAGGGCATCCGCCTTGAGATCATCCGATACAATGAGCAAAATATTTTTGATTTTGCCCACAAGGAGAGGCGGGCAAAAAAAGAAAAAAAAACGATTTGGACGTGTGTCATCCCTTGGTCAGGTGTAAGAGACTTTTCTGCATGCTGGATAGGGGAGAGGGAGAATGATCCTGCTCGATATGGCAGTGAAACACTCCAGCGGAATCCGCTGCTTTTAAAATTGGATTCATGGGAATCTGACCATCTCCAATTTCTTCAAAATCCTCGGGTTTTACTTTTCCAAAATTGGGACATTTGAAACCA
>DBVA01000066.1:0-2845 GCA_002308735.1 Opitutia bacterium UBA1276 | reverse complement strand
TAGGAATTGTTCATCGGGGTTCCAAGATTTACCACAACCCGTAAAGCACAAAGAGGTGACAATGGTTAATGTAAACCTAAGAAGCATTGGCAAATAATAATATTCTTTGCTTAACGAATGGCATTGAATTTGCTGGTGTATCATACCCTCTGTATGGATTTATCATTCCCACTTACACTCGAGCGTCAAGCCTCCAGTCTCGGCGCGAGTCTTTTTTTGCCAGACCCGAATTCTGGAAACTTTTCATTTAGAATTGCCCGTTTTCCCTCCGAAGGTCATGAAGTACTCACAGATGTTTACCAAGTTGGTGCAAGGTTTCATATACAAGTAACTCGTTTTTTGGAGTCACTACGGCTTCGCTTGAGCGAAACTAAACCAATCAATAGTCCTTTTGAGTTACCGATTTCAATTGAGATTTCCTGCAGTACTTGTGATCATAATAATCCATTGATTTCCGAGCTTCTTAAAAGACCTCCCTTTGAGTTCCAAAATGATATATCTGATTCCCCATCAGAAAATCATTTTTTCATTTTTTACACGGATTCCAAGAATTGCGTAGCAAAAGCCATTTCCGAACCACATTCAAAATCTTGGGCGGAAGATTGGCAAAGGTTAATCAATCGCTCCTATGGAACGGAGCATATCCCTCCAAGAAGGAACAAAGCTTTGGTCTGAATTTACTCATGCCTAAAGAACTTAAAGTGAAAGGGGAGGGGGGGAAGGCTTTGTCCTTTCCAAAGTTACTTCCAAATATTTTCACGACTATCGGTCTTTGCTCAGGTTTAACCGGAATTCGCTTTGCAATAGAACAAGAGTGGCAGCAAGCGGTTTTTTCCATTATTGTGGCGGCTTGTTTTGATATGATTGATGGCTTGTCGGCAAGATTGCTAAAGGCATTTTCTCGGTTTGGAGCAGAGTTGGATAGCCTGGCTGATACCATAAGTTTTGGGGTTGCCCCTTCAATCATTACCTATCTTTGGATCAGGGAAACTCTTAGTGGACAGAGCAACGAGTACTTAATGGGTTGGTATTGGATTCCCTTTCTATTTTATTCCGCCTGTAATGCTTTTCGCCTCGCCCGATTTAATGTGATGCATATGGAAGAGACTGAAAGAAAGATAAAGAAAAGTTATTTTTTAGGAGTGCCTGCACCTGCTGGTGCTGGTTTGATGCTTATCCCCATGGGAATAGACTTCATTCTAACAAGGTTTGGTCTAACCTTCAGTTTATCGTCTCACCCTCAATGGTTAGTCATTTGGGTTGTTTTGATTGCACTGATGATGGTCTCCCGCATACCTACTTTTTCATTTAGAAACATGCGATTCAGCGTTTCAAAAAGTAAAGCTATTTTCGTTTTGATAGTCGTATCTTTAGCTGTTGCGGTTTTGATTAAGGAAACATGGATATTTCTTGTTGCTCTTGGAATTCTCTATTTTATCAGCATTCCTTTTTCCTACTGGGCGTATCAAAAGGATCAAATGATCAAGTGAGCTATATTATGGTCACTGAATTTTTGATAGTAATTTTAGAATGCTCTTTTCCTCTGGATTGAGGTCAAGAGCTATTGATAGGTGTAATTTGGCCTTTTCTTGTTCGTTTGACTCAAGTTCAAGGATTCCAAGCTCTTTGTGCGTCTTATACAAATGCCAATCAGAATCCAGAGCCTGTAAGAAATGCTTTTTAGCCTTTATTTTATCACCTGTCTCCATAGCCAACACTCCAACCTCATGATGAACCTCAGCTTCTCGAGAATTGTGTTCCAATGCTTGTAAAAGAACAGAAGAATATTTTCCGTTAGTCTTGCCTAGACTTAGACTCTTATAAAGATTGAGGTGGACTTTGGATAAGGCTTTCTTTTTGGCGTCAATTGATTCCGCTATGTTACGAGCCTCATAGAAATTAGATTGCTCCATCAAGGATTTGGCGGACTTTGAGTCTATTGCAATTTCCTCTTGGAAAAACTCGATGCTTTTCTCGCAGCAAAATTTAGCTTTTGAGAAATCCTCGTGACCCAGGTGAATTTTTGATAGATGAAAATAAGCTTTTGCTTTTTGGGCACCTGATTCCGTAGCTTTTTGAAAGTGAGTTATGGCACTCCCTTCCTCGTTACCAAGAAGATCAATCTCAGCAAGTAAGAAATAGGCGTCCGCTTTTGCTGAAGATTCATTGAGGCAAAAATTTAAATGGTTCTTCGCAGACTCATACTCGTTTAAATCAAATGCGATTTTGGCCAGTTGGTAGCGAGCTTCTGGACATGCTGGATCAAGCTCCAATGCCTTATCCAGGTATTTTCTAGAACCCGTTAAATCTGATATCTTAGTAACGGTACCATCAGATGATGATTGTGCCCCCCTGTAAAGAAAACTCGCAAGGGAAAGGAGAGGGTCGATTTTTTGGGGAAGTAGTTCAATAGAAATTTCAAAAAGTAACTTTGCTCGATGAAAGTCATCGGGATGGGTAAGTAATTTTGCAAGTTTAAGGTGAATCTCACCATTAACCGGACACAAGTCGATAAGTCGCTCCAAACTTTCAATTGCGTTCGCATTATTTCCGGATTGCAAATGGATTTCCAAGGCTAAGAAATGGTAATCCGATTGGTTCGGATCAAGGACAATTGCTTTTTCTATGGACGCAGAAGCCTCTATTAAATTACCTTGGGAATGCTTGAGTTTAGCCTCCCAGAAATAAACCGTAGCATTCGCATCGAACTCTCGGAGTGCCTTGGTGATTATTGATTGAACTTTAGCCAAGTTCTTCTGTTCAAAGTTGAATTGGCAAAGAGCGACAACCGAGGGTAAGTGATCTGGTTGGGATTTCACTGCCAGTTCCAGATGACGAATTGCTC
>DBVA01000107.1:0-12629 GCA_002308735.1 Opitutia bacterium UBA1276 | reverse complement strand
TTGCCTTTATCATCTACGATTGGGAAAGTTCTGAACTGAAAATTTTTCTCCTCTATCAGATCGAGAACATCCCCGACAAACTTATCGGCAGTAATCGTAATTGGGTCCTGTATTAAGCCATGTACATGGTGTTTGACTCTGGTAAGTTCTTTAACTTGTTGCCTTTTAGACATATTATAGTGAATTAAACCTAACCCACCGTTTAAGGCCATACCGATTGCCATTTCGGATTCTGTTACTGTATCCATGTCAGAGGAAATAATGGGTATGGTTAAACTAATCTCCTCAGATAATCTGGTGTCAATCCTTACATCTTTGGGTACAAGCTCAGAGTATCGGGTAGCGAGACTAATATCATCAAATGTCAGACCAAATGGAGAGCATTTGAGAAAGAATTCATCGGCCGCTAAGTAAATTTCATTATCCATGATAGGCTTTTGTCTTTTGTTGACTATGTTTATATGTTTCAAAGCATTCTACTTCTCAAGTCTAAACGATGAGCCAAATTCGAGAATTTAAAAGATACAATCTAAAATTTAAAACTTCGACGAAGTCTGCCCATGGTGTATGGGCTGAAAAAGAGGGTTTGATCTTTATGGAAAAGTGTGAATCTGGTATCTGTACTTTTGGAGATGTTGGTTTTGTCCCAGGTTTTAGTAAACATTCCCTTCGTGATTTAATTGATGAGGCTAAAGTATGGGTTTTGGGAGGTAGAATCGAGCGATATAAATTTATAAAACCCGCATTAAGTTGTTTGAAATCAGACCTATGGAATCAAGATTTGAACCATCAAACCGAGGTTAAGTATGCAAAAATGTTCCATGATTTCGGTGAAATTAATGAACCTCACCTCACCATAAAGAAAAAGATAGGTTTAGAAGATGTAAAGATAGAGATTAAAAAAATTACTTCTTGGTTTGACCAAATGCCGGTCTCAACTCGTGTAAGGTTGGATGCGAACGAATCGCTCAATTACGAGAAGTTGCTCAGGTGGATGGATGCACTTTATGAAAATCCAAAACTCGATTTTATTGAACAGCCTTTATCTGGTATTCCCGATGATAAATTATTGAAATTGGTTGATGAGAATGATTTCCCTATTGCCTTAGATGAATCTATTTTCGAGTTAGGTAATCCAAGCAAACTCTTAGATATGGGTTGGTCCGGCTTTTTTGTACTTAAACCCAGTCTTCTAGAGGATTGGGATGAAACGATCGATTTCATCAAGCACAACGCGAATAAGTCTGTAGTTTCTACAGTCTATGAAAGCCCATTTGGGTTTGAAGCTATTTCAAGAGTTTGCAGGTTTTCAAATCTAGTATCCGGTGTTGATAGGTCAATTTTCGTTGGTAATGCTCTTGAAATTGAGTCTCATCATTCTGATCCTCTACTGGTACCAAGTGCATCCAAAGAGGAATTGGAAATACTTTGGGATAAATTTTAATATTATTTCGAAAAATAGAAAATGAATTTCAGTTGCCTTGATTCTTTAAATCAATGTTCAAATCCTAGTCTTCATTATGCAATGAGAGTACTTTCAATGTATGAGGATAATGGTTCTGTAGAGTTTTTAAAAGAAGACCCCAAACTTTTGGGTGCCGATATAGCTAAAAAAATCACGGTTCCAAAAAGTCGAATATTCCGAACGAGTGGTACTAGTGGGGTTCCCCAAAAGGTTTATCATAATGAAGAAACAATTACTTGTGCAGTAGAAGCTCTTCTCGATCGAATAGGTAGAGAAAATTACTCTTCTTTTTGTTGTTTACCACTGAACCATGTAGGAGGTTGGATGCAAGTTGAGCGTGCCTTACGGACTGGAGGTTCGGTACTATTTGGCGACTATAAAAATCTTACTGAAGTGGATATGGTTGAAATCTTGAAGCAACGCTGGATTTCATTGGTACCAACTCAATTGTATGTTCTTTTGAATTCAAGCCTAGCTTTGAAGAATTTACGTTCTAGTCTTGGAATATTTGTAGGAGGTGCTGAGTTACCACCTGCTATAGAAATGAAAGCAAGAGAAGCAGGTATTCCACTTTGGCCATGCTATGGAATGACCGAGACTGCTGGAATGATTACAGCTTTGGATTCGGATAGTTTTCTTGATCATGGTTCTGGGGTGGGCACTTGTCTTTCCCATTCCAGAATCAAAATTGTAGAAGGTCGCTTGAGTATAAAATCTAAAAGCCTATGCTACCGATTTGGAGAATCAAAAATACCCAAAGACGACTGGTATGAAACCCCAGATTTAGGTGCTTTTGAGGATGATACCGGATACAGGATTACGGGTCGTACAGATCGGTGTATCATTACTGGTGGTGAAATGGTTAGCCCTCAAGTGGTTGAGAATTGTCTGCGAGAAACTTCTCTGGTAACCGATTGCATGGTGGTGGGTGAAGAGGATAATCATTGGGGGCAACGAGTCACTGCCTTCATAATCCTTAAGTCCAATGCTCAAATTGATGAACTTAAGAAAATCGCTAAGAAAAGTTTATCAAGTATTGAATATCCAAAAGATTGGAAGGTTGTTGATGCAATTCCAATCTCAGAAATGGGAAAGCTGAAAGAATAGCCTAGATATGCTTTACGATTTCGTCAGCCAATCCGTACTCAATTGCTTCTGAGGCATTCAGGTAAAAATCGCGATCGGTATCTTTTTGAATTTTTTCAAGCGGTTGACCCGATGTTCTGGCGAGAATACCATTCAATTCTTCTCTTAATTTCTCCATCTCTTGTGCTTGGATGTTTATGTCTACTGCGGTTGCCTGCATTCTTCCCGTAATCAGTGGTTGGTGGATTAATACACGAGAATGGGGGTACAAAAACCTTTGTCCTTTTGTGGCACCGCAAAGCAAAATCGACCCCATACTTGCAGCCATTCCGGTTACCACGACTGTGATCGGGGAGCTTATTAACTGCATCGTATCAAAGATTGCCATGCCAGCAGTGATAGAACCTCCAGGGGAGTTAATATAAAAGGTTATATCTTTACCTGGGTTACTATTTTCTAAGTAAAGCAATTTTTCAGTAAGGTCTCTTGCGGACCGATCGCTGACTTCTCCCCAAAGGAAAACTTTTCGACTTTCAAGGAAACTACTTTGAATTTGTTCCCCGACGGAATCACTCTTTTTATTTTTTTCTTCGCTCATTTTTAATATTAAATTTTCAGTTTAGCATTTGAATTCTTTCTGCATGCCGACCACCTTCGAATGTTGAAGACATCCATGCGTCAATCATATCCTTGGCGAGTTCTAAGGAAACTTGTCTTTGACCGATCGATATTACATTAGCATGATTATGTTCTTTCGCTAACTTAGCTGTATCAATAGACCAACAAAGAGCACATCTTACTCCCTTAACCTTATTTGCTGCCATTGCCTCTCCATTACCACTTCCTCCTAGCACAATCCCAATATGGCAAGTGCCATCTGCAACAGCATGGGCAGCTGGAGTAACAAAATCAGGATAATGGCAGGATTCCTCAGAGAAAGTACCAAAATCTTTGGTTTCATGACCTTTTTCATTAAGGAAAAATTTAATTTCTTCTTTATAAGAAAACCCCGCATGGTCAGAACCCAAAGCAATTTTGAGTGGAAACATATTCATAGATGGAATTAGATTGGTAAAGTAATTGAATAATAGGTCAAATTAAGCCCAATTCCATTTTTCCTTCTTCGGAAATAAGATCTTGATTCCAGGGTGGGTCCCAAACAATTTCTACTTCCGCGTCATCAATTCCTGGGAGTTCTAATGTTTTTGACTTAACATCTTCTGCGATAACTGGTCCCATTCCGCAACCCGGTGCAGTGAGGGTAAGATCAATAAACGCCATTCTGCCGCGTTCTTCGTTCTGTTCAATTTCAACTCGGTAAATCAAGCCTAAATCCACAACATTAACAGGGATTTCAGGGTCAAAAACAGATTTCAGATTTTCTCTAATTTTATTCTCGTCTGCCGGGGATTGGTCCTCTGGAAACTTGGTGTCGACAGCTGACACTTCTTGTTGTTCGCCAAGGGCATCGGCGTCTTTTGAGCCAATTCTGTACATACCTTGTAGAGTCATGACTGTGAAATTTCCACCTAAGCGATGTGTAATGGTTACTTTTTCACCTCTTCCCAAAGTGAACTCCTCACCGTGGGGGATGAGAGTGGCATTGACATCTCGCACAAGCTCAACTTCTTGCTGTGGACTATTCATGAATTATTGAATCGTGATTCTATTTTATGACGAATCGACTCATTGAGTTCTTCGTTTTTAACCATTGCAAGGATTTCGTCAAGAAAACCAAGGGCAATTAAATTCTCCGCTGATTTTTTCGGAATTCCTCTAGATTGAAGATAAAAAAGCTCTTGCTCATCGATTTTAGAAGTAGTTGCACCATGACTGCACTTTACCTCATTTGCAAGAATCTCAAGTCCCGGAAGAGAATCTGCTTGAGCCTCATTGCTCAATAAGAGGTTTCTGTTTGTCTGATATGCATTGGTATTGGAAGCAGAGGGAAGAACTTTAATCATACCAGAAAAAACGGATTTTGATTGGTCATTCAGAGCATTCTTAGAAATTAAATTACTTCTACAATTAGGGGCGGCATGGAATTGCATTGTTCTTTGGTCAAAGAGTTGGTTTCCGCAACCCAGAAAAAGGGAAAAGTTTTCAAATTCAGCACCTTCTTCCATGAGATTACCTTTAATTTCCGTTCTGCATTCGGAGGAACCTAAGTGAATTGTAGTGTTGGTCACAATTGCATTTTTCCCTATCACGAAATTCTCAAATTGGTGAAGGGTTGCATTTGTTTTTGCATCTTGAATTAGAATGCGATTCAATTTTGCACCTTCACCAATCTCGGCATGCAAAATACTGCTGAGGTTACCCGAATTAGAGTCACGGTCAGATTCGATAAATTCAATAACCGTAATTTCAGAAAAAGGGGCTATTGTTAACACATTTTTTCGGAAAGATATGCTTCCAGATTTTGGAAGTTTATGCCTAACGGTAAAAACTTCAGGGGATTCAATTCCAGGGGCAGTATTTAAGAAAAAACCATTATCAAATAGAGCAGAGGTCAGATGATAATTTGAAAGGGCACCAAGACAGGGACCTTTCAAATCGATGATCCTAGAAATTTCTGAAGGAAAATCCAAAATCATTTTATTAAGATCTTGGAATCTGGACTTACTATCAACACTTGAACTTAAGGATAAGAGATCAACATCGCTAGTTAATTGATTTACCCCAGACAGACTAAACCTGCTTTTGGGTGAAAAACGCCAATTTTCGTCTTTGGCAACGGAGCTTTGTAGGTTCTCGAAATGATTCCAGTTTTCCATCCTGAAGTCGGCACACCAACCTGGTTCCCAAGATCTTTCTTCAACAAAAGAAGAAAATAAATTTTGATCATCGAAAAGGGATGAAAGTGAAGGTTTATTTATGGTTTGCATACTTGGTCTTAAATGAATCTTAAACTAACCGACAGACCCTTCCATCTCGAGGTCAATGAGTCTTTTAAGTTCAACACTATATTCCATGGGAAATTCTCTGATTAAGTCGTTAACAAATCCATTGACGCATAAACTCATCGCTTCGGGTTCTGAGAGTCCACGTTGTTGCATGTAAAAAATTTGCTCAGCACTTACTTTGGAAACGGTAGCTTCATGTTGAACCGAATTACCATCCCCTTGAACGGAGATGGCTGGGTAGGTGTCAGTCTGGCTATCACTGTTAATTAAAAGGGCGTCACATTCGGTGTTATTTTTACAATTCTTTAGATGCTTCGGCATCTTCACAAACCCACGATAAGAAGATCTGCCCTTACCAATCGAAATTGATTTTGCAATGATGTTACTAGTGGTTTCTTCAGCAGCATGAATCATTTTAGCGCCAGTATCTTGATGTTGACCATCATTTGCAAGGGCGATGGATAAGACCTCACCCCTGGCTTTTCTACCACGAAGAATAACACCAGGATATTTCATCGTAAGTCTTGAGCCAATATTACAATCAATCCATCTGACTTCAGCCTCTTCTTCTGCAATTGCTCTTTTGGTGACAAGGTTGAACACATTGTCCGACCAATTTTGTACCGTAACATATTGAATTTTGGCACCCTTGAGGGCGACAAGTTCAACAACGGCACTATGTAGAGTCGAGGTTTCGAATTTAGGAGCCGTACATCCTTCCATGTAAGTAACTTCTGCACCCTCATCTGCAATGATTAAAGTTCGTTCAAACTGACCAAAGTTTTCAGCATTAATTCTGAAATAAGCTTGCAAGGGTTGGGTAAGTTTAACACCGGGAGGGATATAAATGAAACTTCCACCGCTAAAAACAGCACTATTGAGAGCAGAAAATTTATTATCAGATGTCGGTATAACCTTACCAAACCACTTCTTGAAAATCTCAGGGTAATCTCTAAGCCCTTCGGTGGAACCTACAAAGAGGACTCCTTCCTTTTCGAGGTCTTCTTTCATCCTTGAATAGGCTGCCTCGCTATCAAATTGAGCTTCGACACCCGCAAGGAATTTTCTTTCTTGTTCAGGTATGCCTAACCTTTCAAAAGTATTTTTAATATCCTCAGGGACATCTTCCCAAGAGCGGCTTGGCTGTTGTCCTTTTGCTAGGTAGTATCGAATTATGTCAAAATCTATATTGTTTAGATCTTCGGTGGCCCAATGGGTAGGAACTGGTTTTTTTAGAAAAGTTTGATAAGCCTTGAGTCTAAAATCTAAGATCCATTTCTCTTCTTGCTTAACATTGGAAATGTAGCGAACCACTTCTTCATTCAAACCAACACCCGCATCGAATGCATAGTTCGTGTCGTAGTGAAAGTTTCCTTTCTCGGTATCAATATCAAATTCTTTTGGTTGGATCATAAAATACCTTTCATTAAGCTGCAATTTCTTCCTTAATCCAGTCATACCCCTTAGCTTCAAGTTCGATCGCCAGGCTTTTATCACCAGATCTTACAATCTTTCCATCCCACATGACATGAACCACATCTGGTACGATGTATTCAAGAAGGCGTTGGTAGTGCGTGATCACTAAAATACCACGATCTTGAGATCGGAGGTTATTCACTCCACCCGACACAATTCTTAGGGCATCAATGTCAAGACCACTATCAGTTTCATCCAGAATACAATACCTGGGCTCGAGCATACTCATCTGCAGAATTTCGCATCTTTTCTTTTCTCCGCCCGAGAAGCCGTCATTTAAGGCCCTAGAAGTAAATTTTCGATCCATACCAAGGGCATCCATTTTGGAATACAAAGACTTGTAATACTCAACTGCTTTGACTGATTCTCCTTCGGGTAACCTAGCTTTGAGAGCGGCTCGTATAAAATTTGCGATACTTACACCGGATACTTCAACAGGATATTGGAAAGCTAAAAATAAACCTAGTCTTGCGATTTCATCGGCATTTTTACCCAATATACTTTCTTGATTCATGCAAACCTGACCACTGGTTACCTCGTAATCAGGGTGACCAGCTAAAACTTTAGATAAAGTACTTTTTCCGCTGCCGTTAGGACCCATTATAGCGTGCACTTCTCCTTGGGGTACTTCGAGGCAGAGCTCTTTGAGGATTTGCTTGTCCGCGATGCTAGCGGATAGGTTTTCGATTTTTAATGAGTTCACTAATTGGAGTTTACAGGGGAATATTAAGTGGTACCACTGAAGGTTAAATTGAAATCTTCAGCAATAAATCCACTCGGAAGAATAGATTTAAGTTTGCTAACATCTTTTTTGCTCAAGTTAAGGTCATAGATGTTTCCTGAGTTCGAACACATAAAGTGAGCATGAGGAGTTAAATTTGGACAGTACCGCGTGGGGGACCTGTCGACATTGACTTGTCTAATCAAGGCGCACTCAACCAAGGTTTCGAGGCAGTTGTACACCGTTGCGAGAGAAATAGATGGCAGTTTTTTTCTTACGCGAAGAAGAATTTCGTCTGCAGTAGGATGATCTTTTTTTGAAAGCAAAGTCTCATATACACATGATCTTTGCTTGGTAGGTCTCAAACCTTTTTTCAGGAGTTTGTGGTCCAAGTCTTTCTTTAATGCTTCTGTCTCTAATCTGTTCAAGAGTTAAGATACTATGCAAAAGCCTACAACTTTCAAGTTGTAATTGGAATTATTCTAAATTGAAGAGATTTTTAAAAGAATAATTTAGTTTCTAAATTCTCAATAATCGGTAAAAGTGAACAATCCCCAAAGGAAAGTTGTCTTGGAACCAGAAAAGTTTTGACGAGAGATTACTTCTTCAGAACTTAGGTGTAGGCTACCGACTTCTACCGGTGCATAGGATTTTCGCTCGTGGGTAATGGCACCCATAACATTATATTTTTCAGAAGTACCAAACTTCTTAAAAAAACAACCTTGTGAGAAAAGGGCAACGCAAAGTACAAAAACTGCAAAAAAGGTGCGAAAATAAAGCTGAAGCATAGGGAATAAGAAATTCTAATTTCTGTCCAAGTCAATGAGCAATTTAAAGGTTTGAAGAGACTTTAATTGATTGTCCAAATCACGATTTTCAATTACTTACCAAAAGAACACATGAAATCTGAAAACAAACTATTAGAGGAGATCGTATCGCTCTCAAAACGCAAGGGCTTTGTCTTTCAATCATCTGAAATTTACGGAGGATTGAATGGCTTTTTTGACTACGGACCTCTAGGAGTCGAGTTAAGAAAAAATATTAAGGACGCATGGTGGGAAGATATGGTCAGGCGAAGGGATGATGTTATCGGATTAGATTCCTCCATCATTATGAATCCAAAAATCTGGAAGGCTTCTGGCCACATCGATGGTTTCACGGATCCAATGGTTGACTGCAAAGAATCAAAAATGCGCTATCGGGCAGACCAACTTTTTGCCGCTGAAGTGTTAGTTGATGGAGAAAGCTTAGGTTGGGTGTCTCTGCTTGAGTCCGAAAATATGCAATCAGTTGCACAAGAGCAGGCAGAAAATAAGAAAAGGAAAGAATCTAAGCAAGGTGAGCTCCAAGATTTAATCCTTAGACCCTATGATGAACTTACTGAGGAAGAGCAATTGCTGGTCCCATCCCCAGCTACTGGAAAAATAGGTTCCCTTACTCCCCCTAGGGAATTTAATATGATGTTTGAAACCCATGTAGGTGCCTTGAGGGATGGCTCCTCAAAATGTTACTTACGACCCGAAACGGCTCAAGGTATTTTTGCCAATTTTAAAAATATTGTTGATACAGGAAGAGTTAAAGTTCCTTTCGGAATTGCTCAGATTGGTAAAGCTTTTAGAAATGAGATTACTCCCCGTAATTTTATATTTCGATCTCGAGAATTCGAGCAAATGGAAATTGAGTATTTTATTCCACCCGGAGAATCAGAATGGCAAAGGTATCATCAAGAATGGATTAATGTAAGAAAATCTTGGTTCTCAAGCATTGGACTTACCAAAGATTGCCTAGGAGAAGAAGTGCATCCGCAAGATAAATTGGCTCACTATGCCCGTGCTTGCACCGATATAACTTACAAATTTCCTTTCGGGGAGCATGAACTCGAAGGGATTGCAGCAAGAGGGAACTTTGATCTAACTCAACACCAAGAACATTCGGGTAAATCACTTGAGTACTTCGACGAGAATCTGAAAGAGAAATACTTACCTCATGTAATTGAACCAAGTTTGGGAGTGGACCGCACTTTTCTTGCGGTTCTTTGCTCGGCCTACTCCGTCGATGAAATCGATGGGGAAAAAAGAACTGTATTACGATTCCATCCTCGGGTTGCCCCCATTAAGGCAGGAATTTTTCCTCTGGTTAAAAATAAGCTTGAACTGGTTGAGGTTGCCAAAAAGTTATATGAAAGGCTTAATCGAAAATGGAATGTTATTTATGACCAGAGTGGTGCCATAGGCCGAAGATATCGAAGGATTGATGAGGCAGGGGTTCCTTTTGGAATCACCGTAGATTTCGAATCGCTAGAGGGGGATGGCTCCTTTACGGTTCGAGACAGAGATTCGACGGAGCAGGTGCGCATGTCTGAAGAGGAGCTTTTGCTACATATGGACCAAAGAATTAACCCTTAAATACTTTCGCTGAGCCTCCAGTCAATTAAACTCATTTGTGGAGTCTGATGATTGTTCCAGCGATTCCATCGGAGTTTAAAAGCGAAGTCTAATTTCTGATGAGTGGGTGGCATTCGGTCGCTCATATTCCAAGCAATTCCAGAGATTGATTCTCTGGAATTTTCAATTTTAAATTGGAAGTGATCACCATTTCCCACTTTCCTTGGATTTGAGCGGAGCTCAATTCTTTTCAGTGCGAAGACTGGTTCAGGATTATCTTGTCCGAAAGGTCCTAACTTATTTATTAGATTCAGAAGGTCATCATTTATCTCACTCAAGCTAAGCGTGCTATCAATTTTGATACAAGGCTCGTTATCAACAACGGAGGCCTTATCTTCCATGTAAGTTAGAAATGTCTCCTCAAAAAGTTTAACTTTACTCTCATCAACACTTAGTCCAACTGCTGCAGGGTGACCTCCCCAGTGCTCTAAAAGTTCCTCGCATGAGGATAATGCATCCACAAGGTTTGTACCCTTAATTCCCCGACCTGAGCCCTTATATTTACCTTTCTCGAAAGCAAGGACTAGGCAAGGTTTATGGAGCGTATTAGCAAGCTTTCCGGCAACAATACCTACCACCCCGGGATTCCATTCGCTGCCTTGTCCAGTAATGACTGCTGCCTTTCGAGATGCGAATTTTGTTTCCGCTTGATCCATTGCTTGTTCAGTTAATTTAGTCTCAATTAGCTTTCTTTCCTCGTTAAATTCATTGGTTATACGGGCCAATTTAGAAGCTTCCTCAGAATTTTTAGTAAGAAGTAACTCCGCAGCAATTTCAGGTCTGTCCAGTCTTCCGCATGCGTTGATCCTGGGAGCAATTCGAAAGGTAATATCTTCTGAGTCAAAAGGAAATCGGGTGTCCAGATTCGCCAGCTTTAAGAGTGATCTCAATCCAACCTCTGGATTATTCCGTAAATGTTTAAGACCATATTTTGCTAAAATTCTATTTTCACCCCTTAGAGGAACCATATCTGCAAGAGTTCCAATTGCTGCAAGAGGAAGAAAATCTTTAGGGCTGATTTCAAACGCAGTTTTATGCTTAGCTTCTCTGAGGAACTTTATGATGCCATGAACGAGCTTAAAGCAAAGTCCAGCAGTACAGAGGTTTGACCATTGGTTATCAGTTTCTTGGAGGTGGGGATTGATCATGGTGGAGTGCTGATGGATTTCGCCCTTGGCTTTGTGATGATCTACCACAACAAGATCTATGTTTTTGTTTTGTAAAAAGTCAGCCTCTTTCCTTGAGTTCGTGCCACAATCCAAAGCTAAAACAAGACTGATATCATTTTGCTCCATCCCACGTTGTAGTACTTCCTCAGTTAGCCCATAACCTTCAGTCTGGCGATGAGGAATTACATATTTTGCTTCAATACCAAAGGCCGACAAAACTTTTATTATGATGACGGTGGAAGAGATCCCATCGACATCATAATCTCCAACAATGAGAATATTCTCCTTTTTTTCAATTGCGTCGCAGATTCGGATGGTTGCACACTTTAAATTTGGAATTTCATAAGGGTCCTCAAGAAGTGCAAGCTTTGGTTTGAGGAAGAATTCTGCGTCCAAATGCGATTCCATTCCCCTAGAAAGAAGAAGCTTTGCGAAGAACTCAGAGATGCCAAGGCATTTACAAAATTCTATTATATTCTTTTCGCAATAGTGCTCTTCAGTCCAGAGCATCTTAACTAGAAAGAAAAAGGATTGATGGAAAACAAATTATTTTGTGGTGGATGTCTGCCAATCGTACTTGGGTAAAATTTCATTATCCTCAACATGTTTCCTATCTCCCCTATGCCAGAAATAGAAAATAGGACTGGCAATAAAGATGGAGGAAAAGGTTCCTGTTATAATTCCAATAACAAACACAAAAGCGAAATCATTGATTATTCCTGCTCCGAATATCCAGAGGGAAATAGCGGCAAGGAGGGTAGTGAAACTGGTCAGAATAGATCGAGAAAGTACGCGGTTAATCGCGATCAAAATAATCTTTTGGAGACCAGTCACTGGATTCAGTTCTAATTCTTCTCGGATCCTATCAAAAACAACAATCGTATCGTTTATTGAATAGCCAACGATCATTAGAATGGAGGCGAGCATGGGTGCTGTGAATTGACCTGAACAAATAACGCCTTCCGAAATGCTACCAAATAGAACGAATAGGCCAACGGTCATCAGGATATCGTGTATGGTAGCAACCACCGCTCCAATGGCGTATCCCATTTCGAACCTAACCGCTACATAAAAAAGGATTCCAACTAAAGCGACAAGTACAGATAATATCGCATCGTTTTTAATCTCATTACTCACGGATGCACCAATATTGCTTAAACCTTCTTCTTGCATGTTTGCATCAGGAAAACTTGAGTTTATCAAATCGAGTGCGACTCTAGATTTTCCGAGTTCCGTTTGAAGAACCAATTTCTTGCTCTGTTCCCCAGATCCAATCTCTGACCTGTAGACATGCTGAACTTCTCCAGTTGATTGTGATTCTTTAAATAAAATATCAAGCTCAGAAGAAGCAATTTCTTCGGA
>DBVA01000116.1:0-12772 GCA_002308735.1 Opitutia bacterium UBA1276 | reverse complement strand
TCTGAGCCTCTTAGCTGGGCACTCAACTACCTCAGCCAATTGTTTGGAAGCTATGGTTTTGGAATTATCGTACTCACAATTGCAGTAAAATTACTTCTTTGGCCTCTCACTGCACAAGCGACTCGATCCCAAAAGAAAATGCAGTCACTGCAGGGCCCGATGGCAAAATTAAGGGAAAAACATAAGGGTAACTCTCAAAAAGCAAATCAGGAAATGATGAAGTTCTACAAAGAACATAAAGTCAATCCATTCGCTGGTTGCTGGCCAATCCTTATCCAAATACCAATATTTCTGGGAATGTTCTGGATGCTCCGTTCTGCTTCTGAACTTTACGGTCAAGGCTTTCTTTGGGCACATGATCTTTCCGAGCAAGATAATATCTCAACCATACAAGGCTTTTCTCTTAATTTATTACCCATCTTTATGGTCGCTACGCAATGGTATCAAATGAGGCTCAACCCCATGCAAATGGGTCCTGAAATGAGTGAGGCTCAGAGGCTCAACGCCAAGATGATGAGGTTTATGCCTTTTATGTTTTTGGTCTTCCTGTATTTCTTCTCTTCTGCCTTGGTGCTTTATTGGACGATACAAAACCTGATGACGATCCTGCAAACATTGATCACCAAAACGAAGTTGGAAAACGATCCGAAAAGTAAAATCAGTCCGAGTAATGAAATCGAACTAGAAAAAGATGAAAAACTTCTGGAAGCGAATAGTATTTCGGAAGAAGAAAGAAAAAACAGGAATCTTCTAGGACTCAAAATTAAAGGATCCATTAACCGTAAGGTTTTGGAAGAAAATTATAAAATAAGAATGCGCAATTATGAGGAAAGCAAACTTGAGACCATGAGTGCCAGTAAGCGCAGAACTTCTTTGCAGAAAAAAGAAAGATTACAAAAGGCATACGATTATCTGAAAGCGCTCGTGAACAAGGAATCTTGACATAGAACTTTATAATCTTTCAAATTTTCTCCATGTCAGGACACAGCAAATGGGCAACAACTAAAAGGCATAAAGCCGCGGTCGACGCAAAGAGAGGAAAAATTTTTAGCGTTATTAGCAAAGAGATTACCCTTGCCGCTCGGGATGGAGGAAAGGATGCAGAATTCAATCCTAGACTGAGAACACTGATAACGAAGGCAAAGCAATCGAACATGCCTGCGGATAACATTGTCCGTGCGATTAAGAAAGGTACGGGCGAATTGGGCGGGGTAATAATCGAAGAGCTTCTTTATGAGGGTTACGCACCTGGGGGAGTAGGATTGATGGTGGAAGTAACCACCGACAACAAAAATAGATCAGCCTCGGAAGTGAGGAGCACTTTTTCAAAGGGTGGAGGTAATCTTGCCGGTACAGGTGCGTTGGCTTTCAACTTTAAGAGAAAAGGACAATTCCTCATTGCCCGTGAAAAAATGGATGAAGATTCTATAACCGAAATTGCACTGGAGAACGATGCCGAAGATGTAATTTCCGGAGCTGAACATTACGAAATTATCTGTGAGACCAGCGAATATGACTCCCTGGCTGAAGCTTTTGAAAAGGCAGGGATTACACCCGATTCATCTGAATTAGCTTACATTCCAAATAATGTTGTACCCATCGCAGAGGAAGAAATTGCTCGAAAGATATTCAAATTAGTGGATGCTTTAGAAGATCTAGAGGATGTTAAATCCGTCCATGGAAATTATGACATAGAGGAGCCTTTGCTTCAGAGGGTAATGTCTCAATAATTCGGTTATTCGCTCGATCCTAGAGCCGGGACTCAAACCGATGACACATTCAGATAAAACTCACATATCAAAAGACCAAGAACTCAGACAGGTTGAGGAAAAGAAATTTCTTCTCTCGGAACCTTTCAAGTTAGAAAATGGAGAACTTTCAAACCTTGAAATTGCTTACGAAAGTTATGGAAGCCTGAACCAAGAACGGACTAATTGTATCTTGCTCTGCCATGCACTTACTGGAGATCATCATGCGGCTGGATATCATGAAGGAGATGAAAAGCCCGGTTGGTGGAACCATTTAATTGGTCCTGGGAAACCAATAGACACGAATATTTTTTTTGTGGTATGTTCAAATTGCTTGGGGGCATGCGGAGGATCAACGGGTCCTGCAAGTAAAAGTTTTGACGATACATCCCGGATTTATGGTATGGATTTTCCGGATTTTACCATCAAAGATATGATCCGTGCTCAAAAAGCATTGCTGGATTTTCTAGAAGTGAAAAATATTGAGGCGGTTATTGGGGGAAGCATGGGAGGGATGCAAGCACTTCAATGGATTGTTGATTTTCCAGAGTTTGTACAAAAAGCACTGGTTATAGCTGCTACCTCCAGACACAGTGCCCAAACGATCGCTTTCAATGAAGTTGGAAGACGCTCTATTCAGGGAGATCCGCTTTGGAATCAGGGAGATTATAGCCTAGGTTCTGGGCCTGATATTGGTCTAGCAGTTGCCAGGATGATGGCTCACATAACCTATCTTTCAGACGAGGGAATGGAGGATAAATTCGGAAGGGATCAACCCATTGATTCAACTCATAATTTTGAATTCAAAGTAGAGAGTTATTTAAATTATCAAGGGAAGAAGTTTGTAGATCGTTTTGATGCCAATACCTACATAAAGCTAACCAAGGCTCTTGATCGGTTTGATTTAGTCGGCGATCAAGGCTTGGAAAATTCTTTGAGTCACGTGAATTCAAAGGTACTGGTAATTGCATTCACTAGCGATTGGTTGTACACCCCTGAGCAGAATAAAGAAATAGTGAACGCTATGTTGCGGATTGGTAAAGATGCTTCATATTTGGAATTAGATCACAAGCATGGGCATGATTCTTTTCTAATTAATTCCCCGAATTTTTTGCGAACGGTTTCAGCTTTTTTGATAGGGAAAACGGGGGAAGATAAAAAAGAAAAACGGAATTCGGGCAGTACTCATTCCCGTTATGATGTAAAAAAAGAAGCTGATTTTAAGATTATTGATGACTGGGTAGAACCAAGTTCCAAAGTACTTGATCTGGGTTGTGGAAAAGGAGCTCTTTTGGAATATTTAAGAGATACTAAAGATGTATTTGGACTTGGCGTTGATTATGATTTGAATAAGGCAACAGCATGTGTAGCAAGAGGGGTTACCGTTTGTCAGGAAGATATCAGGAAAGTACTCTCAAATTTGAAGGATAATTCTTTTGATTGGGTTATTTTTTCAAGAATGGTGGAAGAACTCGAAGAACCTGGAAAAGTTATCTTAGAAGCACTTCGAGTAGGGAAACGAGTAGCGATTAGCTTTGTAAATTATTCTTATTGGAAAAATCGTTATCGTTTCCTTCGCTCAGGAGTTCGTATTCGTAATGAAGTGTATCCAGATCCATGGGAAGCAAGTAAGTTACGAAATTATTTTTCAGTCCGTGATTTTGAGCTTTTTTGTAAGGATATGAAGGCAGAAAAGATCGAGTTTTCAATTGGACGAAAGGTTTTTCACCGAGGGGACTGGGTAAAAACCTGTAAATTTCTTCCTAATTTGCGTGCAGGCTTGGCAATTTACGAATTAATCAAGAAATAAGATTAGTATAGTTTATCCACGGTTCCACTTGTAGGCAGAAGCATAACCCCATGCTATGCCAACAATGAGTCCACCCGCATGGCAGAAATTAGCGATAGTACCATAAGTATCGAATATGCCGGTAAATCCCAAAAGAAAGAAAGCAAACATTATGAGTGCAATAGTTGGGTCTAAGCGAAAACCATCAGCTGGATCGAGTTTGCATTTAATCCAGACATAACCTCCTAAACCGAAAATTACACCCGACATTCCCCCAATAGTTGTAAGATCTGTCATAGTCATTGCTCCACTAGCTATGAGTTCTCTTAGTTCTCCAGGAGGTTGGAGAAAATATTCGATGTACAAAAACTCGCAAAAGTTCGAGACCGCAGCCAAAATTAAAACGAATGTTATGAAAAACTTGGCCCCTTTCCTTTTTTCTATCTGGGTGCCTAAATCATACAACCACCACATGTTGAAAAATATGTGTAAGGGACCAAAATGGATAAATATGGGAGTAATGAGTCTCCATAATTGGCCTTCCATAATGCGAGAATCGATCTTTAATGGATTTACCATCGTTTCGAGATTCCCCATGCCTGAAAAAAGAAAAAAGAGCACAGAAGTTATTATAATTGAAAGAGTATAAGTTCCGACTTTTCGATCTTGCTTTTGCCACTGTTTCCTTAAGTCGAATTGTTTAAAACCTGCAGTCTTTTTTGGAATCTTTGCTTCGATTGCATCGTCTGGTTTTTTCAGCTTACTTTTAATCTTAAATTTTGGGTCGCTTGGGTTCCCCAAGAATAAATCCATATCAGTTTGTGCATTGGGGACTGAATCCTCATCCGCTACCCAGATCGACCAAGCATTTTGGCTGTCTTCTTTTTCAAGAGATGAATCAACTCCCTTTTCTTTCAAATAGTTCCAAAATTGAAGGGCTTCTTTTTCAAATTCAAAAATTCCGATTCTGCGCATAATGAGTAACTCTAGAAGGAGAAAAGTATAGAAAGACTAGTTAGAAGGAAAAGCATACATTCGGGTTCTTTAAGAATGCATTGATGTTTTCGAAAACGAGCAAGCGAATTATTACACTCGCATAGGGGTGCATAAGAAATTTCGTCAGTAAATGAAACACAATCATCTGTAAAAGGTAAGAGATTTGGTGAAAGAATTAAAATCATTTTAAAAGCAATAACGATGAGGTATGTAAAACGGCGTTGGAAAGGGGAAAAATCACATGAACTAGTTTTAAACCCCTGATAGCCATTGTCGCAAACAAGGCTAGAGAAAACTTGATAAATGTATTTTGAAGAAAAGAATCAAACTATTTCACTTCCAGATATCGAACGAAGTTAAGGTTCAGGGTTTTGAATGATCCATATATCCTGATCTTTTAGAGAGTTCAACTTTGATATTACCGCTATCATCTAATCGGGCTTTAAGAACATCTAATTTTAATTCGGAGAGCAGTTTTTCTTCTTGAAGCCTTTGGGAGACTGAGCGCATCCGGAAAATATGTTCATCCGTTGGAAAACGAAACCCTGTTTTCAAAGATTCCGGTTTTTGTTTTACTTCTTTTTTAGGGGTGGAAGTTTCCAGTTTTTGTTTAACCGCTTGTTTAAGCAAAGATAATTTTGATTTAGTCAAATTTTTCGTGGTTACGGTTTGGATTAATCTTTTAGCCGCCTTCTTTTGGTTTAATTCAATTAAGATTCGTGCTTTACAAAGATTTATATAGTCGATTTCTGCGGTTGATCTCTCCGGGAAGTTTTTCAGGAGAGATTCCCAAACTTGGAGAGCATCCATTTTGTTCGAGTTTGGATTATCGAAAAAGCTCTGTGCATATCGAAGAGAATACGCAAAGGTTTGAGGAGCAAGACCCGAAGCTTCTTTAAAGGAATTACTCATTAAAGACCGAGCTGAATCAATACTTAGTATATTGGCATTAATTAATTCATCCATAAAAAGATGGATGAAATTACCTATTTGGAAGTGATAGGTTGCTTCTTGAGGAGCTATTTTTACTGTCATCATCAGAAAAGGAAAAGCATCTACAGCCCTACCTTCTTCAATCAGATAGTTTGCCATTTGTTGTTTTACTACAGCGAGTTTGGGGTCGATGAGATCTGCTTCTAGAAAGTAATCAATAGCACGATTAGCCTGACCTACTTTCTGAAGAAACTTGGCAAAAAGAATGAGGGCATTTACATCTTTGGGGTTTTCCGCAAGATGAGACTCGTAGGACGATACAATTTCCTGTGCTTTGCGAGTAAGCTCACTTTCTTCATATTTTGCCACTTCTTTTGAGTACTGAAAAAATTCAATTTGTTTATCAATAATTCTGGCAAGATTTCTTTCCGCAAGGGAGTGAGATCGATTTCCCCCCATCATACTTGATAAAAAATTAATAAAGATCAGAAGAACGATGAGACGATTTGCTTTGAATGAGATCACAAAAGAGCATCAAATCATAATTTAGTGGGGTTATTCAAGCTTGGAAGGGAAAGCTTTGATAGGTAAACTTGTTTTTATGAATTTTATGTTAGGTCCATTTTTTTATCCTCTAAAAAAGACTTTGAACCTCTGTTTACTTCAGAGTTTCTTATTCATCACTCTCATTGGGCAAAAAGTTCCTGAACCTATCTGGAATCCTAAGGTAACTTATGATACAATCATTACTCAAGCACAGGCTGGATCTCCTTATTATCAAGGCTTGCTTGGAATATACTTGAGATCGGGTGAGGCGGGTTGTGCGGTAAATTTAAAACTCGCGAGTGACTGGTCGCAGGTGTCCTGGTCGAAAGGTCATCCTTTGGGTGCATACAACCTTGCTAATCTTGCGATTTTGAGAGGAGACTTTGAGGGTGCTACCCAGCTTTATCAAGATGCCGCTTTGCTTTTACAACGTAAAGCTTCAGATGGGGATGCTGTTGCCATGTACTGTATGGGTGAGATTGATTTTCAAGTAATCCCCACAAATGTCAGAAGGGCTTTAGAATTTTTTAAGAAATCGGCTGAGTTGGGATATCCCCCGGCTCAGGCAACAATCGGAACTCTTTACTTGAAAGGATTACCCAATCTTTTAGAGCAAGATTATCGAAAAGGAATATCGCTTATCTCCCGTGCGGTAAGTAAGAAATCACTCACCGCTCGCTTTAATCTTGCGATGGCATATTACAATGGTGACGGAGTTCCAAAAGACTCGGCTAAAGCATCCCAATGGCTAGAGGTCGCGGTACGGCAAAATTTCTCTGAAGCTCAGTATACTCTTGGTTTGATGCTTTTTGAGGGGGATGGAATCCCTAAAAATACCAATCGTGGGGTATCTTTGCTTAAAGATGCCGCTTCGCAAGGGCATCAACTCGCAAATAATTATCTTATTAAGAGAAATGGTAGCCCACCAGATTTTCGATCCGTTAAAACTAAAAATACACGGCAGGAGCCAGATGAAAACATAAGTGATGAAAGCATCCTTGACCAAGCAAGAAAATATTATACAGGGGTTGGGCATACGAAGAATTACGAAAAGGCATATGGGCTCTTTTTTCCCCTTGCTAAAAGTGGTAATCCTCAAGCTTGTAGGTTTATAGGGCTAATGAAATTAACTGGAAAAGGAACTGACAAAAGTGTTTCTTCCGCGAAGCAATGGCTGTCACTTGCAGCTCAAAAAGGCGATCAAACTGCAATTCGGATGTTGAATGATTATGCAGCACTTTTTAAAGGGCATTAAAAATTAGTTCCCGTGTATTGCCCCGATCATTCGATAAGGAAATAGAAGAAAGAGTGGAGATAATGCTAATTAATTGGATGTGCTGAGATCTCCTTTCCTACAATATTGATGGAAGGCAGTTCGTTGTTTATTTAAAGAAGAGTGATCCCGCTTAAAGAATTACCCGTCTGTAAAGAATTTCATGCATTGGAAACTGCATGGAACAAAACAAACAATTTTGCTTTAAAGGCGCCAACTGGATCAGGTAAATCAATCGGTCTTCCTTGGATTATAAAGGATAAAGAATTATGCAGTGGGCAAATTCTTGTAGTTCAGCCCAGAAGGATAGCCGCTATTTCATTGGCCAGAGTTCTTTCCCAAGCATTGGGATCCGGAATTGGGGAAGAAGTCGGGTATCATATCCGTTTTGAAAATAAAAGTTCGAAATATAGCAGAATCATATATGTGACCGATGGGATTTTGTTAGGCCTTCTAGCTTCTGATTCATCGCTATCCAGGGTGGGTTTGGTTATCTTCGACGAATTTCACGAGAGGTCTTTGAATAATGATGCCTCCCTCGCACTAGTAAAAAAGATTCAGCAGAATCAAAGACAAGATCTTAAAATTTTAATTACTTCTGCAACTATTGAACTTAATAAAATAAGTAATTTTCTTCCCAACTGTAAGAGACTTATAATCAGTGGAAGAACTTACCCGGTAGAAATAATTCATAAGACCCGCGACATTAAACTAAGCCTTTGGAAGCAACTAGAAACTGAAGCTAAAAGAGCAATGACAAATTGGCCGGGAGATCTTTTAATCTTTACAGATGGTGCATCTAATATTTCAAAAATTGTACGCGAAATACAAAAACAAAAATGGTCCAAGGGTATCTTGGTATATAGGTTTTTCGGTGATATGCCTTTGTCAGAGCAGGAAATGGTATTCGAGCCAAAAAAATCAAGAAAAATTGTAGTTGCTACCAATATTGCCGAAACTTCATTAACCATACCTGGAATTCGAATTGTAATCGATTCAGGAATCGCAAAAATCTTTAATTTTGATTCAAACCGCGGAATCAATACCCTTCTTTCTGAAAAAATTTGCCGTAGTTCAGCAGATCAAAGGAGTGGGAGAGCCGGGCGAACTTCTCCCGGTGTTTGTATTCGTCTTTGGTCTGAATCGGAACATCGAGAAAGACCAGAATTTAGAGAGGCAGAAATCCACCGCTTAGATCTTACCGAGTTATTCCTTAGGCTATTATCCAAGGGATTAAATCCAGAAAAACTTGCATGGTATGAAAGCCCTTCTAATGCCTCCTGGGACAAAGCTAGGAAACAGTTGCAAGTGCTGGGTCTTGTTGATCAGCAAGATGTTGTCAGTGAGACTGGCAGGCTGATATCGAAGATACCAATTCATCCCAAACTTGGAGTTGCCTTGCATCAGGCAGCAAAGGAGGACTGTCTCTCTGAGTTAGCCCTTATTCTGTCTATTTCGGAGGGAAGAAATCCGGTAAATCGAGAATATGTTGGTTCGTACGATAAAGATCTAAAATCTTGGAAATCTGATTTCGACATCATGATGGCAGCATATTACGATGCTAAAAAAAGTAACTTTTGTACGGACTTTTGTAAAAAAGTTGGGATTCATGCAGGTAGAATGCGTGAAGTTGAAAAAGTGGCGTTTCAATTATGTTCTTACTTTAAGAAAGAATTTAATCCTTCTGTTATGCCTCATGAAAAAATATCGAAGATTTTGATCAGGCTTGACTCCAATCAAATAGTTCGTCTCAAGAGCGCTGCTAGAAAATTATATGAAAATACAAGCGGAAAACACCTATATCTTTCCCCGGTTTCATGTGTTGGCAATTCAGATTGGGCTCTATCTTTATCTAAAACGGAGATCATGTTTAAGGATAAAATACAACTTCAAATGGACATGGTTACTGAAATAAGGGAAGAATGGATTATTGAGACTTTGGCAAATAAATTAACCGCTGAGAGAAGATCCTTTTTTGACCAGAGTACAAGAAAAATAGTGGTAGAAAACTATCTCAAACTGGGTATGCATAAATTAGATCTTAAATATGGATACGAGCCATGTAATGAAGAGATTACTTCTGCTTATGCAAATGAAATTCTCACTGGAGTACTTGTTTTAAAAAATTGGAATGACGAAGTACATCAACTTTTAGAACGGCTCAAATTTATAGAAAATATGTTACCAGACTATAATATTCAATCTCTGGATGAGGAGGACAAGACACTGATTATTGAACAAATTTGTTCTGGGAAGAATAGCTGGAAGGAGATCAAAAATGCTGAGGTTATGCCAGTAATTTCTGATTACTTAGGTCAGGAAAAGATCAATCTGATTAAGAAAGTTGTACCATCCAGTATTATTTTTGGTAAAAATAATCGTAAAATAAAACTTTTATATTCCAAAAATGAGGTCAGTTTAAAAATTAAACTTCAAGAGATTTACGATATTGAAGTACATCCAACCGTTGGGTTTGGAACCTGTGCAATTGTTGTTGAAATCTTGGCTCCTAATAATCGAGTTACGCAGCGGACTAGAGATATTTTAGGATTTTGGAATGAGTCTTATCCCATGATAAAAAAAGAACTGGCCGGCAGGTATCCAAAGCATGAATGGAGATAAACCAATCGAAAGAATAATAAGAGATTTATACTTTCTATACCTCTTTGTTTTTAATCAAAGAATCCCCTTAAAACCTTCAACAAGGGGAGATTTTGGAGAGTGGATAGCACTTAGGATGTTAAAAAAGAAAGGTTATCAATGTATTCATCGAAACTGGAGGAGTTCTTCTAATCGAAGAATGGAAATCGATTTAATTTGCGTTGACCGTCAGTGTTTAGTTTTTGTCGAAGTGAGATCCCGCTCTGTGAATGCAATGGTTTCAGGGTGGCAGTCTTTGAATAAGCACAAGCTTAAATCATTAAGAAGGGCTTGCATGCTGTATTTGTTTGAATCGAACAAAGATTTCAATAATCATCGACTGGATGTGGTTGAAGTAGATATTCCTACCAAAACGAATAAAAAAATAGATTCATTTCACCATGAAAACATTGCCATTTTGAAGACATAATTACAATTTCAACACCTTTAAATATTAATAGATTAATCCTAATGGAATCCCCTTCTTCAATCAATTACACTCCACCTACGATTGTGGTTATATTCGGTGCCTCTGGTGACTTGACTGCGAGGAAGCTTGCACCCGCAATTTTTAATCTGTCAATGGATTCTTTACTTCCAACTCATTGTTACCTGATTGGATATGGACGTAAGGAAATTTCAGACATTGAATTTAGAAATTATATTAAAGAATCTACGGAGAAACATTCAAGACGAAAAATTTCCGAGCAGACATGGAAATCGCTCGAAGAAAATGTAAGTTTCCAAGCCGGTTCCTATGATAACTTAGAAGATTTTCACTCCCTTAGTGCTCAAATTGATTCTATTGAAAAAAAACTAGATCAAGCGATTCAATGTTTGTTTTACATTTCGACTCCACCCACTGTTTTTAAACCTATTCTCGAAAATTTAGGAAAAAGTGGATTGGCCAAAAGGCACCGTAACAAGCAGGTTGAATCTAAAGTAATTATCGAAAAACCATTTGGACGGGACCTTGCCAGTGCGAACGACCTAAATGCGATTATTAATAGAAGATTTGCGGAGACTCAGGTTTTCCGTATTGACCATTACTTGGGTAAGGAAACCGTACAAAGCTTGTTAGTTCAGCGATTTGCAAATTCAATATTTGAACCCATTTGGAACAGAAATTATGTCTCCAGCGTTCAAATAACGGTGTCTGAAAATTTAGGTGTTGGAAACCGGGGTGGATATTATGACCGAAGTGGGGCTCTTAGAGACATGATCCAGAATCATGTCATGCAATTATTGGCACTCACTGCAATGGAACCACCATCTTCTCTTGATCCAGAATCAATTCGAAATGAAAAAGTGAAAGCCCTGCAGGCTCTTAAACCTTTAGTTGTTTCAGGGGATAATGCAGAAATTGTTCGGGGAGTTTATTCCCAAGGCTTGGTTGATGGCGAAAAAGCAATTGGGTATTTGCAGGAAGAGGGAATTCCTCAGGACTCCATCACAGAGACCTACGCATCTCTATGTCTGCAAATGGAAAATTGGAGATGGAAAGGTGTGCCCTTTTATCTTCGGTCTGGAAAAAGATTGGCGATGAAAGCCAGTGAGATTGTGGTTCAATTTAAGAGACCACCTGAAATACTCTTTGGAAAAGATGCTAAATATGCATTGAGTCCTAATTTGTTGGTAATACGAATTCAACCCAATGAAGGAATCACCCTTTATTTAAACTCCAAGACTCCAGGTTTGGAGACCCGACTGCAGCCGATCGAATTGGCTTTTGGTTATGAAACAACATTTGGATCTAATACACCAGAAGCATATGAGAGGCTAATTCTTGATGCATTGAATGGTGATGGCACCCTCTTTATTCGAGGTGATGAGGCTGAAACATCGTGGGGCTTATTATCGCCTGTACTGGATTATTGGCAGGATCAAAGATCGAAAGGTCTTGAAAGCTATGCATCAGGAACATGGGGGCCAATTTCCGCCGACAAACTTCTTTTGTCAAGGGGTCATGAATGGCTTACTGGAACCAATTTTTGCTAATGAAAAATAATATGATACAATATTTTCTCCTGTTCCTTATAACCATGATTACTGTAGAGTCTAAAGAAGTTCCCGATATTAATACCACAAGCTTGGAAGAAGCACAGGAAGTTGCGATTCTTGGCGGCGGGTGCTTCTGGTGTACGGAAGCCGTTTTCGAAAAAATCGGTGGAGTCACCGATGTTGTTTCAGGTTATGCAGGAGGTAAGTCGAAGAATCCAACCTACAAGGAAATCTGCACGGGCAAATCCGGGCATGCAGAAGTAATTAGAATTACTTTCAATTCGAAAGTATTGTCCTACACCAAAATCCTTGAAATATTTGGAAAGTGTCATGATACAACTACCCTAAATCGACAAGGTGCAGATGTAGGAACTCAGTACCGGTCTACGATCATGTATTTAAACGAAACCCAAAAATCAATTGCTGAAAAATGGAAGCAAGATTTTAATAAACGACTCTCTTCACCTGTCGTTACGGAAATTGTAAAAGCACCTACCTTTTATGTGGCAGAAGAATACCACCAAGACTATTACGCCCGGAACCCTAATCAGGGATATTGTTCCTTCGTAATTCGTCCAAAGCTTAAAAAACTCAACCTAGAATAATCTCGATGTATATAGGGTGAAATTTTTTCAGCCTTTTAAATCGATTTTTTAACTTATCCCAAGGTTTTTTGGGTTTGTTTTTTACTCTATGAGTAAACGACCGTTCCCAACCAGTCGCTGTTTTTTTAATAATTTAATGAGTTTCAGATCCAAGGGATTAATGAAGGTTCTAACAAAACAGTCACCAAATTTTTTTCCTGCTGTCTCCATTGTTTATAAATTGTGCGAACTAAAGATTTTG
>DBVA01000172.1:17884-23056 GCA_002308735.1 Opitutia bacterium UBA1276 | reverse complement strand
CAAGCGGCTTAGTCCTGTAATAACTTTACGGACAATTGTAATTAAATATTTACTTTTGAATTAGTATTAGAAATATACCAAGCAATATAAATATTTCTAATATTATTTTGCACAAATTAGGTACAAATCCGGGGATTCAATTTTACAAATGTTTATATAATGTATCTCATGGACATACTGTTAACAAAAAATAAAATCATTACCAAGTTCCTGTGCTTTCTGATTACAGCACTACCGTTTTATAATTTTGTAAGCGGTCAAAGTCCGAATCCAACTTTAACCGCAAAGGATCTTCAACCAAATTATGGCTGGGCATGGGTCGATGAATTTCCCTGGATTTACTCTGCTTCGACGAGTTCTTGGTTTTACATCAATGCTAGTGATACTGTTTCTAGTTTTAATTATACCAATGGGAGCTACCTTCCATTTTTTTCAGATACGACCAAACCTTCAGGTTGGTATTGGTTTTCTGAAAACTTTCCCTTTATCTACTCCCATCAAACTTCATCATGGACTTACCTCACTGGAATTGACGAAGGTCTCCTTTTTTATAATTCAAACCATAAGGCTTGGAGAACTTTCAGCAATTCCCTCGTAAACTATTATGACCCTGCTCTGAAGCCATTTTATCATGGAGTCGCATCAGGAGACCCTTTGCAGGATGCGGTAATTATCTGGACAAGATATACTCCTGATGATGAAGAAAGTGGTCCATTCGACATATCTTGGACAATGGCTACAGATAATGAGATGAACGCTGTTGTAGCTTCCGGTAATGCAAGTTCTAAACAAGAAAACGACTTTACTGTAAAGGTTGATGTTACTGGTCTGTCCGCAAGCACTACCTACTACTATCAATTCACAAGCGGATCAACCAAATCCGTTATCGGAAAGACTAAGACGGCACCTTCGAGCGGTGCTGAAACTATACGCCTTGGCCTATCCAATTGTGCCAACTTTCCAGTTGGGTATTTCACTGCGTATCGGGACATGGCACTTCGTGGAGACTTGGATGCGGTTTTAAATCTTGGTGATTATATCTATGAGTATGGAGATAATGACGATCTTCGCCCACACATCCCTTCAAATGAAATCGTTGAACTTGACGATTATCGTGCCCGATACTCTCAGTATCGTTTAGACCCTGACCTTCGGTTAGCACATCAGCACATTCCTTTTATTTCCCTTTGGGATGACCATGAATTTGCAAATGATTCCCACAAAACTGGTGCTGACAACCACGACCCTTCCACTGAGGGATCATGGGATGACCGTGTGATTGCAGCCAAGAAGTGTTACGATGAATGGATGCCCATTCGTCCTAATGTTTCTTCCGGTAATTTATACCAAAAACTTCCTTTTGGTGATTTACTGGATATCTTCATGACAGAAACAAACACTTATCGGGATGGACCTAATAACAACGATCCAGTCACCGGTGACTATTTAGTTACTGCGACTGGTCAACTTTACTCCGTTCTTTACGGATCCCCGCAACACCTTTCCCCAACCCGCACACAACTCGGGATCACACAAAGGGATTGGTTAATCGGAAGTCTGGCTGCTTCTTCGGCTAAATGGAAAATAGTAGGTTCCTCCAAAGTCTTCAGTGAAATGAATGAATGGTTTGCCGCCTCCCAATTTGGTGACACCCCACAAAATACTGAATCCAGGACAACCGACGGGTGGGACGGATTCCCCGTAGAAAGATCAACCATTATCCAATCCTTACAATCCCTTGGTGTACAAGGCATTGCCTTTGTGGCTGGGGATGCACACATAACCACTTCCAGCGAAGTGGTCGATCAAGCAGACACTCTTGCCCTATTGAGTGGAGCTGGTTCTGAATCGCTTATCAATTACATTGCAACGGGAGAAGGTTCGGTTGCAGTTGAGTTCGCAACTACCTCCATTACTTCACACAACTTCGACGAAGGTTTGTTACCTTTCACTAATGGAACAGTGGAAGCAGCCATGGGGCTTGCCAAGCAGCTTGAAACTGCCTTTACCACTCCTATTCCGCTTGCAGCACTGGCATCCTTAGGTGTGCAACCTGAATTGTTCTCTTCCATTTTACCTGACGGCACCATCACACCCAACTACCACATCAAGTATGCTAATTTAACCAACGAAGGCTACAGTGTTTTGACCATCAATCCTGATGAAATCCAGCGGGATAATTATTATGTTCTAAACAAATCTGATCACGATGCACCTATTTACTGGGGGGGAGGAACCAAAACCGTTTATGGAACCAATAAGCTATCCACGGCGATTTCTGAAGCGTCGCCTGTAAGTCGGAACACCTTCACTAGCGATCCTTCATCATATATCCCACTCAACTAAGTTTTCAGCACAATACCCCATTTAGCCGATCCTTTCAGGCTAAGGATCGGCTTTTATTTTTATTCAGAATAAGTTTCAAAAATCTTGATTAGGATGCATTATTGAATCTAAGTGTCCGAAAAACAAATATCATCGAATAAATTCAAAACAATAGAAGGGGTCCTCGAGCGAATTACTTTTTACAATGAGGAAAATGGATTCCTGATCGGGAAATTAAAGGGGGGAGACAAGACCGCGGAGATTGCAGTGGTTGGGAAAGCCCCAAAAGTCCAGTGTGGGGAGACTTTGGTACTCCTCGGAAAATGGGTCAATCATCCCAAGCACGGTCGGCAATTTTCCTTTGATTCATTTGAGAGTAAATTACCCGCTTCTGCCTATGGGATTCGAAAATATTTGGCCAGTGGATTGATTCATGGAATTGGAAAGACTTATGCCAATAAAATTGTGGATAAATTTGGGGCCGATACTCTAAAAGTAATTTCCGAAGAATCCGGTCGGTTACGGGAAGTGGAAGGCATTGGGAAGAAGAGGATAAAAAGTATCCGGGAAGCATGGGAAGAACAGAAAGCAGTGCGGGAGGTGATGATGTTTCTTCAAACTTATGGCGTCACCGATGCCCTCTGCCTTCGTCTGGTTCGAAAATATGGAAATTCTGCCAAGACGATTTTGGAAACCGATCCCTACCGCATCATTCGGGAGGTCAAGGGAATCGGATTTAAGACCGCGGATAAGATTGCCCTCAACCTTGGGCTTTCCAATAACGGGCCCGAACGGATTGAGGCGGGCATTCTCCATACGGTACAGGAAGCGGAAGATCAGGGACATAATCACATTGAACGGAGAGAACTGGTGATCCAGGCAGCCAACTTATTGGAAACCGATTCCAATGAGGTGGATAAAAGAATTGATGTACTCCTTGAAGGTGAGGACTTAGTACCTTCTACGACCGACTGGGTGCAACTGCCCACTTCTGCAAGGGCCGAACAGACCCTGGCCCGTTGCCTGACCCATTTAAAGAACACCCGCTCTTCTCTTCCGCCTATCCAGGTGGAAAAAGCAATCGTATGGGCCCAGGATAAGGCAGGTTTTGGCTTTGCCGATGCCCAGATGGAAGGAATCAGGCAGGCCTTACTCTCCAAGGTTTCCATTTTAACCGGTGGCCCGGGTACGGGAAAGACCACGATTCTTCGGGCCCTTGTTTCCATTCTAAAAGCAAAGAAGGCAAAGGTCTTATTGGCAGCACCAACTGGCCGGGCTGCCCGAAGGATGGCGGAAAGCGCTTCCCATTTTGCCCAAACCGTTCATCGCTTGCTGAAATTCGACCCCAGTCAGGGTGGATTCACCGTGAATGAACAAACTCCCTTGTCCTGTGACTTTTTAATTATGGACGAGGCCAGTATGCTCGATCTTCGCTTGGCTGCTGCCCTGATTCGTTCGATTCCACCCCAGGCCCATTTGGTCCTGGTTGGGGATGCTGATCAATTGCCCTCAGTGGGCTCGGGAAATGTCCTCAAGGATCTAATTGATTCCAAGCTCCTGACCGTGACCCGGCTCGAAGTTACCTTCCGCCAGGCAGAAGATAGTGGAATTGTCGGGTTAGCTCATGGCATACTGGAAGGGAGAACAGGCCCTCCTTCCCCGCTTGATGATCCCAGTGCAATCAATCCCCGGCATGATGTACATTTTGTGAGGGCGAATTCACCCGAGGAATGTGTCGCCCACGTCACTCTGCTTTGCCGCGAGGTTCTGCCCCGTAAATTTTCCCTGAATGTACGGGCCGATGTACAAATCCTGGCTCCTTTGCACAGAGGCATTGGAGGGATTGGGAATTTGAATGATCAAATTCGGGATGCAATCAATCCAACCGGGGCGACTCAGGTAATGGGTCCCTTTCTCTTTCGCGAAGGAGATAAAGTCATTCAGACCCGAAATAATTATGACAAGGATGTGTTTAATGGAGACATGGGAATTGTGGATGCGGTCGATACCCTCAACGGAAAGGTGGACATCCTTTTTGATGACCGCCGAATTACCTACGAAAGAATGGAAGTGACCGACCTTCAACCTGCTTATGCAATTTCGGTGCACAAGAGCCAGGGGAGTGAATATCCCGTAGTCATTTTCCCCCTGCTCAAGCAGCACTTCATGATGCTTCAGAGAAACCTGGTCTATACCGGCCTGACCCGGGCAAAGAAGAAGGTTATCTTCGTTGGGGATCCGGCTGCTTATGCCATGGCGATTCGAAACGATAAGACCTTGGTGCGACAGACCGATCTCGTTCGAAAGCTAAAGGAATGTATGGCTTCAGACCCGCAGGAAAAACTTCTTTGACGAATTCCCTAATCCAGAATCAAAAAGATATTAAAGGATAAAATCAGGTAAGCAGGCAGGGCTTTAATCAGGGGGTCCCTGAACCTCTTCAGGTGTGCCATGACCGCAACAAACATTATGACAGTAAGAGCAATCGCTACGGGCTTTACAACGATGGGGAAAAAGTAGCCGAAGAGTAAGCAAACCGCCAAGCTTAGCTTGACCACGCGGGTAACCGGTAAGACCCAGCCCGGGAATCCATACACCGCAAATTCTTCCTTCATATTTCGGGCATTTCCGGCACGAAATCTTGAGGGCCGATTGTAGCCGATAGTCCAGGCGTAAATAATACCGAAGGAGATCGCACCCTTAAATACGAAGGCGGCAAGCAAATCCATCGGATCAGGATCAGGGTACATGAGATTAGGATGAAAGCCTGGAAGAAAATGAAAAACGAGCTAAAAACCTAGATTCTTGAAAAGATTTAAGGCAACTGAACTCAAAAACCAGCATCAA
>DBVA01000172.1:1231-17499 GCA_002308735.1 Opitutia bacterium UBA1276 | reverse complement strand
ACAAAAAGAGTAATAATACCCGTTGCAACATTCTTGTTAATCTTTGCACCTTCAAGAAACTTGGGCTGTTTTTCCATCGATCCCACCATTACGATCAAATATACCACGATCGCAAAAATTGGCATTGTTATCATGAACCAGTCGAATTCAGAATTCATATAAAGTCATCATGTTGAGCATCCTAAGCAAGTCAAGAAAGGGATGGTTGATTTCATCGGGATTCTTAAAAAAAATCACGAAAAATCAGAAATTCAGGTTGTATTTAAAAATTCCTTCTGAATTTTCATCTCTGTGATTTCTTACAAAAAAAATCTTCCTTGTTTTTTCTTCTCTTTCTTTATGCTATTCTCTGGAATGCACTCTTCGAGTAATGCCAAAGAGAATAATACCCTGATCCGTCATGTAGTCTGCTTTAAATTTAAGCAGGATGCTACTACCAATCAGATTCAAGAGGTCGAAACAGAATTCGGAGCCCTTAAAAATAAGATCCCCGGTATTCTCTCGCTGGAATGGGGCCTCAATAACAGCCCTGAAAACTTAAACAAAGAATTCACCCACTGCTTCATCGTCAGTTTTGTCGATGAAAAGGCCCGGCAAACTTATCTGCCCCATCCAGATCATAAAGCTTTTGTAAAAATCCTTAAACCTATATTGGATGATGTATTTGTCATCGATTTCACTCCCTAAAAATTGTTTCCCATGATTCGAATGCTTCCCATTCCCTGTCTGATTATTCACGCCTTATTTGCCTGCATCTTGTCTGGTGAGATCCGAACACCGGCCATCATCGGGAACAATATGGTATTACAACAAAACCATAAAAACCCCATCTGGGGATGGGGAAATCCAGGAGAGTTGATCCAGGTCCAGATTGCGGAACAAAATCATAAGGTGGAGGTCAGCCCGGAAGGATACTGGAAAGTTTTCCTCGATCCAATGCCAGCATCGGTGACGCCCAAGGTAATGACGATTCAGGGAAGTTCGGAGCTTAAGTTTGAAAATATCTTGGTGGGCGAAGTCTGGCTATGCTCGGGACAATCAAATATGGGATGGGCCCTGGGGAATTCAGATGATTCTGATCTCGAAATCATGACCGCCAACTATCCCAACCTCCGCTTGGTCAGCGTACCCCAAGTTGGAACGCAGGAGGCCCAAACCGACTTTAATGGGCGGTGGGAATCCACCACCCCGGAAGTCGCCAAAAATTTCTCTGCCGTTGGATACTTATTTGGCCGCCGCTTACACTTGGCCCTAGGGATTCCCGTCGGACTGATAGATAACGCGTGGGGCGGATCGGCCTGCGAAGCCTGGATTCCAAGAGACCGGTTAAATCAGCTTCCGGTGGCCAAGCCGTACATGGATCAATGGAGGGAGACTGAAAAAACTTTTGATTACGACAAACTTCTCGCAAGTTACCAAGAAAAACTCGAGGCATGGAAAATGAAGGCTGAAATTGCCCGCAAGGATGGAAAGCCCCAGCTAGGCGGCCGTCCCCGGGCTCCACGTAACCAGCTGACTGGCCAGCATCGCCCGGCCAACCTTTACAATGGAGTCCTGAACCCAATTATTGGATATGGAATCAAGGGAGCGATTTGGTACCAGGGCGAAAGCAACGGAAGGCGTGGACATGCTTACCGTGAAGTCTTTCCCCTGATGATTCAATCTTGGAGGGATGCCTGGAAGCAGGGTGATTTTTCTTTTTATTGGGCACAGTTGGCGGATTTTATGAGTGAAGTACCGGATCCTCCCTCCGAACAGACCTGGCCGGAATTAAGGGAAGCTCAGACCTTTACCCTGGATAAGCTCAAAAATGTGGGTGAGGCCGTGATCATAGATGTCGGGGAAGGTCGGGATATTCATCCTCGCAATAAACAAATGGTGGCCAATCGGTTGGTGCGCAATGCCCTGGCCAAGGACTACGGGATGGAAATCCCCCATCAAAGTCCACGCTATCAATCCATGGAAACCGAGGGAAATAAAATCATTCTTAGCTTTGATCATGTGGGACAGGGCTTGTATTGCTTTGATGTGCGGGAACCGATCGGTTTCTCAATTTGTGGGGAGGATCAGAAATTTGTCTGGGCACAGGCCAGGCTGGTTGGAAAAGACAAGGTGGAAGTATGGGCAGAAGGCATTGAAAATCCGATTGCAGCCCGCTACGCTTGGGCGGACAATCCCGTCTGCAACCTCTACCGCAAGGACGGATCGGTCACTCTGCCCGTCACTCCCTTCCGCACCGACGACTTTACTATGATCACCTTTGGGCTCTAAAAATAAACCGAATTATGCAAACCAAACTTCTCGCACTCTTCCTCATTAGCTCTTTGGTTTCAGCCCAAGACTTACCCAACATTCTTTGGATCACCAGCGAGGATAACGGGCCCCATTTCGGGTGCTATGGCGATGACTACGCCACCACCCCTCACCTCGACACCCTTGCAAAAAAAGGAATGATTTATACCCGGGCCATCTCCAATGCCCCGGTTTGTGCCCCTGCCCGTACCACGATCATTTCCGGGATGTATCCACCTTCCACTGGAGCGGAACATATGAGGAGCATGACCCGTCTGCCTTCCAATTTCAAGATGTACCCCGCTTACCTGCGGGAATTGGGATATTATTGTACCAACAATTCCAAGGAGGACTATAACTTGATGAAAGAGGGAGAGGTCTGGCATGAAAGTGGAAAGAAAGGGCATTGGAGAAACCGGCCCAAGGAAAGTCCCTTTTTTGCCATTTTCAACTTCACCATCTCTCATGAAAGCAAGATTCGAAAGCGGCCCCATCAACAAGTCCATGATCCTGCCAAGGTCCGAATACCCGCGTACCACCCCGATCATCCCGAGGTGCGAAAGGACTGGGCCCAGTATTATGACATGATCACCGAGATGGATCAAATGGTCGGGGATAAGCTCAAAGAACTTAAGGAGGACGGTCTCGAAAAAGATACCATCATATTCTATTTCGGAGATCATGGTTCCGGAATGCCCAGAAGCAAGCGTTGGCCTTTCTTTTCCGGGCTGAATGTTCCCCTCATTGTACACTTACCGGAAAAATGGAAACATCTGGCCTCTCCGGATTTTAAAGTGGGTGGAAGCAGCGACCGACGGGTTGGGTTTGTGGACCTCGCCCCCACCCTGCTCAGCATCGCCGGACAAAAGCCACCCGCTCACTTCCAAGGCCACGCTTTCCTGGGTAAACATCAGGCTCCAGAACAGGAATACGGATATGGGTTTCGAGGACGCATGGATGAACGTTACGATATGGTCCGGTCCGTGGTCGGGAAACGCTATGTCTACATCCGGAATTACATGCCCCACAAACTCTACGGCCAACATGTGGGCTACATGTTCGTTACCACAACCACCCAAGTTTGGAAAAGACTCTTTGATGAAGGGAAGCTCAACCAGGACCAGAGCCATTTTTGGAAAACCAAGCCACCCGAAGAACTCTACGACCTCGAAAACGATCCGGACGAGGTAAACAACCTAGCCAAGTCCAAGGATCATGCCGAGGTTCTGAAAAAGATGCGTTTGGCCCACATCAATCATCTCAAGAAAATTATTGATGTTGGATTCTTACCTGAGGGAGAAATCCACGAACGATCCAAGGGCACCACTCCTTACGAAATGGCACGCACCGAAAAGTATCCCTTTCAACGAATCATGCTGGCGGCCGATATGGCATCCGGTCTCTCTCCTTGGGCAACTAAACCACTCATTGGCTACCTCAGGGACAATGATTCCGCAATCCGCTACTGGGGAGCCATGGGGCTTTTAATGCGGGGGAAACAAGGGGTCAAGCTTGGGGGCAAACACTTGGAAAAAGCTCTCCTTGATGATTCGCCTTATGTTCGGGTCGTGGCTGCCGAGGCCCTCGGAACCTATGGATCCAAGGAGCAAATCAAGTTGGCCCTTAAAACCCTTGGGGAGCTTGCAAATCCGATCCAAAACGGATGCTTTCCATCGATGTTGGCCATGAATGCCATTGATCATTTGGATGACAAAGCAAAATCCCTGCTTCCATTCCTAGAATCCATGCCTCAGACTCCCACCGAGGTAGATAAGCGATTCCAGGGCTATGTGGGTAGGTTGGTTACTACCACCGTTAGTGAACTTAAAGGAGAAAAATAAAATGTTTAAAACCCTGCTATCCATTCTTACCTTTTGGGTTTTCCTCCTTGGCTCGATCCAAGCCAAGCCAAAGCCCAACTTAATTTTCATACTCGCGGATGATTTAGGATATGGCGACCTCGGATGTTATGGACAAGAACTGATCAAGACTCCCCGCCTCGATAAGATGGCGGCTGAAGGGATGAAATTTACCCGCTTTTATTCCGGCAGTACCGTTTGCGCCCCTTCCCGCAGTGTGCTCATGACCGGGCAACATATGGGACACACCCATGTCCGTGGGAATGCAGGTGGTGATATGAGCCGTCAAAGCCTACGGGATCAGGACCTGACCGTAGCGGAGAAGCTCAAGGAAGCAGAATATGCCACCGCCCTGATCGGGAAATGGGGCTTGGGAGAAGTGGGTCAGGAAGGTCACCCGCTCAAGCAGGGATTCGACTACCTCTATGGATACCTCAACCAAGTACATGCTCATAATTTTTATCCTGAATTTCTTTGGAGGAATGAAAAGAAGCACCTGCTATCCAATGTGGTTCAGCGGGTGGAAAAGAAAAAATATGGAGGCTTTGTTGGAGGAGCCGCAACCAAGAAGGTTGAATATACCCATGATCTCTTTGCAAACGAAGCAATCTCATGGATCAAGAAAAATAAAAATAATCCCTTCTTTCTCTACCTTCCACTGACCATCCCGCACGCCAACAATGAAGGAACCCGCCTTTTTGGAGATGGGGCGGAGGTACCGGATTATGGAATTTATAAAAACAAGGATTGGCCCAATCAGGATAAGGGACAAGCCGCTATGATTACCCGAATGGATAAGGATGTGGGCCGTATTCTGGATCTCCTTGAAAAGCTCAAGATTGCAGAAAATACCTTGGTTATCTTTACTTCCGACAACGGCCCTCATAATGAAGCCGGACACAACCCGGAGCGTTTTAATCCAGCTGGTCCTTTAAGGGGGATGAAGAGGACCCTGACCGAGGGTGGCATTCGGGTCCCTACCCTTGCCTGGTGGCCCAAAACAATCGAAAAAAATTCCTATTGCGATCAACCTTTTTATTTCGGTGACTTGATGAGCACGGCATGTGAAATGGCTCAGATTAAACCGCCCAAAGAAACCGACAGCATTTCTATGCTTCCCACCCTCACTGGTGAAACCGGCAAACAAAAACGCCACAAATACCTCTACTGGGAATTTTATGAGCGTACTTTCAGGCAGGCTGTAATTCTGGAAAACTGGAAACTGATTCGTTCAGACATGGACAATGAAAAACTTCAGTTGTATGACCTGAGCACCGACATCCATGAAGATAGAAACTTGGCGTCTCAAAAGACTAAAGTATTAAATGAAATGCTGGCATACATGGAAGAAGCCCATCGCCCTCACCCCAAATGGGTAACCCCACGGTCTCAGAAGAAATAAATTTACCGATCACAGGGCATTAGTGCCCCGTCCTTCATGCCGTGGATAATTTTCTTATCCGCAGGGCAAAAGGTGGCCAAAGTACCCCTTTGATTGGCAGTGCCTCCGGAATAAAAGAAATAAGGAGATAAGCGGACTCTCCCCGGGTCGCTTTTAAAATTTCCATCCTGATCAAAAACAGGATGTTCAAATTTTCTGGGCTTACAAAATTCTTGCATCACAAAAACAGGAGATGGAAATCCAGAAATTGCATCCTCAAGTGCCTGCGTCCACTGATCCACCGAAACATCATCTCCAATGACCACGCTTCGTGATCCCCATGCGGTTTCATGAAAGCCACTGGCTTTGAGCACAAGCATACGCTCCTTTTTCGTCGCCCGGCTCAAGTCCCTCCAATCAGAAATCGGATTTCCCTGTAAATGAGGACCATCCAGGTAAGAACCGGGTGGTAATGGAACCGGGTCCACAATCCAAGTTCTTGGAATTGCTGATCTTAAAACCTCCAACTCTTTGGGAGTGAGGGTTTCGGACCAGAAATCTTGAAGCCGATGGTGATGAAAGAGAGCAAGGGATAATTTTTCTTCCTGAATATGCTTCATCGGTGGAGTTACCACCAGTTCCCCAGCTTCGACCAACTTCATCCATTGAGACATGCCCGGAATATTTTCATGGTCGAATAACTCCCAAAATCGATAAATTAAATCCACTCGTTTTTCAGCCAATGAAAGATTTCCACCTTTGATTTCTAAATCTTCTGGCTTACATGCCTGAATGGAAAATCCATCTTTTTGAAGTTCCGATGCCAGCCATTCCATTTCCGGCAGATAAGTTTCTGCTTCCTCACTTACTACGATTACCATATTTGCCTTGATCCCACCGAATGCTTGGGCGGCATCTACTAAGCTTGCCCCAAAAGATTGAACCATACTGGTACCTTGATTGAGCTGATAAATGCTTTCCAGCTTCGCAGTTAACCCGATACCTCCAGGTACCGAGTCCCATTCCGTTAAAGCAATCCCATCGATGGTGGGAAGTAGATCTGGACGGAGCACAGCGGGTATTAAAGAACGAATTTTCTCGGACCGGGTGTGGGATATGATCCAATCTGGCTTCCCCGCATCATAATAATCCGCAACCCATGGAACCCGAAGGTCTTGGTTTCTAAGAATGGAATCATTTTTCCATGACTTTCGATAAAGCAAATCAATGGCCCGATAAAAAGAGAGGGCAACCTTTCCCAAATCGTCGAGCCATTCTTGAACTCGATCACTTAATTCCCATGGATGGGGTGACCATTTCCAAGTCTTACCCGCAAAAAGAGAATTCTTTTGACTTTCTTGGGCTTCTTGAGCCGTCAAAACTGGACTCATTGAAACACCCTCAGTCCTCGACTTGAATATCCTTACTTCTTTGACGGGGGCATCCAGCCCGTAGCCAACCATTGACAAAACGATCGAGTTCACCGTCCATCACCGCCTGGACACCGGATGTCTCCACCCCGGTACGTAAGTCCTTCACCATTTGGTAAGGCTGGAAGACATAACTTCGAATTTGATTCCCCCACCCCATTTCTCCTTTTTCACCGTAGAACTGTTCCATCTCCGCACGTTTTTCATCCTGCTGCTTTTCATAAATTCTAGACTTTAAAACTTTCATCGCAGTTTGCTTATTCTTTAACTGAGACCGCTGGTTTTGACACTGAACCACAATATTGGTGGGTAAGTGGGTAAGTCGAACTGCAGAATCTGTCTTATTTACATGTTGCCCACCTTTTCCACTGGACCGGTAGGTATCGATACGAAGATCATCTTCAGGAATATCCATATCGAGGTCATCATCCTCGACCTCTGCAATCACATCCACCGAACAAAAGGATGTATGCCTTCTTTTATTGGAGTCAAATGGACTGATTCGGACCAAGCGGTGTACCCCCCGCTCCGCCTTGGCGTATCCATAGGCATTCAAGCCATCAATCCGAATGGAACAACGACTGATCCCAGCTTCCTCTCCAGGTTGTAAATCCTGCATTTCCACTTCAAACCCACGCCGTTCTGCCCATCGTATATACATCCTCATCAGCATATCCGCCCAATCACACGATTCAGTTCCACCTGCCCCAGCATGAATACTGAGTAGGGCCGGACGGGCATCAAAGGGTTCACTTAGAAAGCTGGCGACTTCCAAGTCATCAATACTGGAAAGCAGTTTCTCCAAATCCTTAGAAAATTCTTTGGATATTTCCTCATCCCCTTCATCCTCTTCACAAAGTTCGCATAAGGCTTCCAAGTCCTCAACCTGGGCTCGAAACTCTTCCACTTTGGAAACGGTTTGCTTTAACCGGTTGTTCTCGGAACCAACTTTTCGTGCCTTGTCTTGATCATCCCAAAAAGAAGGAGCGGACATTTCCTGCTCAAACTTAGCAATCTGGACTTTCTTTTCATCGCACTTTAAAAACTTCCACAAGTGGTTGGTGCGCTTGACCAGCTCCTGCATTCGGGATTTATCTTCAGGAATTATCATAATATTAAACGGTAAAGTCCAAGCCTTCCGGAAGATCAACATGGAGCCCGCATTCTCGGCCATGTCCGCCATGACGGGTATCTTCCGGGGATTCGACTTCCGAAATCTTCTTGGTGCTATGCCAATCGCCCAGTGATTCATATCCGACTCCCTCGAGTGGATGGTAAGGTAATTGGTTCTTGGGTAAATATTGGTAGGTCTCCCGGCCATTCCAATCCAAGATCGGATATATTTTAAAGATTTCGTTATGAGATTCTATCAATGGCAGGTTCCCCCGGGTACTGGACTGTTCCCTTCGCAGACCAGCCAACCAGGCAGTGGCCCCGAGTTCCTTCAGGGCACGATCCATGGGCTCTTTCTTATTCAAAAAGTTATACTTTTTCATTTCTTCCTCTCCCTGCTCCCAGAGCTTTCCATATTCGGACTCCTGAAAGGCTGGAGATTTTCTGGCGGAAAAGACTTGAGCCTTAAAAGCTAACTGCTTTTGCAAGGTTAAACCATATTGGTAGGTACCGGGAAATAAATAGCCGGTGTCTATAAAAACAATCGGAATTTCGGTGCTAACTTGACGAACGAGATGGATCATAACCGCACTCTGTAAGCCAAAACTTGTAGAGGTCACCAGACCTACCCCAAAACGATCCCAGGCCCAATGAATCCGTCCAAGGGCATCCAGATTCTCAAGCTCAGAATTCCATCCTTCTATTTCGTTTTGGTTCGGTTTCATGTATGGTGCAATCGTCCATCCTGCCAAAAATTTATCAAAGAGTAAAGAGTATGCAGATCTATGACATGAATCAGGGAAGAATTTGAATTGTCGGAAACTTCGCTTTCAAGTAAAAGTCAGAAATGGATGAAATTGCTGAACTCCTCAACCGGAGACCGGAGCTCAAAACTTGTGAGACCGAAATCCGCAAGGCGGCGAACTTGCTGGTTACCTGCTTCCAAAGTGGAAATAAACTGCTTCTATGCGGGAATGGAGGTAGTTGTGCCGACTGCGAACATATCGCGGGAGAATTAGTTAAACAATTTTCCCGCTCCCGACCCCTTTCACCGGAATTACAAGTTAAGCTTGGGCCGGAACTTTCGAAAGAATTACATGGTGGACTTCCTGCTCTTTCCCTTCCTTCCATGATCGGGTTTCATACTGCCTTCAACAATGACGACAACCCCGAATTTGGATTCGCACAACAAGTCGTGGCATTCGGTCGTCCTGGAGATGTCCTTTTGGGAATCAGCACCTCGGGAAATTCTTCGAACATTGTGCATGCAGCCCGGGCTGCTCAAGCCATGGAACTGCCCGTGATAAGTTTAACCGGAGAAAATGGTGGAAGGTTGGCCCCGGTTGCAGATTGTGCGATCAAGGCACCTTCCCAGCAGACTCCCCGGATTCAAGAATTACATCTCCCCATCTACCATGCTCTTTGTCAGGTAGTGGAGGATAGTCTTTTTTCTTAATCCTGATGTCGGCAAATCCCGGCTTACTCGAATCCCTGGATCCGGTCCTTTTTCAAACCGCGAGGGAACTGAGTTTATCCATTGAGTCAGAGGGTGGAAACCTACTGATGGTCGGAGGATCGGTTCGGGACCTTCTTTGGGGGGTCAGTCCAGATGAATTGGATTTTGAAGTTCGTGGGTTAACCCTGGATCAGGTCAAGTCGGTCTTGGGTAAAAAGTATCGGTGGGATGAAGTCGGTAAGGCCTTTGGCGTTTTGCGCATCAAAGGTATGCCCGTAGAAATTGCTCTTCCACGGACCGAAATAAAGTCTGGCCCTGGACATAAGGGTTTTAGTGTCGAAATGGATCCTAACCTTCCCTTTGAAAAAGCAGTCCAAAGAAGGGACTTCACCATCAATGCCATGGGACTGGATCCAGTCCGTGGCAAGTTGTTGGATCCATGTGGTGGCTCCAAAGATCTTAAACAGAGAATCCTACGTCATGTAAGTCCAGCATTTAAGGAGGATTCCTTGCGGGTTTTGAGAGGGATGCAATTCATTGCCCGTTTTAATCTGATCCCGGCAGTTGAAACCATTGAAATATCCAAGTCCATGGATATGTCTGACCTACCACCGGAAAGAATCTTTGAGGAGTGGAAAAAATTAATGCTCAAGGGAAAGAATTTTAGCGGGGGTCTGGAATTTTTAAAAAAAACAGGCTGGCTTCGATTTTTCCCCGAACTCGAGGCCCTCGATGGTTGCCCCCAAGAACCGGAATGGCACCCAGAGGGAGATGTATGGGTCCATACCCTGCATTGCCTCGATGCTTTTGCCAAAGAACGGATTGGAGAAGACTGGGAAGATCTGGTCATTGGGTTTGCGGTTCTTTGTCATGATTTAGGCAAACCACGAACCACTAAGATTGGGGAAGATGGTCGAATCCGTTCCCCGATGCATGAACCGGAAGGAGAAGCCCCCACCCGCTCTTTTCTTTCCCGCCTGACTAATCAAGTTGATTTGCATGAAGAAGTGGTTCCTCTGGTTCGGAGACATCTAACCCCACGTGTATTTTATAAAGATCAGGCAAGCGATGGAGCCATCCGCCGTCTTGCGGCTAAGGTCAAGCGAATTGACCGGCTGGTTCGTGTTGCCGCGGCCGACATTGCTGGGCGTCCACCCAGAAAAGACGACTTTCCCGAAGGGCCTTGGTTGCTCAAACGGGCTGAAGAATTAAAAGTCCGCGACTCAGAGCCACAACCAATCATCAGGGGTCGTCACCTGATCGAACGCGGCTTACAACCTGGCCCTCCATTCACTCCCATCCTCAATCAATGTTTTGAAGCTCAACTGGAAGGAGAATTTCATACTTTGAAAGACGGGCTTTGTTTTCTAGACCAAACCATTACTGACTTCCAAAAGTAAGGCCCCGCTCCTCTTGAACCCACTTATTCATTCTTAAATAAACATCCAAGCCATGGATCTACTCAGGAGAGGGAAAAACTCTAAAGGGGAATAAAACCATTGAAATCATATCCATTCGCTAACGTAGTGTAGAGCTTAACTCCCAAACTCTTATGAAATTCAAAATCCTTCTGCTCTCCCTGTTGCCTTATTTTTTAAACGCAGAAAGTTTCCTGACTTTAAAAGTCTCGGACCTGACCTTCAAAGACGGAGAAAAACCAAGTCCACAGATTGATTCCACTCTACCCTATGCCTTGAAATATTCCAGAAGTCTTAAGATGTGGCTACCTAGTAATTTGCCCTATTGCAGAACTCAGGATGCATCCGAGGCCTTTCTATCATTCAAGCAGCTTGCCAATTCCTCTCGAAATCGAGTCCGTTTTTCATCCGATGATCTCGTTCTTTGCTTTCACAATCCAAAACCAAAAGTTCGAGGAGAGCTTTTCCTCTATCAGGATAAAGTTGGATGGAGATCATTTTCTTTCTCTTTCGAGAAGGAAAACCGAGTACGGGAAGAAAAAAGTGAAGAGGAATACCTCACCTATCGGATCACCCGCTATCAATGGCTTCAAGATCTTCAGGTCCCGGGTACTGCTTGGTACCGCCATAATGTGAATAGGGACCGCAACCGACTTGCTGAAATCCGCAAGGAACCAAAAACACCTACCCATATTCATCAAAATCGTACCCTGGTTCGGCCTACCCAAAGCAACGAACTGGAAAACAGCATGGATTTATTTTCAGGGGGGCGTGCCATTAGTGAAAACCTTCAACTCGATCGTGAACTCCGGTTGTCTTCAGACGAACAAAATCGGACCATTCCAGTTTCCTCCATTTCTGGAATTACGATCGAGGAAATTCCATGGAAGCAATGGATGAAAACTGAAAAACCACAACTGGACCCGATTGCTTCCATCCTACCGCATGATCAACATGCGGTCATCTTTTCTTCCTATGCAAGCTTGCTTGAGGTAATGGACGAGGCAACCACCAGAGGCACCCCGCTGCTCCGACTCAGTGAGGAAAGGGCGGAGAGCGCCCGCTCCAAAGAAAAATATTCGCAACAACTTTGCTTACCAGTAGATAAAGTATCTCGGATGCTAGGCCCGAAGCTAATTTCTTCCGTTGCCATTACTGGAAGTGATCCATTTATCCGCACAGGTACTTCCCTTGCTGTTATTTTCGAAGCCAAACAGAAACAGGCTCTCATTGCTGCTCTTACCATGCGTAGAATGGAAGCACAGAAAAAGTATAAGAGTGCCAATCCTGTGTCCGGAAAAATTCCGCAATCCCCAAAAAGTAACTACATTGGACTAACCACCAAGGATCGATCGATCCGAACCTTCGTTGGTTCCTTTGGCAACTTTGTTGTAGTAACCAACTCAATGGATCAACTGATTCGAATCGCCCGGATTTTTGAACAAAAGAACCAAAGCTTGGCATCATTGGATGAATACCATTTCTTTCGCCAGAGATACCCGATCATTCGCGAAGGTAAGGAAGATGCCTTCCTCATGATTACTGATGCCACCATCCGACGTTGGTGCGGAGCGGAATGGCGAATTGGTGCTTCCCGTCGCACCCGAGCTGCATCCGCCTTAGCAGAACTACAAGCCCGGGTGGAAAGCGGTGCTCCACTGAAGGCAAAAGAATTTCCTGAACTGGGTAAAGTTTCGGTATTGGATGGAGTGGTACAGAGCTCGAAATTTGGAAACCTGACATTTTTAAAATCGGTTAATGAATTAAATATTCAAAAGATTACTCCTGCTGAAAAGAAAGCTTATGAATTTTTTCGCGATCGATACCAGAGTCATTGGTCGAAGTACTTTGATCCCATTTGTGCTCAAGTAAGCATTGATAAGGGAGAGATCCGCGGAGACCTTTCGATTTTACCACTCATTGGAGGCACCGACTATCGCCAGATGATTCAAATGGTTGGGGGAGTAAAATTAAAATCCGATTCGGGTGACCCTCACGATGAAACCATATTCCACTGGGTCAGTGCAATCGATATGAATTCTCCCCGTTTCAAACAGGCAAGTAACTTTGCCGCAATCATGGCTCCCTCCCTGGGAGTGGGGGCATTTAGTTGGGTGGGAGAATCCTTTTCCCTTTATCTCGACGATTCTCCCTTTTTCGATGATATGCAAAAAGCATTTCTAGAGAACGGAATAGAAGGAGTGGAGCATTTTTCTGAAAAAAACTTGGGACGGATCCCGCTCGGCTTTAATGTCGAGGTCCGAAACCCATTCAAACTGACCGCTTTTCTCGCAGGTCTGCGGGCATGGATCGAACAAACTGCCTCAGGTATGACCCTATGGACAAGTAAATCCTACAAGAAACAGGGCTATGTTAAAATCACTCCGGGTAAAGGACTTACCGATGACTTAATCAAGGAAGGATCCGCTCCGATTGCTCTATATTATGTTCCATCTCCCCGCCTGCTGACCATAAGTTTGAGTGAAGAAATGATCCAAAGGGCAATCGACCGAAATTTGATCAATCGGGAGGAGAACGCTTCAAACATCCAGGCAAGTTGGGCAGGCATCAGCACTGCCCTACAGGCATCAAAACCAATACCATCCATTTTCGACCTTTCCATGGGTCAAAATGTTACCAATGGATTACAACGGAAATCATGGAAGAATCTACATGCCCTCAATGAATGGCGAGTCCAGTTAAAAGAGATGGACGCACTTGCCTACCATTGGAAAGTTTGGCATACCGATCTGATCTGCCCTGGGGGCGGTGCGTATCGATGGAACCATAAGTTCCAAACCTATGAATCCACCGTATTTGGACATCCTGCAAATCCGAAAGCACCGAAAGATTTCAGCGTGTTTGGTGCTTGGAAAGCAATTAATTTCGGGCTTAACTTTGAAAAGGATGGACTCCGGGTACAAGCTTCCGGGATGAGAATGGAATAAATCAATCCTGCCGGAACTTCCTAAGTTTTTCTGCCACCATCTCTTCTTCCTCAGGGCTAAGTTCCTGGTACCCACGACCTAGTGGCCAACCATATCCCCAACGGTACCAAGTAGGAAAATAGGGCTCGCCCCCTGCCCGTACTGCTTGAAACATCAACGCTGCCAATTTCGAATTACCTGTTTTCTTTTCAACACAGTGCTTAAAGGCTTGATCCGCTTCTTCCCTTTCCTTTTTGCTTCCTCCTCGCCAATAGGCAATGTCATGCAAAACACAGCATTCCTTCCAAAGTTTAGGATCTTCAAAATTTCCATCCAGAAATAGACTGCAACCATCACTGCTAAATTCAGCGAGTTCCATTTTTTCCTGACTACATCCAAGCCATAAAAAAGATCCTGCAACCAGAAACGAAAACCCGTATCCAAGTTTCACTCTAATTTTTCGCTAAAGGAGCAAAGCTTGCATCACTTGGAAGTTGAAAAGCCCGTAATTTAAATACGGGTAATGCCGCAAGTAAGTGGTCAAAAATATCGGACTGAACCGCCTCATATTCTATCCAGCGAACATCGTTGACGAAGACATAAATCTCGATGGGCAAACCCTTTTCCGTCGGTGCTAATTGGCGGATCAAAAAAGTCATCCCTTTTTGATGAATCGATGGGTGAGCCCTGAGGTATTCAATACAGTAGGCCCGAAAAGTTCCTGAATTCGTCAAATTTCTTCCATTTAAAAGAGGAGCAGCTAATCCATGCTCCTCGAGATCCAAACCCTCTTCTCCAATATCAGACCGTTTACCCGAGAGATAATCTTTTAATAATTCTATTTTTTCCAATTCTAAAACCTCACTTTCCTTGAGGAAGCAAACACTGGAAAGATCCAAGTGAATGCTCCGCTTAATCCTTCGACCTCCGGACTCGCTCATCCCCCGCCAATTCTTGAATGCATCGCTTACCAAGGCATGGGCAGGAATCGTGGTGATGGTTTTGTCCCAGTTCTGAATTTTGATGGTGGTCAGAGCGACATCAATGACATCACCATCCGCTCCATATTTTGGCATTTCGACCCAGTCGCCCTTCCGGACCATATTGTTTGCGGTCAATTGAATCCCTGCAACCAGCCCAAGAATTACATCCTTAAAAACTAAAAGAAGAACCGCGGTGAGGGCTCCCAGACCTGAGAAAAAATATAATGGAGACTTATCCAGTAAAATGGAAAGGATAAAGATAATCCCAGTGACATTGACCACGATCTTTACCGCTTGGCAAATTCCCTTCAAAGGTAGTTTCGTGGAGAGGCTACTCTCCTCGTATAGCTTGTATAAAGTGTCAACAAGAGCATCAATCACCCAGAGGATGATCACAACCAGGTATAAATTAACCAGGACTGCAATGAAACCATTGAAGACTGAATAATTATGAAAAACGAACTCCGACAGGGTGCTGATTACAAAGGCAGGAGCGAGATGAGATAAGCGAAGAAAGAAACTCTCCTGCAAAAGATACTCACCCAACTTGGTGTTGGTTCTTTTAGCCACGGAGCGGAGGATTTCCACGATGAATTTCTTGACCACCAGGTTGGCAATCCATCCAATGGATAAAATCACCAGGAAGGCTATCGCAATATAACAATAACTCGAATATTGTTCCTCAATTCCAAGGTGATCCAGGTTCTTGATGACCCATAACTCAATTTTAGAAAGTAATTCCATCAGCTCAGAAAAACTGGATCATGCTTCGGTGACAACCCAATTACTTTTTAACCAATCAGAATTATTTTTTATTGTTTTTGTGATCAAAAAATTGACTATCAAGAGATGACATTTTCATGGGTTCAAAAAAAATTCTTTCTATGGTTGGTTTCTCCTATTTTTTTTGGCCAGGTTCATAGCAAACCCATCGATCAAGCGGGTGTGCTTTTTTCCAGTAAACTGATCACCGGGGAAACCAAAGGGCATGCGGTCGAGGTCAAAGCAAACATTGAAGCTACGAATGATCTCTACCTGACCGTATCGGATGGGGGCGACTCCTTTGCATGTGATTGGGCCAACTGGGCTTTTCCCCGACTGGTTGACAAAAAAGGTAAGGAGACCAAATTGACTGGTTTTAAATGGAAATCCGCAAAAGCCGATTGGGGGAAGGTAAACCTAAACAAGAATTGTGCCGGAGGCTCGCTGAAAATAAATGGTAAGGATATCGACGATGGGATTGGTACCCACGCGAACAGTGTAATTCACTACAAACTCCCCAAAAACCATCAATTTATTGAATTCCGTGCCCTTGCCGGAATTGATCACGGCGGGATCAATCAACAAGCTGGGAGAGCCAGCAGTATGGTCTTCCTTGTGTCCGACCGAGAGCTTGACCACGGCAAACT
>DBVA01000172.1:0-859 GCA_002308735.1 Opitutia bacterium UBA1276 | reverse complement strand
TGCTTCCGGATGGTTTGGAGGTTAAGCTTTGGGCCAAGTCTCCCCTTTTTTATAACCCCACCAATATGGACATCGACTTTAAGGGTCGGATCTGGGTGGCGGAAGGCAGGAACTACCGTCGCAGGAACACCCAACCGGAGGGAGATCGAATTGTGGTTGTGGAGGACAAGGATGGGGACGGAACCGCGGAAAGCTCCCATGTCTTTGTTCAGGAAAAAACCTTCTTCTCTCCCCTTGGAATCGCGGTGGTCGACAATAAGATCATCGTCTCCCAACCACCCGACCTCATTGTCTACACCGATGTCAACCGGAACGCCCGTTTTGACCAGGGGATCGATCAAAGGGAGGTCTTGCTCACGGGATTCAGCGGGGCCAACCACGACCACAGTTTGCATTCCGTGACCGTTGGTCCCAATGGTCAGTATTATTTCAACCACGGAAACAAAGGCTCCCAAGTCACGGACAAGGAAGGTTGGGAACTGAATGCCGGAAGCTTTTATGGTATGAAACAGGTTTCCGGCAAACCCAGTTCAGATGGACAGGTTTACAATGGGGGCGTGGCTTTGCGGGTAAATCCAGATGGGACCGGAATGCGACCCATTGGGCATAATTTTAGAAACTCCTATGAACAGGCGGTGAGTTCGCTCGGGGATGTCTTTCAAAACGATAATGATGACCCCCAAGCCTGCCGAACCACTTGGCTAATGGAATATGGAAACCTCGGTTTCACCTCCAAAAACGGTTTGCGTAATTGGCGTGTTGATCAAATGCCTGAGCAGAACACCGCGGTCGCCGAATGGAGGCAGGAGGATCCAGGAGTGATTCCCGCAGGTGATGTCTATGGAGGCGGCTCGCCCAC
>DBVA01000197.1:0-8492 GCA_002308735.1 Opitutia bacterium UBA1276 | reverse complement strand
CGGTCAGCGGAGGAGGAAGTTATGGATACGGAACCAATGCAACTATCACCGCAACGCCGGATGCCGGGTATTCTTTTAGTGGATGGAGCGGAACAGGGGTGGCCGACACAAATGCTGCCAGTACCACGGTGAGCATGACCAGCGATCGGAGTGTGACTGCTAGTTTTAATCTGGACTCGCATACCCTGTCCCTGAGTGCCGGAATCGGAGGCTCGGTCAGCGGAGGAGGAAGTTATGATTACGGAAGCGATGTGACCATTACCGCGACCCCGAACATCGGTTATTCATTCAGTGGATGGAGCGGAACTGGGGTGTCAGATGCAACTGCGAGTAGCACCACGGTCAGCATGACCAGCGATCGGAATGTGAGTGCGATTTTTAGTCTGGTCTCGCATACCCTAAGCCTGAGTGCGGGAAGCGGGGGTTCGGTCAGTGGAGGTGGAAGTTATGGATACGGAACCAATGCAACCATAACCGCAACGCCGGATGCCGGGTATTCTTTTAGTGGATGGAGCGGGACTGGGGTGACGGATGCAAATGCAAGCAGTATCACGGTGAGCATGACCAGCGATTTTGCCATCCATGCTAATTTTACTTTGTCAAATGTTGAACTTACTTTTGAAGATCCTGTTGGTGGTCGTTTGTCCGGGGATGGAAATTATTCCAAGAATTCTATTGTTGTTATCAATGCTTTTCCTGAGGAGGGTCACATATTCGACCAATGGATTGGCGAGGGGGTTGCTGATTTATTTTCCGCGTCAACATCGGTACAGTTAAACAACTCTATCAAACTTTACGCTCGCTTCTCTCAAAAGCCTGTTAATACTTTAAACTTAAATATTGTTTCAAACCCTTTGCAGGGTGGAACAGCGGCTGGAAGCGGAAATTTTGAGGAAGGCACATCCATATTTGTCTCTGCCGAACCCAGTTTCGGCTACAAATTTGTTAATTGGGTTGGTGATGGATTTTCTGAACAAAATTCAAGCGTATACTTGACTCTTCATGATGATCTTAATTTGACTGCGAATTTCGAGTTGAAAAAGTATCAAATCACCATCTTTGAATCCATGGGCGGATCAACGATTGGATCTGGTTTTTACGAATATGGGACAACGGCTCAGATCACTGCATCTCCGAAAAAAGGATATATTTTCAAAGAGTGGCTTGGCCTTGGGATCAATGATCCTTATTTACCCACTTCATACTTGAGTGTCGATAGTGACAATAATTTCACTGCTTTGTTCGAAAGAAAAAAATTTGAAATAAATGCATCCTTATCAACGGGTGGGACTGTGACGGGTGCAGGGAATTTTGAGTATGGAGATATGGCAACAATGAAGGCCATTGCAGACTCAGGTTACAAATTCGTTTCTTGGGTAGGCTTAGAGGAAATGGTTGAGTCGGAAGTTTCATTTATGGTCGAAGAAGATAGAACCATTGGAGCAGTCTTTGAGAAAATTTCATTAGCTTCCTCAACATCTTCAAAAAACCTTGGTTCAAATTGGTTCGAGCATTGGTTTGGATATTTTTACGAATATCAAAATGGTTGGTCTTATCATTCAGAATTTGGCTGGATTTATCCATATGTACAAGATGATGGTTCAATCTGGTTTTGGTCCGAAAACTTCTCCTGGCTATGGGTGGAGGAGTTAACTCGGAATAAGGGATTATATTGGAAAGAAGACGAAAGAAGCTGGATTTATTTTCCTCATATTTATCCTTCAAACCAGATCTTTTTCCATTACAATAATCAGGAGTGGATTAAAAAATCTACAACAGTTGATAATGGATAAAATTCAATAATTCCATTTCAGAAGATAAAAAAATGGTAACACAATTCTATTTCCTTTCATTGAAATAGTTCTCACTCGGTCTTGATGGTTTTTTGATTTTGTTAAATCACTTGTTTCACAAAATTCCTTTGGCATTGCGAAGATCGAAAGAAATCCCTAGATATCTGGATATGTTTTAGAAGGACTTTTGAATAACGACATCTAGTTCATACTTGAAAGCGGGAGTAGCTCAGTTGGATAGAGCATCGGTCTTCTAAACCGGTGGTCGTGGGTTCGAATCCCACCTCCCGCGCCATTCTGAATTACATAGCAAGGCTAAGCAAAAGTATGAAATGTCCTACAAAATAAGGGTTTTGCTCTCTTCTTTTCTTTTTTAATTACAAATTTTTTGAATTGTACAATTTGTATTCGAAATGAATAATACTGCAATATTTTGCAAAAAAAGTGGCTACATTCTGGCTACAAAAAAGGGGGGGAGGGGGTACCATTATTTTATCCGCTCGATCCTATTATCGATTACTGCCCACAAAAAAATTTTCACAATGGTGAATTTGGCGGAAAATGTCGGAGGGTAACTTTTTTAAATTAATAGCCACATACTATGATTGATACCTTATTCGTACCTAAGCATTGCAGTATCTAGGTGGAATGTAAGCCAATTCTTGACGATGGGTGGTAGTGTTGGTTTGGTACGACTATTTAACCACCAAATATTCTACTATGAAAAAATTATCTGTTCTTGTTTTCCATATATTTTTCCTGTCCTCTTTGGGTTGGGCCGAAAAATATGAGTTTGTAATACTAAAAATGACTCACAGCGGTGCAAAAGATTCCTCAACTGGGCATTACCATGGGGATTCTGTTGAGTTAAAAAGTGGCGATGTTGCTAAAGTTGTTGCTCTAGAAAAAGATGCTGCAGCTACTATTTTCCTTTGGGATGGTGAGGAATATATTAGATATGATACAGATGAATCTGGTTTGCCTTCTCCGTCTTATTTTGTTGGCCCTGGCACTCTTATTTTAGCAGATTATTATGCTACTTCTGGGGAGAGTGTTACCATTGGCATTCAGAGAGCATCAGAAACAGGCTCAACCACGCTCGCGTGGAATGGAAGCACTTGGCAGGGTTCGACAAACACTCAACAAGGAAGTAATACCAACAACAACTCGCCAGTTTCCAATCCATCAAACATCAAATACGATGAACTACTTGGTTGGGTATGGTTTACGGACACCCCATGGGTCTATTCCTATACTAATGGAACTTGGTACTACCTTCACTCTATGCCAGACGGAATATATGTCTGGAATGCTAACTTACCAAATAACGGGTGGATGAAGTTGCACGGTTAACAATCCCTCCTTCTGTGTAAACCGGTGCAAGGGTAAAAGAAAAGATCAATAAATAGGTGTAGCAGCACGAAAAAGTGCAACCATACATAAAATACTAAGCCTAAAGTGCAGACAGATAAAAAATAGGTGTAAGTGGGTTAAAAAACTATAGAAAAAGCATTTCTACCCTCTCTTTAGAAAAATACATAAACACTTTGTTTTTTCTTCTTTTGAAGTAAAAAAACTTTCTGTTGCCAATTGCCAATTGCGCCAATAGTGCCAATTGAAATGAATCATCCGTCAAGAAAATGGATTAATTGGGGAAGTTTAGTCAGCCAAGACTAGGACTTCTGCGACCAGTTTTGAAATTCCCGTTCTTACTTGGCGAATTCCCGGTCCCAACATATAGGCGGGGGTACTGACAATTTTATTTTCTTTGTCCACCACAATGTCTTCGACCGAACAATCGAGATGAGCAGCCCCGCAGGCATTGATTGCAGAAGCTGTGTCCGGGTCGTTGCCAATGGTTAACGACACGCCAAGACTCCCCAAAATCGGTGCTCCGATGCTGGCTGGTGAAATGCAGATGAATCCAATTGGTTTTCCAAGGGCATGAGTACTACGAACCGCCAAGGAAACCGAGTCCAAGGGGGTTGCCTCATGACCTTTGAGAGCAAAGTCGGAGAGATTTTTTGCCGATCCAAAACCGCCGGGGAAAATCAGGCAGTCAAAGTCTTCGGGGTCGTATTCTGACAATTCGGACAATTTTTCTGATCCACGAGAAATTCTGGAGCTCTCGGATAAAACATTGCGGGTACCCACATTGTCTTCCTCGCCGGTGTTATGATTGATGACATGCATTTGATCAATTTTTGGGGCGAAGCAGTGCCAATTCGCATCTTCTTCTTCTATTGCAAGCAATGTAAGAACAGCCTCATGAATTTCTGTACCATCGAACACACCGCATCCGGACAGTACAACGGCCACATTTTTTTTGGTCTCTTTCAGCTTATTCAAGTTTGTAATTTTATTAAAGTATTGAAAGTAAAATGACTATTTAATGGTTAAATCCCAATTGAAATCGTTTGATGGTTAGTTGTTTTCTTTGTTTTTCCCAGAGCGTGTACAATTCTCCACATCTGCTCAATAAAATATTCTTTTGTTCGAGGTTAAAAAGTCGATCTTCAAACCCTTCATCAATTTTTCTCCGAATCTCGAGGTCCACCCTGCGATGGAAAAGATTTTCATACTTTTGAGACCGGTACATCAAAACTTTTTTCCTTTGGAAGTTTTCAGTCAGCCGTTTTTCTGAGCGATCGATAAGGGAGGATAACTCTTCAAAAGAATTGGAGTATTTTTCCTGAACTATTGGAGGAGTCGTATCACTAGAATTGATTTGTTTGCTATTACAACTAACGAGTCCGAAAATCAAAAGTGAAAAAGCAACGCACAAAATTTGTTTGCTTTGGAAGATAGTAAGGACAGAAGAATCTTGAATTGAACGGTGAGAAGTCATTCGACTAAAAGATTAATTGAGATCTTTTGATTAGCAAAAAATAGGTGGCAAAATTCTGATTTGATAGAAAAGTGAAACCGATCCTGTCAAAAATGGAGCGAAAAACATATATGGGTCGATCTTAAAGAAGAACATTTCCATCTCCCGCACCATCCTGAATTACAGGGTTGAAATCATCATTTTGAAAACAATTTAAAAAGAAGACTGATTATAATACTCAGTACAATGGAGGTTGTGATCGGAAAATAAAAATTAAAATTCTTCTTTTCTATTTTTATATCACCGGGAAGTTTTCCTAAACCAAGGTTGGATAAATATGGATAAAGAAGACCCACTAAAATAAATAATACCCCTATTAGAATAAGGATTTTTGTCATTTAATCTTGGTAAAATATTCCAAAACTGTTTGCAAGTATTTGCTACGAAACGCTTAATTTCACTCTAATTTGAGTCGATCTTTAGCAAATGTGTAACTATCTGAAGATACTTTGCAATAAGTATGGTCAGATTGAGGAATAGGTCTAAGAGTGTAGAATTCCATTTTTCTGCCGATTTGATTTACTTGGCTGTTGTGTGCAAGGCCACGAAGAATTCTGGGTTACAGTCCCCAACCTTCCAGGATGGAGATTATCTGAGGAGCACGTTTAAGCTTTTGGATCCAATCTTGGGGTATTTCTTCTACACCGAGTCTTGCACCGATCCAACTACCGATCATAGCAGCACGCCCGGCGTTGTCTCCGCCTGCTTTGGCAGTCTCCAGGATTGCAGTTTGAAAATCTTCATTGTGCTTTGCCGTTGCTTGCACAGCCGAGGGAAAACTACAAATTAGCGGGCAACTTTGGCCAAGGAGGTCAGTCGCTTCAATAGTGTTCTTGTGTTTGAGCTCAAAGGCTTCCCGGAGCTTTCGGCGTACTTCAAGATCGAGCTTGGCATCGGTGTTTAGCTGCTCCTCGACATGATGAAACGCACTGTGAATATCACGTCCGGCGAGCAGTTCGAGAAGTAAGCGGGTATGAGTCTGACAGTAGGCAACTGCCCGGTCGTTATTCTGACGGACGCGGGTAAGTTTTTCCACTTGCTCCAATAGATCCGCAGGATCTTCTGGCAGCCCCTGATTACGGGCTACATAAAAAGCGATCAAGACCGCAAGGACAGATATTGTTGCCAATTGATCATCATCCGAACCTTCTTGAAAAGGGTAGGGCTCTTGGGATACCTCGAGGTGATTCTTATAGTTTTCGAGGGTCCCACGAGTAGCCGAATCAAAATAGCCTGAGTATCCCTTGCTTGGATCCATTTTCTCAACGAAAGCTTTTCCAAAAGTCGCTGCTTCAAAACATGTTTCTTCGGCAAGCGCTTCCAGCAGTACCCAGGCGGCATAGCCGTAGTGGGTTGGGTCGCCAGCAAGCTTTCCAGCATGGTAATGGCCTTCTGCAGGTATTTCGAAGCCCTGCAAACCATCTGGGTATGCAGATTCGATATCCTTAGTGTTATAAATCCAATGAACGCCGAGAGAAGCTGCATCACCAATAAATTGACCAAGTACCATTCCTTTCAGACGATTTTGTAATTTTGTATCCATCAGTGTAATTAATCAGCACGTAATAAGATAAGCAAAGTTAGATCCTTTATTGGAGTCAAGTTGTGGATAGCAAGCACTCTTTTTTTGGTAGTAAAAGAGCTGGTAGATTTGAATTGAAATCCGCCGTGAACAACAAAATATCCTAGATTTCAATATCTTAGCGGAATGGTAGCCGATTCTTGACGATGCGGGGAGGAGGTGGTTGAGTTTGGAAATGAAAGTAACGATTCTTACTTTATTTGCTCTCTCCTTGTCGCCTTTGGGTGCAGAAACAAAGGAGATTGGATACTGGTTACTCGAAAAGCGGGGGGAGGGTCGTAATCAAGTTGCATACTTTCAAGGAAAACCTTTTACGGGTAAATCTTTTGGATTCTATCATAAGAGCAGTCAGAAGCGGGGTGAAACAATTTACAAGGACGGCAAGAAAGTGCATGAGACTTGGTGGCACAAAAACGGGCATAAATCAGAAGAACAAAATTTCAAGGAGGGCGTTTGGCACGGGCCTTTAAAAAAATGGTATGATAATGGGAAGCTGAAGGAGGAAGTAATCTTTAAGGATGGGAGGGTAGTCGGGCTTGCAACTAGTTGGTACAGGAACGGACAGATTCGGATGGTTCGAAACTTCAAGACTGGGTTTCTCATGTCTGTCGAAGTTTGGAAACCCAATGGCGAAAAGTGTCCAAATACCACCTTGAAAGATGGAAATGGGGTTCTTTTCATCTATAATGATGACGGGACTGTAAACACCCGTACGACTTATATGGACGGCTTGCCGAGCAAACCCTAAGCTTCGTAAGGCTCAAAATCCACAATCTCCTCGTCGAGCCGGTCGTCGATTACAGTATCTAGGCGAAATGTAAACCTATTCTTGAAGATCTTAAAAAGAGGTGGTTGGGTGAAGATCATGAAAGATGATGAATATGCTGGAGGCGGTCTTGAAGATAAAGTTCAGGACGGACCACAAAACATTTATGGCAAAGTCGTAAAGTTTTTTGCCATATTAATCATTGCAGTGATTTGTTTTTTTGGTACTACCTTTTCGCTTTTGGGGCAGTGATGATCATTAATCAAGATTTAGACCTAGCCCCAGAGAATGACCCAAAAATTTTGTCGCTGTCATTAATAACTATCGAATTAGTCTGCTGAATTCTAAGGCTAGTGCTTCCAAGACTTGTAAGAATGTTAATTCCTAATGGCTGAAAAGGAAAATTTAAATTTTAAGAGTAGTTCGATGCCCAGTTGAGCTTTTGGATCCAATCCTCGGGTAAATCTTCAACACCGAGTCTTGCACCGATCCAACTGCCTATCATGGCGGCATGTCCGGCGTTGACTACGCTTGCTCTAGCAGTCTCCAGGATTGCAGTTTGAAAATCTTCATTGTGCTTCGCAGTTGCTTGCACGGCCCTGGGAAAGCTTCAAATCGGGGGCAAAATTTTACCTATCTTAGAAGTCCTGATTTTTTGGCATGATTTAAGCAAACTTTTTCAGTGTGATTAACTTTGAATCCCGCTTAACGACTACCATTCCAACGATTCGTGATTTCTGAAATCCTTTTATTTATTTCCAGTAAATTCTTTCATAAATGACACTTGTAACGGTGATATTTTTTACAAACTCCAATTAAAATGTTGTTGATGAAAAGTTATGGCACAATTTCGGGTGATTGTTTTCAGGAGATTGATCATTTCAATCACATAGGTAGTTTAGATTTCATTGGCTTTTACTCTTCCTCCCATAACGAAAGCCAAACCCCTTCGTACGCGGAGTACATGCAGGTGGGTGATGATTCGATTCTATAGTATTGGAAATTTTTTTGTTGAGAGACTGATGCCAAGTTTTGCTTGTGCATGCATCATTTTTGTCATCCCACCCGTCGATTTACAGGGTCAGTATGTTTTTGAATTTCAAGACGGGTCAAGTAGGCAGGCTGTTGGAGATGCCTTCGATAACGAGGCCGGATCCGCAACATATACCTTGAATGGAATTATCCTAACCGCAGAGGCTTTTCTTGATGGCTCCAGTAGCGGAACGCTGTTAAATGGTTCTTCCTCTTTTGGGGTGAATGCAACTGGAACCGGTGATGAGACTCAGAGAATTGATAACGATTTGGGTAATGAGTCGATTCAGTTTTCCTTTAATCTTGCTGGTACCTTTGACAAGATTGACTTGCGATACATCGAAGAGAGTTCCAATGAGGGGACCCTGCACTTCGCCGGAAGTGGAACCACAGTACAACTGAACACGAGCAATTCGGATCATGGGACCAATG
>DBVA01000062.1:0-7191 GCA_002308735.1 Opitutia bacterium UBA1276 | reverse complement strand
TTAATTTTCAGCAGCCGGGGACGAATGGCAATCATTGATAATAATTGGAAAATTATTTCGCAACCCAATGGAAAAGGCAGGAAAATCGAATTGTTTAACCTTTCCACTGATTCATCTGAATCAAGCGACGAGTTTCGCCCTCAACACCCACAAGCCATCCGACTTAGAAAGATCTTAGTCGAAGCGCGCAAATCCATTGAAATGAGTGTCAACGGAAAGGATTATCCATCCGGAAAAGTTCTGCGGCAACCTCCGAGAATTTTCTGGACGGATTTACTGGATTATCAAAAGTTTTTTCCTCAATGGAAAAATCGCCCTGAATACAAATCGAGACTCAATAAATCCAAGTAAATCCATGAAGTCTATCTTTTCATCCATCCTTGTTCTTTTTGTCTCCCTATATCTTGATGGGAAAAGGCCAAATATTGTCCTTATCATGGCGGACGACTTGGGCTTTTCTGACTTGGGCTGTTACGGTTCCGAAATTATGACCCCAAATTTAGACCGTTTGGCAAGCAATGGATTACGGTTTTCCCAATTTTACAATACCGCAAAATGTCATTCTTCACGCGTCTCTCTACTCACTGGGCTGTATTGCGATCAGGCAGGTTCAAGCAGTCTCAATCGTGGTGCTACCATCGCCGAAGTTTTAAAACCTGCTGGATATTCGACTTGGATGTCAGGAAAATGGCACCTAAGCAAACAACCAACTGATTTTGGTTTTCAGAGATATTGGGGCCACCTTTCAGGTGCCTGTAACTTCTTCACTGGAGATAATTCTTTTCGACTGGATGGAAAAGAATGGACTGTTCCTAAAAATTTGAATGGGAAACCTTTCTACACAACCCATGCGATTACCGACTTTGCTTTAGACTTTATTAAAGAGGGAGAAATTAGCCCAACTTCAGATCCCTTTTTTCTGTATGTTGCCTACAATGCACCTCATTACCCACTGCATGCCCCCGAAGAAGCAGTAAAGAAATATAAAGGTAAATACGATGCCGGTTGGGATCAATTGAGGAAAAAGAGGTATGCCAAACAAGTTAAAACCGGTCTCATACCTAAAAAATTTATGCTTTCTCCTCGTGCTCCGCATGTCCCTGCTTGGAACCAAATTAAAGACTCAGAGAAAATATGGGAAGCGAAGAGAATGGAAGTATTCGCTGCGATGATCGATCTTGTAGATCAAGATGTCGGTAGATTAATCGATGACCTCAAAAAAAGGAAAGTTTTCGATGATACTTTATTCCTTTTCTGTGCCGATAATGGAGGATGCCCTTTTGAAAGGACAAAAGGAAGAAACTTAAAACCATGGGATCCCAAATCTTACTGGACTTATGACGCGTCATGGGCTCAAGTAAGCAATACCCCTTTCAGGTTGTACAAACAAAACCAGCATGAAGGAGGAATTTCATCACCACTGATAGCACATTGGCCAAATGGTATCCAAGCGAAACTTGGTAGCATTACCAAGCAACCGGCTCATTTGATAGATTTCATGGCCACTTTCCTTGAAATCGGAAAGGGTAGGTATCCTAAAAAGGTTGGCGATCGAAAAATAGACCCTTTAGAAGGTCGTTCTCTCCTTCCGATTCTTAAAGGCAAGCAGAGAGATGGACATGAGATTCTTTATTTTCATTTCGGTACCGATCGAGCCCTTCGAAAGGGAAAGTGGAAATTAGTTTCGGCAAAGGGTGGTAAATGGGAGCTTTACGACATGGAAAAGGATCGTACCGAACTGAATGACCTTTCAAATAAAAACCCGATGCTTGTTCAAGAAATGCTAAAAAAGTGGTTTGAAATTGCAAAAAATAAAGAAAGGCTGAAGGACAAAGGCATGACCCCAGTAAAGCCTAAACTCAAACCCTTGTCTTTTAGAAGAGATACTTCAGCTCAATTAGATTAGCCTATTTGCTTATCCCAGGGGCCAGTAATGGCCAAGGTAAGACCGTCATGTTGCATGTTCACAAACAAGGTTGAGCCATCGGGAGTGAAGGTTGCACCCGCAAATTCACCAGAGCTTTTAGCATTTTTAGCAAATTTAAATATCTTACCAGTAGAAGTGATCACATCAAGATATTGCCTGCCTCCTCCATCTTCACAGAGAATCAAATCACCCCATGGAGCAACTGTAATGTTGTCACAATTATCTACCAAGTCTGAGTTATTAGGTTCTGAAAATAATTGTAGCATATCCTTGGAAAGCTTCCAAATTTGTCCGTACTGTTTTTTCCCACCATTGGTACAGGCAAAATAAATAGCTTCATTTGAGTACCACATCCCTTCTCCCCTAGCAAAACAGGCAGCGCCTTTACGAAATCCCCTAAACCTCAAATCGTCCTTCGGAGAATCAACCTCATCCATTTTCAACCATTCCAATTCTAACTCTTGACCAACACTAACTTTATGAGACTTCCAATTTCTGGTATCCAAACTTGGTACATTACAAATTTTCAACGCATATAAATCACCGCCCTTTGCCAAAACTCCCTTTTGTTTGGGAACAAACTTATAAAGTAAGCCTTCATGCCTATCTTCGGTCAGAAAAACTTCACCGGAGCCTGGATTAATCGCTACCGCTTCGTGATTAAACCGACCCATTCCTTTAAGCGGAACTGGGTTTGCTAATTTGGCCTTTTCTGTAACTGGAACTTCAAAACACCAGCCATGATCCATCGCACATGGCCCTCCTTTGCCTATAACCGTTTCTTCACAGGAAATCCATGAATTCCAAGGCGTTGGCCCACCAGCACAATTCCTGACTGTCCCAGCGAGACTTAAAAATTGTCTGTTCAATTTCTGCTTCTTCGTGTTGTAGACAAATGTGGTGGTACCACCTAAGCAAGGGGAAGATGTTCCTGAATCATAAATCAAATTTGGATCAATCCTACTTACATTTATGTTTCCCTTTCCAAACGCACCTTCAGATGATTTTGCGGAAGGGTCGACCTCATGATTTCTTACAACAACAACTTCCTCTGGATGACTCCCGGAAAAGCAAGCCATTCCATCCGGCTTTGATGGCAAAATTAATCCGTCTGACATTGCATCTCCAGCTCTTCCAATGATCTTATACTTAAAACCTTCTGGCAAATCGAGAATTCGATTCGGGTCAGGTTTTAAGCTTCCGTATCCGCTGCTGAAATCACGCTTATCATTTTGAGCAACTATTTGTAGGCCAGATAATCCCAACGCCAAAGCACAGGAGGATTGTAAGAAGCTTCTTCTAGAACTGATTCCATTCATAGAATATAAGAGTTAATTAAAACTATACTTAATTAATAAAATTGTAATCTGCAAGCGTCGGAACATGGTTGAGAGTTTTATATTTTATAGGTTGGTCAAAAATTTAAATTAGTTCGCGGTATATGTTAGAAAAGAGCACACTGATTTCCATCTTCATTAATTTGCTCATAATATTAAGTTTCTGCATAAAATCGAAGGAGTCTTTCCGCTCGAAATCTGTGCTGCATTCGAAACGCAAAACCTGGTTCAGTGAAATAAGGTTTGGGTTTACAATAGGATTAAAAGCCTGTACTCAAACTGAGAAAGTGTTCTATGAATAAGACCAAATCAAACTGGGATTGCTCTGAAAAGAAATGCCTCTTTCCAAACACTTGTAAATGGAATCAAAAGTGTATGCAAAAAGGACTGGTATTGAGTTTAGAACAAAAAGATCGGCCGCCAAAAAAAGGAAGCAAAAACCTTAAAGGGAAGATTTCCTCATAGAAACCGGTTGATCCAATATTTCTTTTAAGACAAATGCTTTTTTCAAGGATGCTTTATTACTAAATAAATCAGACTTGATGGTTGAAAACTTACCCTTTTGTTCCACTAATTGATAGTGATTTTTTGGTAGTTCTTTAGTCCGTGAGTGTAGGGATGTATTTTCATTCTTGTAGCTTTTCCTCACTTTTTCCTGCACCCTTTCTTGAGGTAAGGAAACAGGAATAATAGGTTCTACCTGCTGGGTATCTTTGGTTATTTCTTGGGGCTTTTTAAAGTTAGCCCATGCTTCTTTCAGGACATCTTCAAGAGTTGGATTTTGATCCGGCTCCATTTTTTTACCAGGTACTTTATCCTTTCTACCCGGTTGTTTCCCTTTTTTCTTGGATAAGTTTCCAATAATGGAAGCAATTACCAAACCGATAATAAAAAGGGTATCTATATCTGGCATAATTCCCTACCTCTTCAAGTTACGATAACAAAAACTGAAAGTACCGTTATTATTCAACTCCTTTGGAAATATTTTCCCGCATTTCGGTGTCCGCCTCTACATTCCGAAGGCGATAGTAATCCATCACTCCTAAATTTCCGCTGCGAAAAGCTTCGGCCATAGCCAGTGGTATCTGAGCTTCAGCCTCAACAAGTTTAGCCTGCATCTCTTGTACTTTGGCTTGATTTTCTTGCTCTAGGGCGACGGCTGCAGCTCTTCGAATCTCGGCTTGGGCCTGGGCCACTTCTTTATCTGCTGCAGCTTGCGAAGAACGAAGGGCCGCACCCCTATTTTCTCCAAGATCAACATCGGCAATATCAATGGACAAGATCTCGAAAGCCGTGCCTTGATCCAAACCACGGTCCAAAACTTTTTCGGTGATTGAGTTAGGATTTTCAAGCACCACTTTATAATTCTCGGATGAGCCGATAGTGGAAACAATGCTCTCTCCAACCCGAGCAATTACGGTTTCTTCTTGGGCACTACCAACATATCGGTCTAGGTTACTTCTTACGGTAACTCGTGCCCTTACTTTAACCTGAATACCATCTTTAGCCACACCATCAATGGTGTCCCTGCCTTCGATGACACAGTCAATAACCTTTGGATTAATCGAAGTTCTAACCGCTTCCAGTACAGACTTACTGGTACCTCTCGTTGCTAGGTCGATCGCACAGGCACGGTCCCACTCAAGAATTATGTTAGCCTTAAGGGCTGCAATTAAAGCTTGTACCGTCTGAACCACATTTCCTTCCGCTAAATAATGTGCCTCCAATTGATCGGTTTCCAAAGGAATCCCAGCTTTAACTGCAGTAATCCTCGCGTCTACAATGAGACCAACGGGAACACCCCGAAGTCTCATTGCAAGTAAAGTGGTAAACCCTACGGTTGCCTTGGCAAGAAAGGCTTTAAGCCAGGTGTTGAAAAATGAAATGACAACTAGCGAAATAACAATGCCGATGACTGCTAGTAATCCGATGATAATTAAATTTAAGGTCATAGATATGATTTATATTTAAGGAATTTGATGATAAATTTTAAGGTCGAGGTCAATCTTTGTAATTAGGAATTTGAACGTACCCGTATTCTAAAGCTATCCATTCCAGTAACTTGGACATGGGTACCTTTGCATAAAAATCCATCTTCAGAATACGCATCGTATTCAGCGGCATCAACTTTGACCAACCCCTCTGGATGCAGATCCGTAGAAGTTACCCCTATTTGGCCGACCAAATCTTTGTCCGTTTGAATGTTATTACTGGTTCCACTGACAACTTTTCCAAGGAATAACTTGTTTCCTAAAGGACTTTTTGCCAACCATTTGAATTCTAGAAATAGTAAAAATAAAGCACCTAAACCACCCCCTAAAAAGGTAAGGGCAGGAGCAAACCAGCCCCCAAACTCAATATAAGCAAAATAGGCAGCTATAAATAACCCGATAAAACCGAAAATTCCCAGTATTCCCCCAGGTACAATTGCTTCAAATGCAATGAATGCATAACTGATAATTAGGATTCCTATAACTGTTGTCATGGATTTTCTATTTCTACGACCACATCAAACTCCGTGCATTTAACCACCTTGATGTTTTCTCCTTTATCAATTTTCCCAAGGCTTGATCTTGCTTCAAATCTCTTACCGTCTATTTCAATTTGACCACTGGGAAATAATTCTGAAATGGTTAGACCGCTTTTTCCTTCCAAGTTACGAATCGTGTTAGCCAAATCCTTTTGTTCGGATGAATCGCGTCCCAAGGTGGCACTTAATACCAAACTGTTCCACAAAGGGGTTTTAGGCAGGATTATCGAGACCAGAAATCCCAAAACAAAGGTGATTCCCATAGTCTGCAAAAGCTCCTGTATGGGCAAACGGAATACTTCCACACTCCAAGTAAAATCAGGTGTGGGCCAAACATCCACCATTGCCCAGAAGATCGCTCCTATCATCATGGTAAATCCAATGATGCCAGGAATAATTAAACCGGGTACTAAAAAGATTTCCACCAGCACCAGACAAACCCCGAATAAAAAGATGATTAATTCTTCTTGGCCAGCAAGACCAGCTACATATTTCGACCCGAAAAATACTAAAAGCAAGGTTATGCCTGCAACGCCAAAGATTCCAAAACCTGGGGTTTTAAATTCTACAAAGATACAAACCAAGCCAATACTTAATAAGATCGGGGCGATCCCATTTAGCCACAAACCGATCTCTTCTGCCCAATTCACTTCCATTTCCACAAGATCATAATTTCCCTTCCCCCACTTTTGATCCAAAATACCCTGAACATCCTCAAAAACCCCAAAGCCTAATAAGGGGGCAGGGGGATCCCCATATTCCTTACAGGCTTCTTCTCCAGTTAAGGTTAGTAATTCTCCACTTTTCTTGATTAGGCTACCATCCTCGGCCCTCAGAGGCTCTCCTTCAATCAGTAAGCTTTCATTGGCATCCATCATTGCCGACATTATGATCGAGCGGTATCGATGGCCTCCAGCATAATTTCTGATTTTTGCTTTTAGGTAAGAGTTTATTTTTCGCTTCATGGAGGAGTCAATATTGGCACCCCCGCCACTGACTGCTTCCGCGGCACCAATTTGAGAATTGGGTGAAAACGCAATTTCACTGGTCGCAATGGCAATGTATGCACCTGCAGAAATGGCTTCATCATTTACATAGGTAATTATTTTGCCTTCAAATTTTTCCAAGCTCTCGATGATTTCCTCCATGATTTCAAGGGTCACTCCAAGCTCCCCCCCAGGGGTATCCATATCCAGTATTACAAGTTGAGCATTATCGCGAATCGCATCTTTTAAGCCACGCCTGAGAATGTCCAGGATGGGCGGTCCAATTTGGTCCTTAATCGGAATTACATAAGCCAGAGATTTACTTGCACTGGAGCTAGCAACCGTGCGTTCCGTGTTTGGAGTGCTTTCATTCGCATCTATTCCAGATGTGACATTTGATTCCCCCAAAGC
>DBVA01000041.1:0-14526 GCA_002308735.1 Opitutia bacterium UBA1276 | reverse complement strand
AGAATCGAATTAACTCACAGGGCAACAGATCGAGTGATTTTTGCAGCTGGAGCCTTAAAGGCTGCAAGTTGGGTCCAATACCAAGAACCTGGTCTGTATTCCATGCAGGATGTACTTGGATTAACTTGCTAAATTTAAAATCATGATCGCATTTATCGAAGGAACACTCAAAGAGTGTCAACTTAACCTAGCTGTTATCCAAGTAAGTGGTATTGGTTATGAAACCCATATTCCCTTAACTACTTCGGAAAAACTCCCAGCTCTTGGGCAGCAAGTGAAGTTGTTTACGCACGCATCGTATCGTGAGGATTCTCAAACTCTCTATGGTTTTATGGACCGAGAGTCCCGAGACTTTTTTAAGATGATTGTAGATAAAGTTTCTGGCATTGGACCAAAGATAGCCCTCAATCTTCTTGGATCACTTTCGCTCCCCATGCTCAAGACTTCTATTGCAAGTGGTGATGTTGGCATGCTCTCAAAGGCTCAAGGTTTAGGCAAGAAAACGGCGGAAAGAATTGTGGTTGAACTTAAAGATAAGGTCCTCCCGAAGTCTGAGGTTTTGAAACCGAGCAATGATGGAAATTCTGATAAAAGGGAAGCAATGGATGAATTGCCAGTGGAATTTGTCACCTATCAGGATGCAGTCTCTGCCCTCCTGACTCTGGGTTATAAGGCAATAGATGCTGACCAGGCAGTTCGCAAGGCTTCAGAATCCTTGGGTGCGAATGCAAGTACGGAGGAACTCATTCGGCGAGCACTGGGACGTTAAGCTTACCGGTTTTTGGAAAGCTCAGATTTAATATATTCATATACAAAATCTCCAGCTTTTCGACAAGCAGATGAAAGATTTTCTTGGCACGCCAACAAACAGCAAATTGCGGTGGCCAACCTGCATCCAGTACCGCGACACTTTGATCCATATCTTATTCTAGGTTTTTCGAAACATTGATGGGGCATTGATGTTTGAGCTAAAACATTGGAAGAAAGCGTATCGGTAAGATGACCGCCTTTGACTAAAACGGCTTTTGCTCCTCTCTCGATCAGGCTCTGAGCCGAATCCTTTGCCTCCTCCAAACTCTTACATTCTTTGTTTGTTAAAATACTTGCTTCTATCGCATTCGGGGTGAGTAAAGTAACAAAAGGGAGCAGTTGTTCCAATAAGTAGGTTTGCGTATTTTCATTGGTTAGTTCTCCTTTACTCGAACTGGAAAAAACAGGATCTAAAATCGATGGTGTGTTGGGAGTTTTCTGTAAAAAGTCGCGAACAATATTAATGGATTCTCGGTTGGGCAGAAGCCCGATTTTAATTCCATCAATCAGGGTTCCTTCGCTAGCTTTAAGCTGATCTAATAGGATCTGATTAGGAACTGGGTACTTGCAAATTAACTGATGGTTAGTTTGCGCAGTCACAGAAGTAATGGCGATAGACCCTTCGAATCCAAATGCCGAGAGCGTATCTATATCTGCCTTGATTCCTGCACCTCCTGAACTATCACTAGCCCCAATAATAAGTAATCTTTTTCGCATTTCAGCTATCAATGGGTTAGGAGTTGCCTTCTTCCCATTCAATCATGCCACCACTTAGGTTAAACAAGTTCTTGTATCCTAGGGAAAATAAAACTTCACACGCAGTTCTACTTCTTACTCCTGCCTTACAATAAATAATAATGCTAGAGTTCTTTGAAATTTCTTTGGGTAGCTTTATTTTCTCTGGATCGGAGAATTCTCCTAAAGGAATGTGAGTAGAAGGCTCAATACACCGGATTTCTCTTTCCCATTTTTCACGCACATCCAAAACCCAATGGCTTTTGTCTGCTTTGAGCATTGATTTCATTTGTGAAGGTGAAATCTCTGAAATCGTAGAATTTTCTCTGTTCATTAATTGACAATTGGAATCTATGACAGATAAATTTATTGCTTCTGAAAAGCTAAGGTTTCTTTCAAATTTAATGATTCGGGATTGTTGAGATAATGCATCATAAAGCCAGAGCTTTCCACTTAGCACATCACCAATTCCAGTGATGACCTTAATCGTTTCAGTTGCCATCATGGTACCGATTAATCCGGGGAGAACACCCAGTACCCCCACTTCCGAACAGGGGGACAATGCTTTATCTGTAGGCGGTTCGCCAAATAAGCATCTGTAGGTCGGGCCACCCAGAAAATTAAAGACGCTAACTTGTCCCGTGAATTCAAAAATGGAACCATGGATCAGAATTTTATCGAACAGTACACAGGCATCATTGATTAGGAATCGTGTCGCAAAATTATCACTTCCATCGAGCACAATGGAATAGTTATGAAAGATACTTTCGATGTTTTGGGCATTAATCCTAACTGGAAAGCTCTCAAGCTTAACATGAGGGTTCATTTCAGAAAGCTTGGAAATGGCAACTTTGGTTTTGGACTTCCCAACATCCTTACAATCAAAAAGAATTTGTCGCTGGAGGTTCGATTTTTCAACTCTATCGTCATCAACAATTCCAATTCTCCCCACTCCTGCAGCCACCAAATACTTTAATGCAGGAGATCCTAACCCTCCTGCCCCCACTACTAGAACCTTTGCTTCTTTGAGTTTTTTTTGGGCGCTCTCCCCAAAACCCGAGAGGGAGAGGTGTCGTTGGTAATGTTCGATTTCGGTTGGAGAGAAATCAATCATTTTCAAATAAGAATAGCAGTGCTCTCCCGAGACTTGCTAACAGATTTTCCTTTTCGTGAAGTTGGTTGAATTTGGTCGTATGAAGAATCCCAGTCTTTCCAGACGGGGTCATAATTATATCTCTTTAGCATTGAGCAAATATCCTGAGGTGTCCGATCATCTGAGATCTCAAATTGTTCAAGAGAATCTTCATCATTTGCATATCCCCCTGGATTCGTTTTGGAACCTGCACTCATTGTGGTAATTCCAAGCGGTAAAAGGTTATCTCTGAAGGCGGGAGATTCGCGAGTGGATATACTTAGTTCAAGTTCGTGACTAAAAATACGAAAAGCACAAAGAAGTTGAACCAAGTCACGATCTTTAAGAGTGACTTCTGGCTCGCTCTCACCCTGACAAGGTCTCAATCGAGGAAAAGACATGGAGTATGTGGTCTGCCAATATTTTTTCTCAAGATATTGAAGATGCTGAGCGGCAAAATAAGCATCGGTACGCCAGTCTTCAGTTAATCCATATAAACAGCCAAGTCCTATCTTCTTGATCTTTGCCCTGCCCAACCGATCCGGTGTCTCTAGACGCCAATCAAAGTTCCTTTTTTTTCCCTTTTTATGGTGCTTGGAATAACTTTCTCGGTTATAAGTTTCTTGATAAACAAAAACGGAATGAAGCCCTTTCTCAATCAGTTCTTCATACTCGTTTTGATATAATGGTTGGACTTCGATGGATAAGTTGGAAAAGTGGGGTCTTAATAACTGAAGGGCTTCACCGATATATTTCACATCTACAACTCGAGCCGATTCCCCTGTGACCAGAAGGACATGCTCGAACCCCATTTTTCTAAGAATCCCAGCATCTTTTAGAATTTCAACAGGAGTGAGGGTTTTACGGGGAATTGCATTGCCTAAGCTAAACCCGCAATAATCACAGACATTATTACATTCATTGGAAAGATACATGGGGGCGAAAAGGCGGATTGCCTTCCCAAAACGCTGCTTTGTCAATCGATTACTCAACGATGCAAGACTTTCGAGGTAATATTCTCCAGCGATTGGGGAAATGAGTGTGATGAAATCTTCAAGACCTCCTTTACCTTCCCGTAAAAGTGCTCGCTCAACATCCTCTTTTTCGGTTTTAACAATATGAGAGGAAATGTCGGGCCAATCTGTTTGATTGAAAAGATTGAGATAAAGGTCGTCGTTCATTGCTTGTTGGACGCAAAATTATTTCAGGAACCCGGTAAGAGGAGAGCTCGCACTAGCAGTGTTCCTGCTGCTTCCTAGTCCTGATAAAAATCCTGCTCGACCTGCTTTGGCGGATAGACTGAATGCTTTGCTCATCCCAATGGGATCTTTGGCCACAGCAATTGCAGTATTAATCAGAACGGCATCCGCTCCCATTTCAAAAGCCTCGGAGGAATGAGAAGGTTTGCCTATACCTGCATCAACTACGACTGGAATTTGAACTTGTTCAATGATGATCCGTAAAAACTCTCTACTTTCCAGACCCTTATTGCTCCCAATGGGAGACCCTAGGGGCATAACCGCGGCGGATCCAGCATCTTCAAGCTGCTTACATAGAACTGGGTCTGCATGACAATAAGGTAATACGATAAATCCATCTTTAACTAGTTCTTTGGTTGCTTTCAGAGTTTCCGTCGGATCGGGCATTAAATATTTCGGGTCTGGATGTATTTCCAGTTTCAACCAATTTGTCTGCAGTGCTTCTCGTGCCATTCGGGCAACGAAAATCGCTTCTTTTGCATTTCTTACGCCAGAGGTGTTGGGAAGTAATTGAATTTTTTGATCTTGGAGAAATTTAAGAATCGAATCGTGTTCGCTCTTTGGGTTGGCTCGTTTCATGGCAACGGTAACCATTTCAGTTCCACTTGCCTTTACCACATCACTTAAGGCAAGCCCTGAAGAAAACTTTCCAGTACCAATAAAAACTCTGGAATTAAACGTTTTTCCTCCAACGACCAGCGTATCAGTTGTTTGTTCGATCATATTTGGATTTTTCTTCAAGGTATAATTTCAAGTTAGCACCAAATTCAAGTTTTGTGCTAAGGCTAGAGCAAACACAGATACCGGTAGCTCCAGTTTTCCTGAGCAATTGGAAATCATTGTGAGTGAGCCCCCCGATAAGAAATGAAGGTAGAGGGTATAAAAAGGATACGATCTCTTTGATTTTTTGCAGGGATAGTTTTGGAATCAAATCTTTTTTGGTTTTGGATTTCCTAATCGGACCAATACCAATGTAATTGGACACACCCTTTGCTTTTACAACCTTGGCGTCTTCTAGTGAATGAACTGTTGAACCGATCACTTTTCTATCTCCAAGTATCTCTCTCGCAATTAGCGGGTCACAGTCCCTTTTTCCAAGATGTACCCCATCGGCGTTTAATTGGGCAACTGAATCTACTGAATCATTTAAAATTACAGAGGACCCATAGGACTTTGCTTGCTGGATACTTTCAGACAATTCATTGGGAGACGAATTCCGGAAAGAATTTTCTGATCTCACTTGTATGAGTTTAATTCCCACTTTGGATAAATGAAGTATCTGTTTGGCATGAGTGTCATGAACTTGGTCAGAAGTTAGACAGTATAGGGATTGATCAAGCACTTTTGACATTTCGTTTTAAACTAAAGAAATCATCAACTATAGTTTGACCGATCATAATGATTAGCGGAAGTAACGAATTCCTTGAAAGCTCGAACTGGATCTGGTTTTCCCCAAACTGATCCAAGTAAAGATACGCCATCAAAACCTGCCTCAATAATCGTACTTAACTTGTTTTTCCTTATGCCACCCAGGGCATAAACTAAAGGCCTTTTTGCTTTAGAATCTAATTTTGATAACGCGTTCCTTAGCAAAGGTAGTGACATTTTAGGCTTATGTCCGGATTTTGAAATAGAGGGAAAGATCGGTCCTAAGAAAACATAATCCAAGATATCAGTCTCAACCTCCAACTCTGATGCTTTATGAAGAGAGCGACTGCGTAAGGAAGAAGTTTTTCTTAATTTCTCGCTGGAACTATGATGATATCCACCTAAATCATAATCTTTCATTAACTCAAATGCACGGTGCATGATAATTTTACAGTGAAACTCCTTGGGTATTTCGTCGAGTAAATGAGCAATCCTGTCGGTTGAGTGGTCGGGTTTACGTAAATGGAATTTTTCAAGTCCAGATTCAAGAAGACGGGTCACTGTCCGTGCCTCACTACGTTTGAAATTGGGAGAAGAGATGACGATGATTTTTAATAGATTAGTCATCCTCCCTGAGTCGCTTGTATAAGTAATAATTTATCTCCCTTATGAAGTATTACATCCTGAAATGTATCTCGAGGGATCACATTTTCATTGATCGCAACAGCCCAACCATTGAAGTCATCGAAATCAAGAGTTATCAGGAAGTCCTTGAGTTTCATTCCCTCCGCTATCTCATGAGGTTCGTCATTGAGGGAAATATTCATTCCAGTTAGGACTGATAAATTTCTCCACCTGAAGCATTAAATTCTTCAGCCTTTTGCTTCATTCCATCAAGGATTGCATTATCGTTCGCTTCCAATCCTTTTTCTTTAGCGTATTGCCTAACTTCTTCTGAAATTTTCATCGAGCAGAAGGTAGGACCACACATGGAGCAAAAATGTGCGGTTTTGGCATTGTCTTGTGGCAGAGTTTGATCATGGAACTCCCGAGCCTTATCAGGATCTAAGGAAAGGTTAAATTGATCCTGCCAGCGAAATTCGAACCGGGCTTTTGAAAGGGCATTGTCACGAAACTGAGCCGCGGGGTGACCTTTAGCTAGATCAGCAGCATGAGCAGCTAATTTATAGGTTACTACGCCCTCTCGAACATCTTCCCTGTCTGGTAATCCTAGGTGTTCCTTGGGCGTGACATAGCATAACATGGCACATCCATACCAGCCGATCATTGCGGCACCTATCCCACTAGTAATATGGTCATAACCAGGAGCAATATCGGTGGTTAAAGGCCCAAGGGTATAAAATGGTGCTTCATGACACCATTCAATTTGCTTATCCATGTTTTCCTTGATCATATGCATAGGTACATGACCAGGCCCTTCATTCATAACCTGCACCCCAAACTCCCAAGCTCTTTTTGTTAGTTCACCTTGGGTCTTTAACTCTGCGAACTGAGCTTGATCATTTGCATCTGCAATGGAACCTGGTCGCAAGCCATCCCCGATGGAAAAAGAGATATCATATGCGGCCATAATTTCACAAATCTCATCCCATTTTTCATATAAAAAATTTTCTTGGTGATGAGCGAGACACCATTTTGCCATAATCGATCCTCCTCTGCTGACAATGCCTGTCATTCTTTTACTTGTAAGCGGAACATAACGGAGTAAGACACCGGCGTGAATGGTAAAGTAGTCAACTCCTTGCTCCGCTTGTTCGATCAGGGTGTCACGAAAGACTTCCCAGGTTAGATCTTCAGGTTTACCTCTAACTTTCTCAAGAGCTTGATAAATTGGAACCGTGCCTACGGGCACGGGGCAGTTTCGAATAATCCACTCACGAGTTCGGTGGATATTCTTTCCTGTTGATAGATCCATCAAAGTGTCAGCTCCCCACTTGGTGGCCCAACGCATTTTCTCAACCTCTTCTTCGATGGAAGAAGCGACGGCAGAATTGCCAATATTAGCATTAATCTTAACCAGGAAATTCCGCCCGATTATCATCGGTTCAAGTTCGAGGTGATTAATGTTTGCTGGAATTATTGCCCTGCCTCGAGCAATTTCACTTCGCACAAATTCTGGGGTAATTTCCTCTGGTATGGATGCCCCGAAAGATTCTCCTTGATGTTGGTGGGCTAAAGTATTTCTATCTGCTCCCTCCGAGCACTCTAAGTCATTCTTCAAGGATTGTAATTTCATGTTTTCCCGAATGGCAACAAACTCCATCTCCGGGGTAATGATACCCTGCCGTGCATAATGTAATTGGGTGACCGTTTTTTGAGGAAGGGATTTTCGAGTTGTAATTTTAGATCGGTCGAAATCAGGCAAATCATTGGTCCTTTTATCAGACCTCTGAGCATGTAAATCTGATAGGTATCCATTGTCAGCGGGGGTACTCTTTCTGCCATCAATTATTTGGGTGTCTTCTCTGTCGAGTACCCAATGCTTTCTCAATGGAGGAAGGCCTCGTTCATGCTGCCCATGAAATTCTGAATCTCCCCAGGGGCCTGAGGTGTCGTATAATCTAATTGCAGGGTTTTCGGTTTCCTGGTCATCTGAAGATTTAGTAGGAGATAAAGTTATTTCTCTCATGGGTACTTTCACTCCATGCTTCATTCCCTCCACATAAACGCGTTTGGCATTGTTTTGATTTTCGTATTTTTCTTCGACTTTTTTGATCATTATTTATGTGGTTAAAGCCGAGGAAAGTTTGCTGATAGCAAACAGTTTTCCCTACGGCGTTAAATATTTCGCATCAGGTTCTAAGGGTCACATCTGGATCGTGGATGTTTCTCAGTCTTCGCCAAAAACTCCCCTAAACTATATACCATTCAAACTCAGCTTAGGATAATTGCAACACAAAGAAATTAATTCATTCAAAGGATGTGATGATTTCTCTTATTTTGTATGAATTGGATTAATTTAATTCATATTTACCATCATATCTCTTGCTTACTCTATTACTTAATTCTAGCAATGAAAGGCTCACCGTAATTTCTTGAATGGCAAGTTCACAAATTGAACACATTTGTTCTACTGCCATAGCACCGTCAACTTCTAAAAGATTAAGAATTATTTTTTCATTTTTTGAAATAATCTGGTCAGAATTTGTTTTATCTTTTGAATGCTCCGCCTGTCTGTTTTCTCTTAATGGCAAAATTGTTTGAGTTAAAGAAGGTCTTAAGTCCTCAATGATTTCGTTCGCATTCGTAATAAGGATTGCTCCTTCCCTGATTAATTGATGGCAACCCTGTGAGCTTGGTTGATCAATTCTACCTGGAATTGCAAAAACTGACCGACCTTGTTCAGCTGCAAATCTTGCCGTAATCAAACTACCTCCGGAACTTCCAGACTCTACAACTAGCACCCCGGAAGAAATTCCAGAAACTAGGCGATTTCTCATGGGGAAAGTTCTTCGGTCTGCCTTCCTCCTAAAAGGAAACTCGGAAATCACTGCACCTTCGGCAGCAATTCTTTGATATAAACCTAAATTTTCTGGGGGGTAAACAATGTCCATTCCGCTTCCCAGAAATGCAATTGTTTTACCATTTACCTCAAGGGCAGACTGATGGGCAATCGAGTCTATTCCACGTGCCATACCGCTGACTACGCAAAAGCCTGCCAGGGCAAGATCAGTAGAAATCTTAGAACATACCTTTTGTGCATACAACGATGGCAAACGGGTTCCTACGATAGAAAAATAGGGTCCCGGTGGAATAGTGCCTTTTACATACAGCCCAATTGGAGTATCATAAATCTCCCGCAAAGATGAAGGGATTTCCTCTTTTGTGATGAAAGAAGTGGAATGTTTTTGAATAATCTCTAACTCATTTTTAACCCAAGGGCCATGGTCTTGATCAAGAATGGAATTCACCATCGCAGGCCCAACTCCGCTAATTGAAAGAAGTTCTCTTTGTGATGCATTAAAGATTTTTAATGGATCTCCTTCAAAAAACTCCAATAAACGATTGGTACTAATTGGACCTAATTTGGGAAGGCTGTTAAGCAGAAGCATTGCTTCTTTTCTACTAAGCTTACTGGTTTTCACTTTAAGGCATAAACTTAGCTTAAAATTTTTTTTGGAAAACCTTTTAATTTAAATCAGGTAGGATAAATCAAGCCTTTAACCAAATCCCTTAATTAGAAGCGTTAGAAAACTTCTATTTTTTCTTAGTTTCCTACCAGCTAAGGTGCAAAAAGATTTTTGGAATCAAATTTCTAAGTCCCTAAGTACAACTGGATCTCCTATTTCTAGATTCCTTTTTGCTTTTTTTCCTAAAACATCAGTCCATTTACTTGGACACATTCCATGACCTGGTCTTGCAATCCGAATATTTTCTTTTGAGAGTAAATCCCCGGACTGGATCTTTTTACAAACCAAAATGGAGCGTTTGAAGCTTGAGTTTTTAAATCTTTCCTTGATCTCCTTACTTTCAGAATGATGCCCCCCCATACTTTTATAAGCTTCTAAAACAGATTGGCTCATAACTTTGAATTCTTCAGGGAGTAGAGAGAAATCACCATCTATTGAACTTTGACTTCGGTCTAGAGTAAGATGCTTCTCAATGACACAGGCGCCAAGGGAAGTTGCGAGTACTGGTATCAAATGACCCGGGGAATGGTCCGATAGCCCAACCTTACAATTAAAAGTTTTTTGCATCCAAGGAATTAAGGAAAGGTTGAAATCCTCTGATTTAGCGGGATAATTACTTACACAATGTAACAAAATAATCTCGGGGCATCCATTATCCCTTAAGGTTCTAATTGCTTTTATGATTTCTTCCTCATTAGAAACTCCCGTACTGGCAAGAACAGTCTTTTGTAATGCGGCTACTTTTTTTAATAATGGAAAATGATTCAGTTCAAAGGATGCAATTTTGTATAAAGATGGAGAGATTTCTTGTTCAAGAAAATCAACTGCCGTCTCATCAAAAGGAGAACTAAAACAAACCAACTCATTTTCCTTTGCTTTTCTGGCAATTTCAATATGCCACTCCCATGGTGTCATCGCTTGATCGTATAAATCGTGCAGGTATTTTCCTTTCCATAATCCTTCTTTGATCAGAAATCTATCATCTTTAGAATCAACGGTTATGGTTTCCGGTTTGTAGGTTTGGAGTTTAATCGCATGCGCACCCGAGATTTTTGCCGCATCAACGAGTTCCAAAGCCTTTTGCAGTGAGCCTCCATGATTTCCTGAGAGCTCAGCAACGATAAACGGAGCCTGATCAGAAAAGGTCAAATTGGAATTCATGCAACCAACCTTACTAAATTGATTGAGACGGGATGAAATCTTTCAATAAGAGCTTGAGTTCCTCATCTGAAAATCGAACCGAGTTTATATTGCTGGCGTAAGAAAAGTTGTCTGGACACTTCTTACCACCTTTAATTCCGATTTTATTTCCCCAGAATGTCTGAATGGGTTGAATAACGAAATGGTTTTCAAATTCCATTACATTTCTGGCTTCGTCTTCTGGGATCAGAACTTCATGCATTTTTTCTCCAGGTCGAAGACCGATGGTGTCCCAAGTACAATCTGGAGCCACTAAATTCGCAATATCTGCAACCGTACAAGCTGGGATTTTAGGGATGAACAATTCTCCGCCTACCATATCCCCCAGTGATTTTAGTACAAATTCTGCCCCTTGTCTCAGCGTAATCAAAAACCTGGTCATTTCTGGGTTTGTAATCGAAATAGTGCCAGTCTCTCTTTGTTTTTGAAAAATAGGAACCACACTACCCCGGCTTCCAACCACATTTCCATATCGAACCACCGAAAAAACTGTCCCACCCCCGCTACCATAACTATTGGCAGCAATAAAAACTTTGTCCGAGCACAATTTCGTAGCTCCATATAAATTCACTGGATTCACTGCTTTATCAGTGCTCAATGCCAAGACCTTTTTAACTCCAGCTTTTAGGGCTGCTTCCATGACATTGGTTGCACCATTCACATTGGTCTTTATGAATTCATGCGGATTGTACTCAGCTGCTGGAACTTGCTTTAAGGCAGCGGCATGGATTACATAATCAACCTGACGCATTGCTAATTCGAGCCGGTCACGATCTCTTACATCGCCGAGAAAAAATCGAATAGCAGGATGTTTAAATTCCTCACAGGACTGCATTTCGCTCTGTTTCCACTCATCCCTAGAGTAAATAATAACTTTTTTAGGATTAAAGTTTTTCAAAGCGAGCCTAACAAATTCTCTACCAAATGAGCCGGTTCCACCGGTAATTAATATGGATTTCTCTGAAAGCATTCTTGGTAAAACAATGTAATTTCTACATGAAAAAGTCGATTCCAAAGAATTTTCGTGTTTAAGAATTATAAATTCTTAAACTTAGTTACTTTGTTGACTTAATTTATCAATAGCAAGAGAAGCCTTTTTAATTGAACGATCGATGGATTCAAAGGTGTGCGCATTGCTGATGAACCAGTTATGGTAAGGATGGAAGTATAAACCCTCTTCGGCACAGAATCGGCAAAACTCTTGGATTTTAAAAAGGTTGGAATCTCCCTCTACATATGGATATGGCATGGATGGTGGACCGGTCATCAATAAGGGGAAGTTTTGTTTTTTAGCTACACTTTCGAGCTGATCACAAAAGTATTTTCCTTTGCTAAGTACTTTTTTGGCAACCCCTTCTCTTTCGGATATCTTTAAGGATGAAATGGCTGCTGCCATGGCAACCGCGTCGTTCCAGCAACTTCCAGTCAAAAAGACTTCTGCAGATGCTAACTTAAGCTCGGCTTTTCCCACGCAAGCGGAAATGGCGTATCCGTTCCCCAGTCCTTTTGAGTAAACCGCAAGGTCCGGAGTGAAATTAAAAAAACGGTGGGACCCACCATCATGCAGGCGCCCTCCTGCTCGAACATCGTCAAGAATCAAAAAGGCTTCCTCCTTCTTGCAGATAGCGCTTACTTTCTCCCAAAACCCAGCAGTTGGCATTTCTGACCTTTGGAATGATGGATGGTGATAAGGAGTCAAGATGACTGCGGCAATTTGATTCGGGAACTTTTTGAATAATGAACTTAGATGGCCAGGATCATTCCAATCAAATTCAAGTATTTCTTGTCGGTCAGAAGGAATTCGACCACCGAGACCGGGGTCGCACCATGCATCGACACCATGATAAGCACCTTTTGCTTTTATAACATATTTTCGCTTGGTTTTTTCTCTGGCTACTCGAATAGCCCAAGTAGTTAAATCGGAACCATTTTTGGCAAAAACTGCCCAGTCTGCAAAATCTATTCTTTGCACAAGAATTTCTGCCAGTTCTACCATGACTTCTGATGGTTGGTTGAAGACTGTGCCCATCTCCCTTTGACTACTTGCAGCCCTTTCGATCTCTAGATTGGAGTATCCATGTAAGATAGCGCCAAAACCACACATGAAATCAATCCACTCCTTTCCATCCACATCTTCGAATTTATATCCACTCGCTTTCTTACAATAATGAGGGAAACAGTCAGGCAATCCTGCTGCAGGAGCAACATGACCATAGATTCCTCCGGGTATTACTTTCTTGGCCCTCTGAAAAATTAGCTCTGAATTAGATTTCATACTCTAACCGTTTTAGGTATAGGAACTTCTTTCATTGCAAGTCTTGAAATGTAGCCGAATTTTTCGATTAGAGGAATTCTTCCTCTAATCAAAACATTCTTCTCAGCAGCGTCAACCAAGGGATCAATTTTGCCCAATGCTCCGCGGTAAGCAGTGCTCAGATCTTTAAAGGTTACGATAATAGAAGGCTTCTCTCGAGTATTGCGATTACTCGTTTGCCAGAAGTTATTGGTTGAACATGAAACACTACCTAAAAACTTTTCCTTTACATAAAAATCTATCTTACCAGATTCACCAACCATAAGGGATTTAGAATAAGAATGGAAATTCAAATAACAAACAGCGGTTTCCAATCCTGCTAGCATCAGAATCCTTACTTGTTCCATAGTATGATTCTTTTTTAGATATACCCTTCTTATCTTGATAAGGGTCAGAAGTGCACCCAAGCTTTTAATTGGTTTTTTTAAAAGGCATGCGATTTTTGGGATGGCAAAGGTACCACCAGCGACACGGACCAAATTCAGATTCGAGAAAACCACATTATTTTCCTTGGTTAGAGAAATCCAGGATGCACCTTGGAGTTCGGGTTGCAAACATTGTACCCAAATATTTTGCTCTATCATTTCCTTGCTTGCTGCAGATAGCGAGCAAGCTATTGCCCAAGCAGCTATTTGCCCTTTGGCAGGATGATCATTTTCCATTTCCAATCCTCTTGATTATTTCAAGGATGCCGGGTTCACTGGGAAGGGTAACTCCAATAGCAGAAAATTTTTTTTCTAAGCATAACGGAAACTGTTCAGGCTTAGAAATAATCGAAGTTTTACATCCATGTAATTTCCAATAGTTAAGGTTATTTGTTTCTTGAGGCATTACTCCTCCGCAAATATTGAAGACGATGGGAGTATGCATTGCAAGAGCCTCTGCACTGATACCTGCCCCCGGTCTAGCTAAAAGGCAACATGTTTTACTTAATAGGGAAACCATTTCTTCAGCCCCTACCTTGAGGAGAGCAATAATTTTTATCCCCTTTCTTAAATGCATTGAATTTAAATCTTTTTGTAATTTTCGATTTTCACCACAGAGAGCTACAATTTGTTTTACATTTGAATTTCTCAAAGATTTGTTCATTTCCCTACAAATTCTCAGGTGGTTGTTTGTCCCATTAGCACCGGTCCCTAGGGTAACAAAATTCTCACTAGGATTAATGCCCATAGACTTAAGTTTGATCTTGGAATTTCGTTCGACTTTATCTGAATTTGTATGAAATGCTTGTCTTAGTAGCAATCCACCTACCCGTACTTTTGAAGGAGGCATGCCCTTTCTTATTGCGGTTTCACAAGTTGATTCGAACGGGCCAGTAAATAAATCAGCTTTTGGGTTGATCCAATGTCTGCTGAATCCTTTTCCATCTGCAAACTCTCCGCAGTAAATAATGAACTTCGATTCAGGGAAACATTGTTTTGTGATATCAAGATAGGCATGATTAAGGTGAGCGTGAACGCTTACCAAGACTTCAGGTTTATTATCTTCAATAAATGACTTGAAGTGATTTCTTCCAATGAGAAACCTACTACTACGATGCAGGTTGGCACATTC
>DBVA01000019.1:10975-13288 GCA_002308735.1 Opitutia bacterium UBA1276 | reverse complement strand
GAATTTTACCAATGCTCATTGCCAACAGGCAATTTGTACCGCTTCTCGGGCTTCTTATCTTACTGGATTACGTCCGGATAGTACCAGGGTTTGGGATTTAAGGACTCATTTGAGAGATGTAATTCCAGATGTGGTCACCATTCCTCAGCATTTTAAGGAAAGTGGATACAATAGCCATGGAATTGGTAAAATTTTTCATGGTACAACCATCGCTATGCAGGACGGAGAAAGATCCTTTGATTCGTGGGAAAAGGGATCTTCGACCTACCGATACCACGAGCCCAGTCATGCCGCTATGGAGGATAATAAAAACTCCCCCCTTCCCGCCACCGACAAAGGAGAATTTCTGCGGGATGGAGTTACTCCGGTTGGGGATTCTGATTATTCTGCCGGGGTGATCGCAGAATTAGCAAATTCCAAACTGGCCCAATTTAAAAATGATTATGAAAATAATTCGAAACCTTTCTTTCTCGGTGTTGGGTTTTACAAACCCCACCTTCCCTTTACTGCCCCCAAAAAGTACTGGGATTTATATGATCCCGAAACCGATATTGATCTTACAGGATATGATGGCACCAAAAAGATGCCCTCGGATGTGAATGAATTTGCCGCTCCCTATGGTGGAGAACAAAGCGGTTATAGTGACATCGATGAACCACCGAGTGCGGCTCAAGCAAGAAGACTGACTCATGCATACATGGCCTGCGTCTCCTATGTGGATCAACAAGTCGGGAAAATCATTGATGAACTAGACCGGCTCGGACTAGCAGACAGTACCATCATTGTACTCTTTGGCGACCATGGATTTCACCTCGCCGACCATGGGGCATTCTGGGCAAAACATTCCAACTTTGATAATGCCACCCGTACTCCACTGATCATACGGGTTCCAGGAATGCAAAAGACAGGAAACTACCATACACCCGTCGGGTTAGTGGATGTTTTCCCTACCTTGGTTGATCTTTGTTCACTACCTTATCCGAAGCAGCCCAATGGATTACACTTGGAAGGAACCAGTTTACTTCCCCTCATTGAAGATCCCAGCCAACCCTGGAAAAAAGGAGTTTTCAGTCAATACCAGCGACGAATTTGGAAAAAAAATAGTGCCGGTGATACGGTTGACATTGCCAATCCCGGAAATGGAATTGGGTATTCGATTCGTACGGAACGCTATCGCTACACGGAATGGTGGAGAACGGAAACCACTAATCAGGATTCAAAAGGAAATTATACGGATCGAGATGTAAAACTTTTCAATTCGCCGGAAATGATCGAATTGTATGATTATGATAACGACCCCAAAGAGACTACTAATTTGTTCAATGACCCTAATTATTCTCTTGTAGTCTCTGAATTGTCAGCGGCATTGGCCGGGGGAGATGGCTGGTCTACGGTTGCGGCCGCTCCTCCTGCTCTTACTAGTTATGCCCTTACCATCAATTCTGGCAATGGGGGGAGCGTGAATGCCGGTGGAAATTTTGAACACGGAACCAATGCCTCGATTATTGCAACCCCAGACCCTGGCTATTCTTTCGCAGGTTGGACGGGAAATGGAATCCTGGATTCAAACCTTTCAAATACCATCGTAAATATGAGGGAAGACCGAACCGTGAATGCTTCCTTTACGATCCAACAATTCCCATTAGTCCTTTCTGCCGGCCCTGGGGGAACGGTTGATGGAAGTGGAAGTTATTCCTATGGAGCCAATGCGACCATCCAAGCAACTCCAACAACTGGATATGTATTTAACGGCTGGTCAGGTGTTGGAATCACAAATCCAAACTCCGCAACCACCACGATTTCCATGACTGAATCCAGAGAAGTAAGTGCTTCTTTCATCCTGGATCAATTAGAACTATCGATTATTTCAGGATCTGGAGGGAATGTATCCGGTGAAGGTAGCTACGCCTATGGCTCTTCTCCCACCATAACCGCTGTCCCCAAAGAGGGCTTTTCTTTTGTCCGATGGGAAGGTGAAGGAGTCACCGATAGTAGCCAACCGATCACCACCATTGAGATGACTAAGGATCGTTTGATTACTGCTTTCTTTTCCGAAGAATCTTACCGATTGAATTTGTCCTCTGGTCTGGGTGGTTCGGTACAAGGAGAGGGCACTTTTCCCCATGGATCGAATGCTCCGATCGAAGCGGTGGCAAACACCGGCTTTACTTTTTCAGGTTGGACAGGTGATGGAGTGGCCGATGCCAACCGTAGCATAACCACGGCCTTGATGACTGAAGCCCGTAGCCTAACCGCTTCCTTTATCCAAAACATATATTCGCTTAGCTTTGCTTCATCGACTGGAGGTTCCCT
>DBVA01000019.1:0-10611 GCA_002308735.1 Opitutia bacterium UBA1276 | reverse complement strand
TATTCCTTTAACGGATGGATGGGGGAAGGAATTTCGGACCTCAACCTAAGTACCACTACGGTGACAATGACAACAAATCGTACGGTCTCCGCTACTTTCATTCAAAATAACTATGAGCTTCAACTCTCTGCTGGACACGGTGGAAGTGTTTCCGGATCTGGAAGTTATTCCCATGGAGAAACGGCTCAAATCGCGGCAACCGCTTTAGACGGTTACACTTTTGTTGAATGGACAGGGACTGGAATAGCGGATTCAAATTTGTCTTCCACATCAGTATTTATCGATGGTGCACGCTCCCTTTCAGCAACTTTTACAATCAAGAAATACCGATTGGAGGTTCTTGCTGACACCACTGATGGCAATACAAGTGGTAGTGGAATGTATGACCACGGCAGTTGGGTGCCCATCAATGCGATTCCTGCAAATGGATTTGTTTTCAACCAATGGAGGGGTGAAAATATTAGCGAAGCCAATTCTTCCTCCACCACCCTGCTGATTACAAACGATCAAAATATTACCGCTCACTTTTCGCCCAAAGCAATCGAGAAGAATATTCTTTCCATTAGCTCCTCCCCCACTTTTTCTGGAACCACTACTGGCTCCGGTAGTTATGACCACCCAAAAGTGGTGTCAATTAGAGCTCATCCTATGGATGGATTCTCGTTTGTTGAATGGATTGGGGAAGGCATTACAGATTCATATTCCTCCAGCACCCAAATTATCCTCCAGCAAGATTTAAATATCACCGCCCTTTTCTCGCTTAATTCTCACAAACTTGATTTGGAAACGGAAGGAGGTGGAAGCCTAGAAGGTACCGGCACCTATTCTCATGGTAGTGAAGTGGAAATTATTGCCACGCCCGAAGAAGGTTATTCCTTCACTAAGTGGGTTGGCACTGGAGTTAAGAATCCTCTGGCCCAAAAAACTTTTATTCAAGTGGATCAAAACCGGAGTTTACAAGCAATTTTTACGAGGAAAAATTTCTCCCTGGTATTGAATGCTGGGACGGGTGGAATCGTCAAAGGATCTGGTACTTTTCCTTATGGAAGCTCCGTAAATATTGAAGCGATACCTAATTCGGGATTTAAATTTACTGCCTGGCAGGGAAATGGGATTCAAAACCCTTATTCAGCTTCAACTAGCGTAGAAATTACTGAGTCTCTCGATTTAAACGCTAGTTTTGAAAAACTTAAGGTTACCAACCTTCCGGACACTTCATATGTTGAGGCTGACTGGTATCAATCGACTTGGTTGGGCTTTTTTTACCAATCCGATTCAGATTGGTTGTACCACCAAGATCTCGGCTGGGTATTTCCAAACAAAGAAAGTGAGAATTTCATCTGGCTATGGTCACCCCAGTTAGAGTGGTTATGGTTGGAGAAGACAAGCTTCCCCCATTCTTTTGCTTGGTCTTTAAGTGAGAACGATTGGATATTCTTTCATTTTAAATCAACCCCCCCTAGTTCTTTTCATTACAATGAAGAAGTTTGGAAAACTTTTGAAAAAGATCGTGAACTGGATGTCTTGGAGTCTTTATTCTAATCGAGGACTAGCTGGGAATTTGCCCGATTAGGGCTAAATAGAATGTAAAAGATGACTTCTGCCTCCGCCGTGCATCGCATTCACTGGTTATATGACCTTCAAGGTCTAAGTGGGTACCCTCGCATTGTTCTTAGTCTTCCGATTTACGGCCTGACAGCAAACGGATGTCGATAGATTCCCGTTTTAATAGGAGTAAGGAAAAGAACCAATGAGACTTCTCGAACGATGCAGAAGTCAAGGCTTTTAAACTATTCAAATTTAGAAATTGGTCAAGTTGGACTTGGAACTAAGTATGAACCGTATGCCTAATTATTGAGAGGCTACGATTATAAATAAAATCATGTTTCTTATTTCCTCGAATGGAATCATTTTTCAGAAAATTAAGCAGTTCAGTATCTTGAATTTTTACTTCACGAACCAGAAGATATTTCGAAGAATAGTCTTCCAAAATTCCCGACTCCTTGACCATACCCTGAGAGGTCTTTCGTTCGACCACAATCCTATGGCCCCTATATTTTTCCAATACAGGTTCCCAGGCATTCGGAACCAAATTGGTTAAGCCCGATTTAAGTTCATTGATTTGCTTATCTGAATTCTTCACTTTTGAAATAGTGCTATCCTTACTAATTGCACCCAGAATCGCTTGTGAAGCTTGTCCAAAAGCATCTCTTAGCATGTTGTAAAAATTGAGCACCGATCTCTTCATTTTATCCAAGAAATTGGGCCGCCTAATTCGTTCAAGTTCTTTTCTCCAATGGTAACCATCTCGAGTATCCTCATCTGGAGCAGGTCGCAAAAAATAAGGAATCTTTTCGACCTCCGAGGGATGAAGGATGTAGGAATTCAATTTACCTGCTGGTGAATCTTTTGGCTTTTCATAGTACAACTCCAAGCCTTGGGCAAAAACTTGTAAGTCTCCCTTCTGCCAATCGGAGGCTTGGACTGGTAAAATTACTTTGCATTTTTCGAATTTCTTTAAGCAGTGATCCCGTGACTTTCTCTTCAGGGCTGTACCCAGAAGAGCAGAAACAAAAAGCAAGATGAGTGGCAGCCAAAAAGCCAAAGTGTCCATCCCATAATTGCTAGTTTAATTTAATTCAAAAAACCAGACCAATATTAATGAACTTGCCTCATCTTAAATAGCTTGTTTGCATATTCTATTTTAACCCTACTGCCCTTCTTGAAAATCTTTCGAAATTTAACAGCTCTATTTTTTTTCTTTCTCTTTTTAAGTTCGTGTTCTGAGGATTCCGAAGTTCCAGAAGATCCAATCGAGCTTCCTCCGATTATTGAAAAGGAAGAAATTTCATCGGAAAAACCCGTTTCCAAGCCTGAATTTCCTGTGGTTTATATCGAAGAGCTCGATCAATTTCAGGAATATTTTAAGGAACAGCATGAAACCAGTTTCAGCCATGTGCCCAACAAAAACTGGATGAGTTTCACCGCAGGTAAAGATGGGGTTTTGACAAAAATCCTTCTTTTTGGAAAAGCAAATTATCAAGTTTCAGAGCATTATGGTTCTGGAATGAGGGGATTTGTTCGGGAATCGAACCCCAAAAAAGGCCCCAGACTGGGTGAGTGGGAATTAACCCGAGATGAGATTGTAAACCAGCTGGCGGCACAAGGTCTCAACGAAACCCAGGCGGGTTGGATAACGATAAGAATGAGAGGCAATATTCCTCAAGAATCAGGAAAAACATATTTTTTAATTTGTAAAGAAATCGATGATGGTAAGCCTTGGTTTGGTGCCTTTTCATTCAGTGAGGGAAATTCATACCTACCGGGCAGGCACTGGCTTCATCCAGATCATGATTTAGTATTTCGGAGTTATGTTGGGAAAACGAGTGAACAAATTGCAAAAGAGCAAAAATCCGCTGCTAATTTTCAACCCGCGCAACCAAAAACAACCGAAAATATTAGCACTTCACCAGTTTTACAACCTCCTCCACCCAAACCGATGATTGATAAAAATCCCTCTGTCGGCCTACCCGTGGAATACAAACCTGCAGTTGAGGTTGATCCAACCAGGATTACTCCTCCCCTCTTACCTCCTGAAAAAAGTTCTACCGTGCCTGAAAATGATAAGAAAGAGCTCGAAAATAAGAGCTTGTTCGATCGACTTTTTAAGAAGTCTTCCACCAAGGATAAATAGATTACTTTTTGGTAATTTGGTACCAGGGGGCGGACTTGAACCGCCGACCTTCGGGTTATGAGTCCGACGCTCTAACCGCCTGAGCTACCCTGGCACAAAAGAGGGATTATCATGTTTATCTTCTTACTTTAGTCAATGATAAGCTTGGTTAACTTTTTTTAACTTTGTTGGTTTCGTCTTTACCATTTCAAGGAAAAAGCAATTATGAACCGTTTCATACCCAGAATATGTCTGCACAAAACACCAAAATTCTACTGATTGATGACGACGCTGAAATTCGCTATTCTCTGGATCGCGTACTTTCCCAAGATGGTCATGAGGTGATTGCTGCAGACTCTGGAGAAGATGGAATTCAAAAAGCAAAAGAATTAAAGCCTAGCTTGATTTTTCTTGATAACCGAATGGGTGGGATTTCGGGAATTGAAACCCTGCAACATTTAAGATCTGCAGCCCCTGACTCGATGGTGATTTTGATGACTGCCTACGGCACAACCCAAACCGCAATTGAAGCGATGAAGCACGGTGCCTTTGATTATGTGCTAAAGCCTTTTGACTTGCTTAAACTTAAAGATCTGGTCCGTAAGGCTCTCAAGGCAAGTCGAGATTCCTTTTCTGACGCGGAGGAGTCTTATGAGCAGCTTCTAAACACTGCGGACTATGCAGAGGGTATTGTGGGAAGCGGAGAGAAAATGCAGCAAGTCCTGAAGAAAGTTGGGCAAGTGGCTGCTTCGGAAGCCACCGTTATGATTACCGGAGAAAGTGGAACCGGAAAAGAATTAGTCGCACGATGCATTCATCGACATAGCCATCGATCTGATGGTCGCTTTCACGCTGTTAATTGTGCCGCCATTCCAGAAAACCTTATAGAAAGTGAACTTTTTGGTCACGAAAAAGGATCTTTTACCGGAGCGACGGATGCCAAGGCGGGTCAATTCGAACTTTGTCACGGGGGCACCTTATTTCTTGACGAAATTGGAGATATGCAGTTGGCAACCCAGACAAAGATTCTCAGGGCTATTCAAGAAGGTGAAATCCAAAGGGTTGGTGCAACCAAAATTAAAAAAGTCGATGTTCGCTTACTTGCTGCCACCCACAAAGACTTGGAGGGTATGGTGAAAGATAAGAGTTTCCGGGAAGATCTTTACTATCGTTTAAATGTAGTAAGAATCGAGACTCCAGCCTTACGAGAACGCATGGAAGACTTGCCGGAACTAATTGACTTCATGCTCCAAAGACTCAGTAAAAAACATGGAACCAATGCTACCGGTATATCGAAAGATGCGGTTCAGACTTTGCGTCATTACAAATGGCCTGGAAATGTTCGTGAGCTTGAAAACATTCTCCATTCCGCATCTGTGGTCTGTAAAGGGAAAAGAATTTTACTCAAAGACTTACCCGAATCCCTACCTCAAATCCACGAGGGTTCCTCTTCCGAGAAAACAACTCCAAATATTCCGAAGGAAACCGTCGAAAGAGAGGGATCCAGTACCCTAGATGAAAGGATACAGCCTTCGGTAAAAGATGAAAAGGATGGAAATTTTGGAAGCAACGAAACCAATTCCAGTAAACCTGATAACCTAGGCCCCCCACCCACTTCAATTTCACTCAAAGAAAGTTATGATATTGCCTATGCTCACACCCGGAAGTTGACCGATGCCAATCTTTTGGAACTAGTGGAGAAAGAAATGATTCAAAGATCTTTAACCGAAAGTGGAGGAAACCAGGTTAAAGCATCCGCATTGCTTGGAATAACCCGGGCAACCCTGAGGAAACGAATCGATGCTTACAGCATTCGATACTAGTAAAGTAATTTGCCTTCTTGCTTTCTATGGTAAATGATGCTCTCCTTTGTTTTCCTTTTTTCACGATATGCACATGGATAGAATCGTACTTACTGGAGTCGGACTGACTTGCCCACTTGGCAATGACCTGCCCACTTACAGGAATGCTCTCCTTTCTGGTAAAAGTGGGGTTTCTCTTTTCCCTGTCCGTAACATGGGTGAACAACCTGCAGGTGTGTGCGATTTTGATCAAACTAAATACCAAAAGCGTAAGGAAATACGAGTGGGTACGCGTGCGGGTAGTATTGCCATATTTTGTGCCAATGAAGCGATTGCTGCTGCAGGGCTTGACCTCGGGAGCCTAGACCCTTCAAGAATTGGTATATACCTTGGCATTACCGAGCATGGAAATGTTGAGACTGAAACCGAAGTTTGCCAATTATTTGATCACTACGATGAGGATGTTAAATATTGGACCCACCATCATAACCCCCGCACGGTAGCAAATAATCCAGCCGGAGAAATAACCGTAAACCTTGGACTTACCGGGCCTCACTACACCATTGGGGCTGCTTGTGCAGCCGGGAATGCAGGGATTATCCAAGGCGTACAACAATTACGTCTCGGCGAATGTGATTATGCCCTTGCAGGAGGAGTAAGTGAAAGTATCCGTGCTTACGGTATATTTGCCGGTTTTAAAAGCCAGGGTGCCTTGGCTTCTCACGAAGATCCCACGCGAGCAAGTCGCCCTTTTGACCAAGCCCGTAACGGTATCGTGGTGAGTGAGGGCGGATGTATCTATGTACTGGAAAGATTAAAGGACGCCCAAAAAAGAGGTGCTAATATTATCGCTGAAGTTGCTGGCTATCGAATCAATTCAGATGGTACGGATTATGTACTTCCAAATCCGGAAAGGCAGGAGGAATGTATGAGGCAGGCAATTGAAAATGCCGAGTTGCAACCGGAGCAGATTGACTTGGTTAGTACCCATGCTACTTCAACTCCTCAAGGTGACGAACAGGAGTGTAAGGCGATTCGAAATTTGTTTGGTGAAAGTATTCATACCATGGTCAACAATACCAAAAGTTTTATTGGCCATTCCATGGGTGCTGCGGGTGCAATCGAACTCGCGGGAAATTTACCATCCTTACATGACGGGCATGTTCACTGCACTTTGAATGTTGATCACCTAGATCCAGCCTGCTCTCTCCCCGGTCTGGTTACCGGGAAAGCTGTTGCCAAGCCTGGTGGGGTAAATGTAATCTTAAATAATTCATTTGGAATGCTTGGAATCAATTCAGTTCTTATCTTGAAAAAATTCGATGGCTAAGCTATACCGTATATTTCTCCACTCATGAACAAGGATAACATTAAACAAATAGTTTTAGACATCATTGCTGAGATTGCCCCGGATGAAGACCTTTCTGAGGTCAAATCTGACATCCGTCTTAGAGAACAACTCGACTTAGATTCGATGGATTTTCTTGATATTGTAATGGAACTTCGCAAGCAGCATGGTATCGATGTTCCGGAGGCGGAATATCGCCAGTTGGAATCCTTGGACAGTTCCGCAAATTATTTGCTCCCCAAATTTGAGTCAGGTGCAACTGCTTAATTAGGCACTCCATACCGTCCCGGGGATTTTTAAGTTGTCCACTGCTTTGCCCAAAACTTCTAAGGCAAGCAATCATTATGATGTAATCATCATAGGTGCTGGACTTGCGGGTCTATCTTCTGCGGTAAGACTTGGGATGTTCGGTCTTAAAGTCCTAATATTGGAAAAACATTATGTGGTTGGGGGGCTCAATAGTTTTTATGCAAAAGGAGGAAGGAAATTCGATGTTGGATTGCATGCTTTGACCAATTTCCCTTCCGAATCATCAGGGAAAAGCTCGCCACTATTAAAACTTTGTCGACAGCTACGAATTCCCCTTGATTCCCTTAACCTGCTTGAACAATCAAGCTCCAGAATAAGCTTCGGAGAAATCGATTTGTGCTTTAATAACGACTTTGAATATTTCCTTTCGGAAGTAGAAAAGGTTTTCCCCAGAGAAAAAGATCGTTTTCAGAAACTCCTCTCCAAAATGGTTGAATTTCCTGCCTATTCGGTGGACGCAAAGGAAATTTCTACTCGGGAAATTCTGGGTCAAGAACTTGGGGATGGCCTACTTGCTGAGATGTTACTTTGTCCGACTTGTTATTACGGGTCTGCTCGGGCTAATGACATTGATTTCCCCACATTCATTATGCTTTTCGATGCGATTTTCAAACAAGGACTAGCTCGGCCCGACCGAGGAATACGGGCTTTACTAGACCCCTTGACCGATAAACTAAAGGCGCTAGGGGTTGAGAGAAGGATGAATTCCCCGGTAAAGTCAATTCAGGCTGATCAGGTTCAAGTCTCGGAAGTTATTCTAGAAAATGGAGAGTCATTTACTTCAGATCATTTTATTTCCACTTGCGGTGGATTGGAAACTGAAAAACTTTTGTGTCTCCCTGATACCCCAAAAAGTTTTGATTTAGGTAGGTTCTCCATCATTGAATCTATTTCTGTCTTTGATGGTCATCCAAGAGATTTTGGATGGGATGAAACCGTAATATTCTTTAACAAATCGGATGAATTCCTTTATGACCAACCTGTGCAGTTAGTGGATTTAAATTCGGGTGTGATTTGTTTACCCGATAATTACGGATCCAAGGACTCTTCTGAAAAGAAAGAAAGTAAATTGCGGGTTACCCATCCCGCAAATTTTAAACTTTGGTCGGAATTGAGTGAGGAAAAATACCAAAAAGAAAAATATTTATGGGAAGATGTAATTCTTCAAAATGGGCTCAAGTACTTACCTTTGGGTGAGGCAAAATCGGAGCTTTTTAAAAATAGAACCCAACTCACTGACACCTTTACTCCTCGTACTATCAAAAGATTTACTAGCCATGAAAATGGAGCTCTTTACGGTTCGCCCACCAAAAAAAGAGATGGCTCCACCAAGTTTAGTAATCTTTTCATTGCAGGAACTGATCAAGGTTATGTTGGAATTGTAGGGGCAATGCTCGGGGGAATTGCAGTAGCGAACAACCAAATCCTTAGAAATCTCTAATTGCAGGAATTAATTAGTCTCTCTTGAATTTCTGCCAGGATCAAATAAGAAAAATAACCAAGCTTGACCGAGCCTTGCTCATTTTCCATTTCAAAACTGCCGGTCTCTAATTCTTCGTCTTCAATGTCAGATAAGTAGTTTTCTCGAATCGTCAGTCTCAATTCACTCAAGGCCCGGATCAGGCTATCAGCATCCTTCTCCTCGACCTGAATATAACCATGTTGGAACCTTGGGTCCATGATCACTCTTGCTAAGCTTCTCCGATCTTCAGATGCATCTTCTTGCAAACCATTTTTCCAAGCATCAGAAAAATCTTCATCCGCTAAATTGGGGCAAGGAAAAATAGTATCCCAGGAGCATTTTCCCATAGATCCAAATGCTTCTCTGATCTTTGGAAGAATTGCCCGCAGGATTCGTGAATCAGCCTGTAATTGAAATTCAATCATCTTGCTCCAAAACGGTCTGCAGCTTCCAGCGTTGAAGCTGATACATATAACTTTCTGCCTGTTCTCTCTCCCCTACCCAAAGAACAGATTTTCCTAATTCATGAACTTCCATCATATGCTTGGTCGCCTTGGTTTCATCATAGCCAAAAACCTTACGAAAAACCATGACGACATAGTTCATTAGGTTTACTGGATCATTTAAAACGATCACTTTCCAAGGTTTATTGGTCGCAATCTCCTCGTCAGTCTTTTCTTCAAGGTCAGGGATGGGTAAGGATAGATTCATAAAAATTTAGAATTATCCAACCTAGGGCAAAAACCTTCGGGGAAAAAGCTCATTTTGAGTTTTTTTGTTGGATACATGCTTGCCTGATGCAATCAAAATTAAGTATAAATATCATATGCTATATGTTCCAACTTATGTAATTGGTGCCTTTTTAATTCTTACTGGTCTATTAGGTTATCTAATCCAGGATCCAGGATTAAGCTTAAAACTTAAAGGTCCCCTTGCCAGTGATGCCCAGTTTATTCTTTCCGACGGGGTGGAAAAGCACGAAATGGATTTCATCCCTTGCCCAGAATCTGCTGGTGAAAATGTTTGGTGGATTGCGCATAAACTGAATGAAGATCATGCCGGTGTCGCATCACAGAAAAATTTTGCCACTGAAAATGGTGCCAATGATAATGAACTTCGATCTTTTTGGTACGCTTCCTCCAGAGGTGAAACCATGGAAGGTTTTCTTCTTGAATCTCAAAGATACAACAATGCTGGCACCGGAGAAAAAATTTCACTGGATTGGACAAAGGTCGATGTTAATTCATCCGCACTTCGAATCATTTATAAAAATGCTGCGGGAAATCCCGGACCGGTCTCCCTAACTTCCAACAACTGGGAGAATGTTGCTATTGACCCTCCTCTTGAACCTGGAGATGAACTCAGGTTTTCAAAAAGTTGGACCGCCTTTATACCTGGAATCTTTGGCATATTACTGATCGTGCTTGCCCGGGGGGCGGAAACTTTACCCAATGCTCGTAAACATATCATGCATGTTGCCGTTTTAATTGGATTAATTGGCTTTGCTGTGAGTACCAAAAAAATCGGTAGTGCCGTGGCAGAAATGAATTGGTTGAAGAATGAACCCTATGGCATTGTCCACGCGTCTATGCTCAAGCCATTATCCATGCTGCTTACTTCTGGCTTACTTTTCATCTTTGTCATTCTCTGTATCAATTCCTTCATTTCCGCTCGTAAAGAAAAAGCTGCTCAAGCAAAATTGGATGAAGAAAAAAAGAAAAAAGTACTCCGAAAAGTAAAGAATAAGAATGCCTCTGCTGCCGATGCGAAACCACCTTCAGATAAGAAGGATCCAGCCGAAGAAGACAATAAGGACGAACAGGTTAAGCAGGACGAAGAGGACAAGAAGGATTCATCTGAAGACGACAAGAGGGATTCAGAGGACAAGGGTTCGGATGAAGTTATCGATGAAAAAGAAAATTCTTCCGCATCCAAAGACGATAATGAAATTGATTCCGAAAAGAATAATGATGATTCTGATCCGATAGAAGGTGATCAAGAAAAAGATCGTTCTTCC
>DBVA01000012.1:0-6085 GCA_002308735.1 Opitutia bacterium UBA1276 | reverse complement strand
GTTTTCCGAACAACCTCTGGATATTCACCCTTGGATGTGCAACTTTCTGAGGAAATGCTTAAAGAATGGCAAACATGCCACAAGACCAATTTATCCTACTTGGCAAAAGACCGTTCTGCAGTTTATGGTGGTTTTCATCTCTATGAGAAAGTTTCTTTAAGAACTTCTAGTTCCGAAATATCCTCACTGGTTGAAACCGAAGCTCCAAAGGATGTGGAAACCGTGGCTTTTGGAAATTAAATGTTCCATCTCCTGATTCTGCGGAGGGATGCTCGAGTCTTCACAATGAAAAAAATATAGATTCGTGAACAGGAATGATTTGCTTTCATGTCTGCTCATGTCACGGGAGACAAGTCATTGGATCAGGAATGCTCAAATCGATTTCCAATATTCGAGGATTAGTGGAAAGATTTTACCCGCTACCATCAGCAAAAGTGACAAGAAAAATTCATACATTTGTTCTTTAAAAACAGCCTTCTACCGTTATCCGAAGCAAGAAACTTCACTTATCCGAAACAGGATTGAACGTTATTTACTAAAATCCGCTTCGCTACCAATTGGCATGTTCCTGCATATGCTCAAAATGGATAGACATATCTCGATTGGTAATTGGTTACAATCGACTAACTTACCTCCGGACTTGGAAAAGGAAGATCTTAGAGAGATAACCCAGTTTTACAGCGATCACTATCAGAACTACCTTCTTACATTCAGATCTGTAAACCAAGAAACCCATCCTCGATTGTTCCTTTCATTAAAAGAAAATAGTTGGCAACTGATTCCTGCAAGACAGGTCTATTTATATCATCGGGAAGATAATAAATGGAAAAATAAAAAAATAGTTATAAGGGAGAGGAAAAATCTCCTTAACTCAGATTTTGTACACATTCATCACAAAGATTTACTAGATAGTGATTTACAACAGATTCACCGACAATACACAGACCTTTTTATCAATAAACATTCACCGTTTAATCCACGAATAACCCTGGAATACATTCAAAAACTTTTTGAAAAAAAAGTTTTTGAATTCCATGGGTTAAAAGACCCATACGGAAATAAACTTATTGGGCATTTTGCAATTTTTCAGATTGGAAAAATTATGACCATCCCTCTGATTGGTTATGATATGTCCAAAGAAAAGGAATTAGGAATATACAGAATGCTATTTAGTCTTATCCTAATGATTTCAGAAGATAGAGAATTGACGCTTAATATGAGTTCAGGTGCCGGTAACTTCAAAAAAATACGGGGAGGTAAAGCTGTTACCGAGTATACAGGAGTCTACACTAATCACTTACCTAAAATATCAAAAATGGGAAAAGAATTATTTTTCTCAGCTGTAAGCAAATTTGGAGAAGGAATACTTCAAAAAAATGAAATTTGAAGTATTCTTTGTTAATCAATTAACAAGAAAAAACTATAACAGAAAATATAATTGGAAGGGAAGGCTTTAATGATTTTGTCTTGCTCTTGCCCGCCTTTCACGAAACAGCAAGAATAAATAGTCAATGAGCCAATTTGAATTGTGGAGGTTGTGCAGGGCCAGTCTTGCCCGGTATGGGGTTATGAATTCATGCAGATTACTGATCGATGATTATCTGTTTGATCTGAAGCATGGGACAAGAACCGCGGGAACCTATTCCAAAAGTGGGATCGAAAAATCAAACCCGAATTTAAAGGGAACGATCGTGCAGTATCAGGGAACCCCTAGTAGGCTCTTTCAGTGCGCCATGAAAGATTTGGATTCCTCAGTACTCAAGGGTGATTTCATCGATTTTGGCTGTGGCCGGGGCAAGGTGTTGTTGATGGCCTTTGATTATTCATTTAAAAAACTTTACGGTGTGGAATTGAGCGAAAAACTCGCTAAACAAACTGAACAAAACTTTGAAAATTATGGTGCAAAAAAGAAAAAAAAAGCATCAGCTAATATTTGCTTGGGGGATGCCCGTTTTTTTCTGATTCCCCCCACCGCTAGCGTATTCTTTTTTTATAATCCTTTTACCTGGTCTATTTTCGAACAAGTGGTCGAAAATATTCTAGAGAGTCTTAGGAGGCATCCGCGGGAGGCAAGGTTGATCTACATCAATGACCAGCACTGGAAAGAGTTAGAGAAAAAGAAGATGCAATGCGTTTTCCGTGGCAGTGAACTCAGGATGAATTATTCGGTCTGGAACCCTTGGTTTCTTTAGTTGAAAAAGACTTCCGAGTAGTCGAAGAGTGCAATTGTCATGGTTTCAACAAAGGTCATTCGCCTTGATCCTAAAGGGGAAACATTTACATTCAAAACTTTATCTTTTGTGCCGGGCTAGCTCAATTGGTAGAGCAGTTGACTCTTAATGAATTGTTTAGGGGTTCGAGTCCCCGGCCCGGTACCAAGGTCATTTATCACATCAATCCTTAACAGCAATCCGATTTGGGGTAGTCATAAAGTTTTTTGAAAATGTTTCCTGCATCGATGCTTTACCTGCCAAAAGTGTTTTGTCTCTTCCATGTTCAGTTCAAAATATGACATGGTTTTCCAAAAAAAAGATTGATGCAACTAAATGAACAAGCTACAAGCCGCTTGTAAAGTGGCACTCCCGCTGGGAGTCGAACCCAGATCTTCGGTTCCGGAGACCAATGTTCTATCCATTGAACTACAGGAGCATTCATGCAATTATTTACCGAAATTACTGGTTAATGGTCAATCGGTTAAATCGTTGAACCCAAAGACAAATTATAAGTTATGCATCAAAATCTGAATTCTTTTGGAATTTGTAAGCTGCATAAGCCAACGACAACCAAGAAACCATTAAGGTAATACCTCCGACTGGGGTCAGGTATAATAGGCTGGGTATTTGTAAACCGACTGAAGTGTAGATGCTAAAACTGAAAAGGATGGTACCCACGATAAACAAAAATCCACTTCGTCTAAAGAGGTGGTTATTTAAAAAACTGGAAGGTAGGGTAATGAGTCCCAAGACCGAAATTATCAAGGCATGAACCTGGTTGTATCGAATTGCGGTCATTAGCATGCGAAACTCATCTTCACTGACCTTGGGCCGCAATCCATGTTCGGAGTAAGCACCAAAAGCAACCGAGAAAAAGCCCAACAATGCACCGACTATTAATATCATAGAATATTCCTTAGATTAGATTTCGTATGATTGCAAACAAGAGGAATAAACTGTCCAGATTAACTTTAAGCCTTACCCTGAAAAAGTGAGCCTCAGTTAAAAGATGAATTTATGAAAAAATTATTGGGGCAATTTGATTGGTTCTGACCCGAGACCAATTGTAAGTTTTAAAAGATCAAAATAATTGTGTGCTTTATAAGCAAAATAATGAGCGCCTAATTATATCCTGCACTCCAGGTTGAATTAGATGAATTAAAGTATTTCCAAGATTGCCCTTGATGGAACCAAGTCCAAGGGTAAAAGCTTTGAGTAGTCCAAAGCCATCCAGAATCTTCTTTCCAAAACCATATACTGTTCAAACTTCCTGCTAGGGAATAAATCCATCCATGATTTAAATGGTAGATCCATCCTGAAGCAGTAGGGAAGTAAGAACCAAACCAGTCGGATGATCGCCAATTTCCAGATAATGCGGTTCCGCTGGTTGAAAAGATATTTGGACTGGATGAAATTTCCGCTTCCAGTACTAGGATACCGACCCCAAAAGCTTCATCATTTACCGATAACAGTTTTCCATCTGAAGTGATGGAAACATATTCGCACGCAGATGAGACCGTTGCGTCTCCCTCGGGTGAAAGGAAGGAATCAACCCTTTGCCATACCATGTTTCCATTTTGGTCAAATTTGGTAATCATACCTCTCCAATCGTTTCTAGGGTCGGCCTGACATTCGTTTAAGATGGAAATCCTTGTTTGATTGGCATCGGTTCCTTGCCAAGGTTGACACCCTTCAATTCCTGTTCCACTGGCTACGATCATGCCTCCATCATCAGTTGCCTGTATTCCCCAGCTTTCATCATAAATTAATAAAGGATTACCCGCACCCAAGCCAGCGAACTTGTCGACTCCCCCAACCGGATCACCAAATTCCTGGGACCACTGGATCGTACCGTTCAAATCAAGTCCAGTAAGGTAGGAATCTAAAATTCCAGAAGTCTTTCCACCATGTCCACAAAAAGCAAACCCTTGAGGTTCTCCATCTTTTTTGATCACGCATAGGTCGGTTGGTTCCCCTCTGGAAGGATAAGATTTTGACCATAACAAGGAGCCTTGAGAATCCAACTTTTTTAGCATGGCTTCATGGGGATAATTTACTCCCGAAGTCAGGACCATAAACTCCCCAGTGTTTCCAATGGGGCGAACTGCTTTAACCGTGAGGGAATCACTAAGGTTTTGATACCATGTCGGGGCACTTGGCATACTGCTTGCCTGAACCAGGGACGGGCCATAATAGGCAACAAATGCGGTTCCGCTTGAAGGATTCCCATAGGATTTGAAACCCTCCAACCCTCCTTTTTCTGCTTCGGTCACACCCCCTGTGATCAACCCTCCTTGGAAAGTTGCGTGTACCACTTCAAATGCCGAGGAAGTTCCACTTTGGGATTCCGAAAGCGTGTGCTCCCAAATTACACCACCTGTGCTTGAGTCAACCTTTACTAACCAGGAATCCTCACTTCCATCCGACATTCCCTTGAAACCGGCAAGAAATAAAGCACTTCCAACCTCAGCAACTTGATTAAATCCATCCTGTTTCCCGCTTTCTCCGCGAGCAAGGCTCCAAGACCAGGTAGCGTTGCTTGCTTCACTGGGTGGGCTTAGGTGTAGATACCCCGACCAATTATTGGGAACAACTTTTAAAGCAAAAGCGTCGCTTGACCCGGAAATATCTAGGCTTTTGCCCACCACCAAATAACCGCCATCGGAAGTGCCAATTCCATGGACCGCATGGGGATCTTCTCCAAAATCGGCCTCTCCAATACCAGCATAGAAGATCACACTAGGTGCATTCGAACTCACCCCGGTACTTGAAAAAAGAACCGGTGAAGATAGCAAAATTTTTAGTACTAGGTAATAAATTCTCATAATTCCTTAATCGTAGTTTAAATTCATTCAAAATGCACCCATCAAAACTTGCTCATCCAAAATCCTTAAAATTCAATTCATTCCATACCTTTATCTGATTAAAATTAAAAAGTTCAAAATTCTAAGTTGAATTGATCTTGCTTGCTTGCATTTGCTTCTTATCAATTTAATGGATGTCTAATTCAAGTACACCTAGCGTGGGAGTAATCATGGGGAGCCAATCAGATTGGCCCACACTGGAAAAATCAACCCAAACTTTAGACAAGTTCGGGGTTGCATGGGAAGCCAAGGTGGTCAGTGCCCACCGTACTCCTGATTTGCTTTATGAATATGCCAAGGCTGCAGAGTCTCGTGGGCTCAAGTGTATCATCGCTGGAGCGGGTGGGGCAGCACACTTACCGGGTATGGCTGCTTCCATGACTACCCTTCCTGTTTTGGGGGTGCCGGTGAAGTCCAGAACTCTTCAAGGGGTAGATTCTCTTCTTTCCATTGTTCAAATGCCAGCCGGGATTCCGACCGCTACCTTTGCAATCGGTGAGGCTGGTGCGACCAATGCCGCAATATTTGCCATTTCCATGCTTGCGTCTGCGGGAAATGAAGAACTTTCCCAAAAGCTTAAGGATTTCAGGGAAGAACAAAAACAGTTGATCGAAGCAAGCGAACTTCCATCCCAAGAAACTTAATCATGTCCACCGGAGGCGATCAATGGATTGGCGTCCTAGGAGGGGGCCAGTTGGGACGCATGTTATCCCTCGATGCCAGAAGAATGGGATTTAAGGTTCTCTCTTGGACAGGTGGTGACCGTTCGGGAGCGGCCGCTACCGCGGACGAATTACTGGACCTTCCTTTTGATGATCCCAAAGCATTGGAAATTTTTACCTCCAAGGTAAAAGTGGCAACCGTTGAATTTGAAAATTTACCCAGTGATACCCTGCAAGCAGTAGAGCAAAGAATCCCACTTTATCCGAACAGCCTTGCGGTAACCACCTGCCAACATCGGGAAAGAGAAAAATCTTTTCTTTCCGAAAATGGATTTGCTTGTGCTCC
>DBVA01000064.1:23206-33331 GCA_002308735.1 Opitutia bacterium UBA1276 | reverse complement strand
TCAAGCATTATCTCATTTAACAAGCATTCAGGCAATTACACTCATTCCTCCATTGCTTATAATTCTATTTTATTATTTTTATAAAAAGCTCAATAATCTCGGTCTTTTTTTATTATATATCTCTAATTGCCTAATCGCTACTTTCAGCTTCGCTAACGGGATGTTGATTTGGATTATTCTTTTTCCAGTATTCTGTTCTGAATTAAAAAACAAAGTATCTTACATAAGAACATTTTCTTTACTAGCGGTTTTATGCTTCTTCGCCACGCTTTACATTTATTTTATAGACTATAGTAGACCAGAAATTCACCCAAGCATTTTGGAGGGTTTAAACCGTCCATTAAAATCACTAAGATATCTTTTCTTATGGTTAGGTAGTCCTTTTGCAATAGCATATGCAGATTCAGGATTTATCGGTAGTGTCATCGGGTGCACTAGCCTCTCTGTTTTTTTAATATTTTTCATTACTCAATTTATCAGTAAAACAGATTTAAAGAATAAGATTTCTTCTTTTTACAAATCACCATGGATCGCCTTGATAGTCTACTCATTTGTATCCGGCTTAGCTGCATCCTTGGGGAGAAGCGGCTTGGGTGTCCTACAAGCCCTGTCTCCACAGTATCCAAGTATGGCAATCTGGTTTTACATAGGTTGTGTAGGATTTATAAGTTCAATTTCTGATAAAAGGCTTATCCCAATCAAACAATTTTCATTCTATTCATTAATTACTATAACATTATTATCATACCCCGCAGGAATGAAACAGATGCAATTTTGGGGGGAAAGATGCGAAGAAGGTTTGCTCACTGCCAGGTTGAAAACCTTTATCCCCAATAACCCACTATTTAGTTGGAAACCTAATTATGGACTATATCCAGCTGAAAGTCATCCCGTCTGGGAAAGACTTGAAGATCTTGCTAATTCAGAAGTCCTCGATTTAGAACTTTTTAGTGTTCCTGATTTAATGCAAAACTTAAATAATCCACGCCTTAATTTTGGCGGAACCATGACAACACATAGAAGCCCAACCGAAGTGGAATTTAGGGGCTGGGCAATGATTCCAGGAAAAGACAAACCAGCAGATTTTATCGTTATATGCAAAAGGCAAGAAAGCGACTTAATACCGTTTACAGGACTTTTACTAAATGAAAAAAGGAAAGATGTTTCCCAAGCTCATAACAATTTTAACCACAATGATCTTTGGGGGTTTCGAAAAAAAATTTATTACAATGATTCAGATTCTCACGCGTACGAAGCATTTGCGGTAGACCAAGATAGCTTTAATTTCTATCCAATTGCTGAGCAAAAATAAAAAATGCTGCAAAAATATATTTTGGGATCAACAAAAGTTTTTGCCCAACCTCCACTGTCAATATCGTCTAACTTTGGAAGTTCGAAAGACCAACTACTAGAAAAGATATCTACTTGGGATTGTGGATTAGGATAAGAGTCCTCATATCTATGATCGATTTTCATGTTTTAGAAATTGGTATCCAATTAGGTTCAAAATATTGCACCTTGTTCGTGGATTCCATTTGGCGCCATGGTTTAGCCTCACCGAAGTAATAATGAGTAACCTGAGAATGTCTTGATAGAGATGAATCAGTACGTGGCATTCCTCCATGAAGAAGATTTGCATGCCAAATTAAAGCCTGACCTTTTTTAATAATGGCTTCCTTCCTCTGTAAATTGTTTACCCTGATCTGATTCTCCCAATAATCAATAATTTTAGAGTAATTATCAAATGTTGGATGAAATCCCATAACTTTTTCGGAAAGTTCAGGTAAATGATGACTTTTAGGATAATAAAACAAAGGACCTGATTCGGCTTTAATGTCTTCTAATGCAATCCATACTCCACACATTCTACCGAAAGGCTCTGAATTAAAGTGAAGTGCGTCTGAATGAACAGACTGCTGGGTGCCCACTGGAAAATTAAGGGTTTGAAAGGGTCTCGGCTTATCATCAAAGAGGAATTCTAGAATATTTAGAATGTTTGAATTGATGGCTAGTTCTCTCACTTCAGGGATCACAGCCCAAAGGTCCTGAAGACGTTTTTTTCCAGTCTTTAATTTCCAATCTTGTATTTCAAAATTCAGGATGCCTTCTGGTGCATTTTTAGATAGCCAAATAGGTCCTAGTTTCTTTAGCAAAGAAGACAGTTTTTTTTCACTTAAAAGTGAATCAACAATCAGATAACCAAAATCCCAAAAAAAGTCTTTATGACCTTTATCCAAAGGTTAATTTTAAAAATTATAAATTACAAAAGACTGTGAAATATTATTACTCGAAGTCGAAGGCGGCAACAATCGCTTTGGCGGTTTCAGTACCTGACTTGCTCCCAACGAGAGCTGTGTAACTTCCTTCTGGTAAGTTCATAATGATAGCCGATTCACTCGCTCCTGCCATTGCATAACTTGAATTTTGAAGTTCGGTCAAGTATGAAGGGCTATAGAGGGTAGCGTCATATCCAGCATCTGGACCATTTTGCCAATTGTCCACGGTAGCTACAACCGCACCGGTTGCTTGACTAACAATGTAGAGAACAGGATCCTGTAAATATCCATCCGTTGATGCGTAGGTTCCAGTGGCTTGTACTTGAAAAACCACTTTCTTTGTGCCACCCGTTATCGTGACTCCTGCCACCATCAAGGCTGTCGGGGTCACTGTCGCGTTGGTCGAAATCCCTTTAAGCCTAATATCAACTGTCGTCTCATTTGTGTCCGGGGTCGTGCTTGGAACCGTCGAAGTATCAGGAGTAGTTGTGGGTGCAGAGGTAGAAGGAGCAGAAGTAGGAGCAGCGGCGTCTAGGGACTTCCAGTAGGTAGTATTGCTTAACGCTATGCCAGCACTGACATCCTGTTGGGCAATATAGGTAACACCATTCGCATCCAAAGCTAAAGCTCCAGAGGTGTAAGTACTCGAGGAACTCCAGGTTGATGGGACCTGTGCATCCACGAAACTAAAAATGAGCAAAAAGATGAGAGGTAACTTAATTTTCATAATTTAAAATAAAAAAGTAGAATTTATAATAGGATTAGCAAGTAAATAAATTGTATTCGAAATTCAGTAAAGAAAAACTAGTTTGAATCTGGGGTGAGCCATGTCTGATCTGAGTAGTCATAAAACTTTCTAACACCGTCGACAACCTTGAAATACAACCAACTCGATTCGGTAGAAGAATAGACGAAATATTTTGATTGAGAAACATCATAATATGTCGACCCAGTCCAGAACCAACCAATCTTGGAATCAAAGAACCAAAAATTACTATTCGAATCTTTTTTCACATATAACCATCCCAAATCACTATGGTAAATCCAGTCGCTGGAGGCATCATAGAAGTAACCAAACCAGGTCGATGAGTACCAGTCTCCGGATGCGGAGGCATCTACTTTAGCAAGACCTTCAGCAAGATCCGACACATCTGGGCTGGAAACGGGGGCAAAGGTGGTGAAGTGATCGGTCGTCATAGTAAGAGTTGAACTATTTAGGTCCCAAGTACTGGTTTTAGCTTTGTCCCAGGCATCCTTTGTGGTGGAATAGTACATCCCTTCAATATTCTCGACATCCATACCATTGGCTCGAGATGCATTAACATCAACTTTCACGCTTAAAATAACATCTTTCTTGAAATTACCTTCAACCGTTTTACCACTACTGTCGAACAAATCGACGGAGTATCCATAGTCAGCAGGTTTTTCGGTGGAACTCTTGGACAAACCCTTTGCGGTTGGAGTTACAACGAGGCGAACGGAAGTAACATCAGAAGCAACATTAGCAGCCCCTCCTGGGATGGTAAGTTCTGTACCGTCTGGTAGCTTGGTAACAAAATCAACCGTTGGATCAAAGGTGATGCTAGAACCTTCTGGTAATTCAAAGTCGGGAGCTTCTACCATAAGGGATAGATCAGATTGAGAGGCAGCCGAATTCAAATCAGCATCCGCTTCAACTTTTGTGAAAAAGAAACTTTCCGTTCCATTGTCATCAAATATGCTGAATTCAGCACCCACATGCCAAACCGTACCTGGTGAAACAGGCAGTGAAAAGGTACCATCGCTCAAACTCGTTCCTGACACTTCACGTCCATCGTCGGCCCATGCGTAAACATCCGCTCCTTCCACGGCATTTCCTGTTGCATCCTTCACCGCACCACTAATGAAGTTTGAATTGCTTGGTATAAGAATTGTAAGATTAAGATCGGTAACATTGCTGCTTGATAGATCTACCTCAACAATCGTTGAATCTAAATATCCTCGGTCCCGTAAATCCTTGGAGAGAATAGCACCAACTTCATAAGTGCCACCAGGTAGAACCGGGATAACAAAGGATCCATTTGCATCTGTTTCCACTTCATTCCAATGCTCGTCAATTGATTCTGTACCTTCTCGAGAAGCCCAAACATATAGAGTTGAATCGGTAACTGATGTTCCGTCAGCATCATACTTTACGGAGCCAGAAATTGACGCGGTTGCCGTAGCCAATACAAAATTCTGTGTTACTGTTGAGGATTTCAACGCGGTAACAATATAGGTTTCAGCTGGGTATTTTGGAATATTTCTAGATTGAGAATCAGAATCGATATAATAATCGAGAGTCCAGGATCCAGGAGAAAGTAACATTGAATAAGTACCGTTATCTTCGATGGGTGCGGATTGCCAGCCTTCACCATCGGTACTTATGGCATAAACTTCTCCGGTAAGACCAGTAGCAGCATTAGCATTAAGGGTAAATGCCCCCGAAACCGTTGCATCATTGGCGGTAAGGCTAAAAGAAACTTCGTTCTGCACAGTCTGGTTGTAATCAGTCAAAGTAGTAACACCATTTGTGTCCGAAACATTGTAGTACTTTTCTTCTGGGTTAACATATCCTGATCCGGGAGGTAACCAGAGGCCAACAATGTACTCTCCAGCAACCCCAGGGAAAGAGAATGTACCCCTCGAGGAAAGTGGGACTTCTGCAACGATGTCATAAAATTCATCTTCGGCAGCATTTGGACTGTATTCACGGGCATACACCCAACCATTAAGATCTGAGACGGGACCACCGTTTGGTCCATAGACCGTACCGGAAACTTGGGCCCCAGCTTCTTTTGCCGTAAAATTCACTAACTTGCTGGAATCATTTTGCTTAAGCTGTACTCTTTTCGGAGGTTCAGGCAGATAGGGAGGTTCACTTCCATCTGCGGGCATGGGAAGATCGTATCCAATCTCCCACTTACCTGGAGAGACGGCTAAGGTGTATTCACCACTTACATTGGTGAAGTCAGAAACCCAGCCACCTTGATTACTCCAAGCCCAAACCTCAACATTTGGAAGAGCTTTTCCAGTATCGGTTGTAACTGTCCCGGTCAAAGACTGATTCCTGCTGGTAAGTTGAAGTTCTCCAATATCGACGGTGGAGCTGCCCACTCGAACGATTTGAAACTCTGGGCTTCCAAATCCGGTAAGTTCGGGTGCTACCCAAATGGATACTTCATAGGCACCAGGTTCAACCGGGATCTCAAAATTACCGGATGAATCCGGATTGGACCAATTACCTCGACCTTCAGGGTCGAAGACATCGACAAAGACATACTGAGCCAAATCAGCCCCAGTTTTACCCGTCGGGATGGCAATGCTGCCCTTCACTTTACCCCCAGCGAGTCCAAGTCTGGAAACCGTGAAATTAATGGTTTTAGATTCTTTGCTTGCATCCTGTTTAAAGAAGAAGCGTTCTGGAGCATTATCGTAGTCCCAATCAACTTTGGTATCATGAGGTCGATAAACCGTAATCTCCCATTTACCAGGGCCTCCGGTCAATTCATAGGTACCATCATCCCCGGTAAATGTGGAACTCCACCCCTCCCCTTCTTCACGCCAAGCAACCACTTCAGCTCCGGAGATTAAGGTATTGTTTGCGTCTGCTACCCGACCGGAAATAGTTTTGCTTGGAGGAGCAAGAAAAATCATTGGCTTCGAGACCCGTACCGTGGTTGAGTCCAAAGTCACTTTTCCTGAACTGGTTTCAGCAACCACTCGATAAGAATAGGTTTCCCCGGTAACTAACGTAGCATCAACAAATGTTTTTGAACCGGCAGTAGGTTTATCAGGACCAGTACTGTTCACATCGGAGCTAAAAAGACTTTGGTAGGAGGACTCAGTTGAGGACTTTCTTTCGATATCAAATGAAGTCGCATTAACCTTACTTTCCCAATCGATCTTGATTGCATTTCCAAGTTTTAAACTATCCGCTGGATTTTTGAGGGAGAATTGGATGGGAGCAGGTGCAAGTGCAGAAAGTTCACCCGGCATCTCGATTCGAAGAGAATAACTACCGGCATCTTCCAAGTAAAAGGAGAAAAATCCGTCCTCGTCCGTTTCTCCGAAAGCTTCACTCAACTGATCTTCTCCGTTTAAAATGGCGGCGTCATAATCAGGTTCTCCATCCTTATCCTCGTCACGGAACGCCCAGACAAAGGCATGTGCAAGAGCATTGTTCTGATTCTCTCCAGTCTTCACTTCCCGCTTTGGGAAAAGAATGCGACCGGAAACATTGGATCCTTGCAGAATTAGGTCATAAGAGGAGCCATTATCTTCAGGGAGAGGAACTTGGATTGGGGAAGATTCACGAAAGCCACGGAAAGATTCGGAATCATAGGGAGGCTCGGCAAAAACCATCCAATTACCCTCGGGTAAGTTACTTATTTCAAAGGAACCATCGGATCGAGAAATCGTGTGGTCAAACCAAAAGAGATAATCATCAGTATGAGCAATAATTCGTGCTTTAGGTACCACACTTCCCTTGGAACCTGATGCAGTCTTCACACTCCCCTTGATCGTAGACCCCGATATTTGGGTTCCTTCGTCCATCCAGTTGAAACCGTACAGATCAGCATCTGATTTTTCAAAAGCAGACATCGAAACCGAACCGAGATCGGTTACATTCCCATCAGTAAGAATAATTTTACTTCCATCTTCCCAGGTGGTGTTTTTAGACCAAGTTTCAGAACCGGATTCGTCAAGAATTCGGAACATATTCTCATAACGATCTGCTCCAACACTGAATTTATAGGTTCCTCCCGGTACTTTTAGGGTATAACTACCATCAAAAGATGGATCCTCAAAATCAACATTTACTTCCGGGAAAATAATGGGACCAAATTCATCTTCCGCATCGAAGAAATCAAACCAAGCATATTTAACCGGCAGGGAAGTGTTAGAATCTATCAATTTGATATTGATGGTTGCCGATGGTCGGGATTCAAGCACGAAATCTATGCTTTGATTGAAATTAGCATTAATGGTCAGAACATCCGCCAAACCGTTTGAGTCTCCATCGTAGAATTTGGATACAAACATACCATCAAACCTTTCGGCTAAAACAAGGTAATCGCCTTCTGGAATTTTAACCGCAAACTCACCATCTTGAAGATTTTCAACTGAATCATCCCACACGGGCCAAAATTGTTCTTCCAAGTCATTTGGATTCACGAATATGACATCCGCCCATATTGGATTATTGGAAGAGTCCGCAAAACTTCCTCCTACTGAAACCATACTTCGCTCAGACAATTCAATCGATCCCAGATCATGAGAAGGAACATCACTTGGTATCATTAAGGTTAGTGCACTATCTAAACGAAGTGAATTGTCAGGGGAAAATACTTCAACTTCAAAGGTGCCTGCTGGTGCCTCACCTCGGACATTACCCTCTCGATCGACGCCAAAAGAAGCAACGGGATAGTCCGTGACTCTCGCTCCGTTTTCAACAGGAAAGAGGTCAAAGAATACATCCTGAATAGGGCCAGTGGAATCTTTGGAAACCGATCCGGTTAATGGAATAAACTCAAAGGACATCCGATATTCAGCTTCGAGGGTAAAGTTGTGAGTTAAACTATCGTCAGAGCTTGTGATTTCGAAGACTCTTTCCGAGCCATTTTCAAGAGCAAACTCAGGTTTGTATGGAGTTCCTGTTTCTGGATCAAAGCCGAAAGCTTCGGCATAATAACTTCCCGCAGGAAGCTTAGCGGTATAAGCCCCATTTTCTCCTCTTTCGAAATTGAAGAAGACAGGTTCACCGCTGTAGCGATCCTGTCCTGCTTCAGGGACCTTTATAAACCAAACATCGTATTCAGCAATGGTACCATCCGTATCATTGAGAACCGTACCTTGAACGGTTCCAAAATCGGATTCATTCAAAGCCGCATAGGGATCTACAAATGGATCACCTATTTGAACATCACCAGGAAAATTTGAGGCGGTGAAAGAAATCTTTAGCAAAGAATTGGCAAATTGATCTCCGTCAAAATCAAACTTGGATGCAGCAATGCCACCTTCGGTTTGATCGGATTGAGCATCATTACCTTGGTTTGTCTCAGTAGCATTGGTGGTTGCATCTGATATTCCAAATTCCGAATCATCGAGTAGGTACTCAGATCCCTCCATGTTAGAGGGGTCAAGGTACATGGCAGGATCTTCCATTCTAGGCTCATGTCCTTTATAAGGAGTCCGAGAAAAATTGTAGCCTACTTCACTACCATCTTCTTCACTGGGATCGATACTTCCAGCAATGTAGGCTAAGGTACCGTTATTATCTACAATAGCTGCCTTAACTTCATTGGGATCAAAGATTTGGAATTGATCCATTAGCATTCTTCGGGGAAGAAAAGCACTCACTGCGGTTTCGGTTCCGGACAAACCATTCAAATTAAAACTGGCAACCGGATCCCATGGCAAAGAATTTTCTGCAGCTCCAACATCAAGACCCACAACATTGGTCACGAATATCGAACCTTCATAAAACCGTTCGCCACCCATTTCCACCGTGATTCCAAAGGTTGAACTAACCAAGCCAGAAGGGTTGGACGCAGATGCTACGGGAGAAACGGTTTCTGCTTGAATGGTAAAGGAACCGGGTTGATCAAAGTCTGAAAGACGATGCTTGAAACCGGTGACATTGGCACCACTCACAATTAGATACCGAGGGGGAGACATCTCATAGGTAAAGGTAAGGCTAAGTTTCGTACCAGCTGCCAAATTACCACCCGATAAGTCAAGTTGACCGAGTTCAGGTGTTGCATTGCTATCGACCTCTTGGCTCACCAAAGAAATTCGATAGCACATACCTTGCTGCATAGGAGCATACTCTGTAGAATCAGCACTATCAGAATCATCATCCTCCACTTTCTGAATATGAACATAAGAGCCTGCCGAAGCAAAATCTGCTCTGGCATCCCCCCAGGACGAACGAGAAGAATCAAATTTCAATCCGGCATCCAAGTTTTCTTCCAACATTTTCCAAGGGTCCATTTCTCTGGGCGAACCACCAAGATCATCAAAAATGACCTCTACCCCGTTGTCGAGAATGGCCACCAGTTCATTCCCTTGACCAGTAGGGCGTTCTTCCACGAAGTATCCGATTGGAAAATCTCCATCTTTATAATTAGTTGCCAAATAATCTTTGGCAGTTTGAGGAAGTTCAACCGGTTTCCACTCATTTTGTTCGAATTCTGACTCCACGAAATCCGTTGTAAGAAGAATGGATCCATTTTGATCGAGACCAACTTCTAATTTTTCACCGTCTTTTTCAATCACTGCTATGTAGATAAATTTTCTCTCCCCCGAAACATCAGGTTCGGAATCAAAGGCAAATTCCTTAACCACTTCTGTGATGGTGTAATCGGGATTTGAATTTTGGAGGGCATCAGAAACCGAAGTGGGCAAAGCATCCAGAGCAAGAGACTCCTCTTCCACATATGCAAATTCATCTGATGATTCAGCATGTACAAAATCTTGGTTGGAATCAAAAATCAAACGAAAGCCATTATCCAAATCCACATGGTAAATAAAACGATTTTGATCTTTTGTATCGAACAATTTTTCGGCCATCATAATTCTGGCATTTTGAAATTTAGGCTGATCTCCAATCCAAGCGTAGACAAAACTATCCACTTCTTCAGGTGGTAACCACTCAATCCTAGGTCCCATCATACCCATACCATCGTGAGTATTATCTACTTGTGCCCCATCCCCGGTATCCTTGTAAGGTCGACCTTCGGTAAATCCTGCTTCAGTAAAGTGGTTTTTCGCTGCTTCTAAATCGTCTCCAAATACATCCTTTAGATCCGGGTTCATATCCAAATAA
>DBVA01000064.1:22226-22857 GCA_002308735.1 Opitutia bacterium UBA1276 | reverse complement strand
ATTCGCGGGGTTTTCTCCCCCTTCATCTCCAATTCCTGGTTCCATCGGTAGACCATCACTGCCACCTGCCTCAGCGGTGTCCATGTAAGGTCGCCCTTCAGTAAAACCGTTGGTTAGAAAATGATCCTTTGCGGCATCCAAGTTATCTCCAAATACATCCTTGAGATCCGGATTCATGTCCAAATAAGTCTGGGCATCAAAATCTGCCAATGCTTCGTCCGCATTCGCTGGGTTTTCTCCCCCTTCACCTCCAATTCCTGGTTCCATGGGTTGACCATCACTGCCACCTGCCTCAGCGGTGTCCATGTAAGGTCGCCCTTCGGTAAAACCGTTGGTTATAAAATGATCCTTTGCGGCATCCAAGTTGTCCCCAAACACATCCTTGAGATCCGGATTCATGTCCAAATAAGTCTGGGCATCAAAATCTGCCAATGCTTCGTCCGCATTCGCCGGGTTTTCTCCCCCTTCACCTCCAGTTCCTGGTTCCATGGGTTGACCATCACTGCCACCTGCCTCAGCGGTGTCCATGTAAGGTCGCCCTTCGGTAAAACCGTTGGTTAGAAAATGATCCTTTGCGGCATCGAAGTTGTCCCCAAACACATCCTTCAGATCCGGGTTCATATCCAAATAA
>DBVA01000064.1:0-21886 GCA_002308735.1 Opitutia bacterium UBA1276 | reverse complement strand
ATTCGCGGGGTTTTCTCCCCCTTCGCCTCCAGTTCCCGGTTCCATCGGTTGACCATCAATGCCACCTGGAGTTTCGCCCCCTGAACCAATCCCGTCAATATTTGAGGTTTGATCTGAATCAGATTGCGATATCACTGAGAAAGTGACCACCCCACTCCCTTGTAAATCCAAGTATTTTCCCGGAGTAGAAGTCGCAGCAAAGGAAGAATCGGGTGAGGATGTAAAATTGGCATAATCGTCAAATATGCCAATCCCTGACATACTATCAGCAAAGTTTAAGGTCAGAACATTATCTGCAGAATCTGTATCTACAAGGGTTATGGCAAGCTTGGTTGGGCTTGGTTTAAGCATAGTGTAGGTCATTGAATTAGTACTCGTTCCATCTTCAGATGATTGTATGACTTGTGAATCCTCAAAAGTAAGTTTGAAAACCGACTCGTACCCGTCATTGGCAGTTAATTCTGCTCGAATCGTAAATCCTACAAGACTATCAGGTGCGATTACAGAGCTAGAATTTAAAGAGAACAAACCAATGCTTTGATCTTGAGGGGTGCTTTGGGTAGAATCCGTATACTCAGTCCATGAATAATTACCTCCATTGGGATAAGTAAAATTTAAAGTTTCTACCTCAGGTTGAGGATTTGATTCGTTAGAAAAAGTGTAGGTAACTTGACCAACATTTTCAGAAAGTTTCATGTACTCGTAATAAGTCCATTCTCCATCTTTGTCCCCATAAACTTTTCCATCATTGGAAAAAGAAGTAGTTTCTAAACTTCCAATTTCAGCGTAGGATATTGAAACTCCGGCAATAGAGTCCGGGGCAGATCCAGTTTGACCAGCAATTGAATGATCAATACCTGAACTCAAAGTTATCGAAAATTGCCCAGAATGCTGATCAATTGGATTTGTCATTGTAGTGCCAGCGTACTCAACGCCGTCGTAAGTTCCACCATTTGCCGAGGTAAAAGTGAGTGTCTCGACTTCAGGTTGGGGAGGTTGTTCGTTAGAATATGTGTACGTTAGTCGGGCAACATTTTCAGAAATTTTTTCATAAATAAAGTAAGTCTTCCATTCTCCAGAGTTGTCATCGTACGCCTTTCCGTCCGAAGAAAAATTAACACTCGATACATCGGTACTACCAGGCTCGGTGTAGGTGATGACAGATCCATCTATTGAATCGGGGGCCAATCCATTTGCAAAAGCGCTTGTGAAAAGGAAGCTAAAAATCAATGTAATGGCTTTAAAGAAGTTATGGATATTTCGATTCATAATTTTATGATTAAGGTAAATTAATAAGGTTAAACCTTTTGAGGGGTGGGGTCTTGGGGGCAAAATACTTGGTGGATAAATAATTTCTAGGTAAAGTAACGTTTACGCAACAAAAATAATGAGCCCCTATGGTTTAAAAATATTCTAACCCTCGGGGCTATTTTGGATTGAAAAAATCCACCCCCGTAAAACACGCCAGATTTTTCCTGAGCAATAATCTTTTGGAGTTGCACCGCAGCGATTTCTGGCTTGGGGGAGTCCAAAAGTTGCTTTTCGATCTGATGCCATGCACTCTTCATTCTTTCACTCCATTTATTCTCAGATTGCTTTGTCTGGGCATTATTGAATTCAGAAGAGATATCACCCAGGCGGAAATCAATAAACTTAGGACGGGTTTGAAATTCAAGCATCATCGATTGAGAAAAGGAAGAAAGTGCAGACTTACTGGCATTGTACAAGGGCATGAATGGCAAGGGATACAAAGTAGCCAGTGAACTTATATTCACAATCGTCCCCTTCTTTTGCTCTGCCATCAAGGGAGCAAAAGTTCGGGAAAAAAGAATGGGAATTGTAAATAACAAGTTGATTTGCTTTTCAATCTCATCAACCGGAAATTGACCCCATTCAAAGAAGGTACCGGAGCCCGCATTGTTGATAAGTAAATCAGGGACTCCATGATCATGGATGAAATTATCAAGGAATGCTTTCGTCTGACTCACGGAAGAGAGATCGCACCGATGCTGAATACAATTTGACTCAGAATGATCAGAAAGGCTTCTTGAAACCGAATGAATTTCGGAAACTGGATTTTGAAATTTCTCAACCAAGGCATGCCCTATTCCACGAGATCCACCGGTTATCAAGATTTTCTTATAATTCATGCTTCGAAACCATCGTAGTCAAAATTTTAGTCGCGGTGAAGCAAAAGATTGAAATGATGAAAGTTCCCTATGGCAGATAAGATCATTCTTCTAACCCACGAGTATCCCCCTATTAGAGGAGGTGCGGGAGTGTATTGTCACGAATTGGCGATGGCTGCCTTTGAATTGGGTGCTGAAATCGAAGTGGTTGCACCCAAGGGCTCAGCACTTCATCAAGGGCCAAAACTTAGGAAACTTTCATGGGAAGGATCCCAGAGTTGGGTTTCTTCGCTTCGCCTACTGTTTTTTATATGGAGATATTATAATCGAAAGGATAAAAAGTTTCTGCTCCATGTTGCAGACATGGGAGTCTGTAAAGCTTTCATCCGTTTTGGACACCTGCTTCCCCCGCAAAACCGAATCATGGTAACCATTCATGGTTCGGAACTTTTAAAGTTTACTCAAAATCCAGTTGAAAGATTCTTTTTTCACCGTTTTCTACGAAGTTGTGAAACCATTCATGTGCTTTCAAAATTCAATTATGAAAAGTGTTCCGCATTTTGCCCTCCGTCCGTTTCGAAATTGAAATTAATCCCAGGAGCACCATCAAGGGTGGTTGATTGTAGCCCTACAAAAGCTCGGATTGAAGAGGATTCGGAAATGCTACAAATTCTTTGCGTTGGCAGAATTCACCCAAGAAAGGGACAAATATTACTTCTACAGGCTGCATCCATGCTTCCGATAGCATTACAATCAAAAATACAAATCATTTTTATCGGCCCCATCAAAGATAAAAGATATCATCAGGGGATTCTATCTTGGAGCCATAAATTCAATGGGAGAATTGAATTCATGGGAGATATCTCAGAAACTGAATTGTCCACTTTCTACAGGAACTCCGATATTTTCTGTTTAACTCCAAAAACTCTAAAAGACAGTGTAGAAGGCTTTGGATTTGTTTACCTCGAAGCCTCTGCTTATGGTTTGCCCATCATAGCGACCCGAGTGGGTGGAGTAGAGGACGCGGTCCTGGATGGAGAAACCGGACTGCTGTCCAACCCTGAAAAATTAGATGAGTTGAAGCAAAATCTTTTAAGATTAAGCGAAAGTAAAAAGCTTAGAAAAGAGATGGGGATGCAGGGGCAAAAGTGGAGTGCTCAGCATACTTGGAGTAAAATCGCCAAAGAAAGTTACCCAGATACTTAAAGCACATCTGCGAAGGCTGGGCGAAGGCGGTTAAAAAACCAGGATCCAACAAAGAGACAAACAAAACCGAATATCCAGCAATAAACGATCGAACTCCAGTTGGGTACTCCTCCCCACAGTACTACCTGTCTCAGAGAATCAATAATTTGCAGCAATGGATTCCACTGCAAGAAGGTCCAGATTTCAGGTGCGGTTGCCTTTGCCTTTGCCGCCGAATAAAAAACTCCGCTGGAGTACAGTAGGGCTAGCCCGAGGAATGAACCTATTTGACTGATATCTCGAATAAAAACTCCCAAGGCTGAGAAAAACCAGCCTAATCCTAGGGCGATTAAAAATGCAGGCATTAAAATTATAATTGCCAAGAATACGGAAAGATCAAGGCCCACCCCGAAAATCGTAACCCCAAGCAGACAAAGTCCAAAACCAATTAACATATCGTAGGCTAAAGCCCCAACCGATGCTGCGGGTAAGATTTCTAAGGGAAAGACCACTTTTTTGACGAAATTTGGTTGAACTACGATGATCCCGGGAGCGGCACCGATGACCCCTGAAACCAGACTTAATACATTCAGACCAAGAAATACTCCAAGGGCATAATCAAGGGTGGACTCGTTGGGCGAATCCGTAAAGCGTCCGCCAAAGACAACCCCAAAAGCGAATACATACAGGCTTAGCATCAGCAAAGGGTTGGCAAGTAACCAGAAAGCTCCCAGGATACTACCTCGATGCCGGGACTTGATATTTCGAACCAAGAATTGCCACAACAAATCGCGCTTGATGAATAAATTCAGCAAAGGTGTCATAAAGTTTGTAACGGGTTTATACTAAAATTGGGAATTAACATTCTTTGATTACAACACTTTCGCGATTATCTCCCAAGATGCGATACTGTAATCATAAATTAACCATCTTTCTGGGTTACTTGATTGCCTATCCAAGTAGAACCAATTTTTTCGCTCATCGGAATATAAAAAAGGAAAGACTCCAGCATAAACCCATGACCAACCGATGGTCGGATGCCAAGACCAGAAACTGCTCCCTTTTGGATCAGCAGTGAAGAACCATCCTAATTGAGAATGAAAATTCCAACCTTGGTCAAAGGGCAAGAATGCCCCAAACCATTTGAGTTCCATCCAGCTTCCACCTTGAAGAATTTTAGCTTCGTTCCACGCGGGTAGATATTGATTGATCCACTCCTGGTGGCTGGCCAAACGAGTAAAGACAGTAATATCCCCGTACAAGGAGTAGTTGGTCCCATAAGATACTACGCCATTGATTCGCCATCGTCCTTCAAAATTGGTTAAGACCGGCCCTCCACTATCCCCGACTGCAGTACTAACTTCCAGAGGCAAAGGGTTGGCATCGCTTGTTCCAGTTCCAAGATAATCAATCGATGGGTATTCCTCACCTAGAAAATTGGTATTTTGCTGGGGAGAATCAAAATCTACGGCCAACACCCCACCCCAATATTGATCCGAAAGGGATGGGATAGAAATTTGATCTACTACCCGATCCAAGATATTTTCACCAGCTAATCGGTTGGAGTTATTTGAATGGATTACTCCATTTAATCCATCCACCCTCGTTCCGTATCCAGCAATAATTACTTGCTCGCCAATACTTGCAAAGTTTCCGTTTGGTAAAGGCATGGGATAGATTTCCAAAACTTTTTCTTTTAAAAAAGCCAGACAAAGATCGACTCCAATACGGTCCCCGTCTCCATTTCCATTATTGATCCCCTCATTTTGACGAATTGTCCAGGCAGGATGTATTACAAAGTTTGAAACCTCAAAGGATTCGGCAATCGTTGCCTGTTCAAAATCAGAAGAAAGAATAAATTGCCAATTTTCATCTTCCGGATTGGGGTCGCTAAGGGAGTTTTTGACTACATGAGCAGCAGTGACAATTAAGTCAGGAGCTATCAGGGTCGCAGTTCCAAGGAATCCACTATCCGATCTCAAAACTCCAACTGTACCTAAATCAGGAAAGTCCTTGGATGGTAAATAAGATCCTTGGTTCTGTCCTAAAAAAATATGTTGATCCCAAGTTTGAGACTCTAATTTGCCTATTCTACGTATTCTCTCTCCATCAAGGGCAATGAGAAATAGACTAAAACAAAAGGGAAGCAGCCATTTATTCATCTCTCGAGGGTTGAATATCAGGAGGTGGGCTGGGTGGAAGAATATTGGGTGGAGGTGGAGGCGGGGGCAGATCATCTAGCGAAATTGCATTCTCACTACCCGTAGTAGCTGTATTTTCATTCAGGACTTGATTATCAACGGAGACGGAAGAAGTACCTGCATTTTGAGCTGAGGTTGACTGACCAGCCGCAACACTGGAGGAATCTGGGTCTCGATTAGTTGTGGATCCCAGGGATTGCCCCGGAGTAGAAGCCGTAGGGGTTGGGGAATCGATTCGACCGGTTGAACCAGGAAAAAAGGGACCCGGTACCGTACGCCGAGGTACCGCCCCGGAGTAAGCGGGAGAACCTGTCGGTTGGGCTTGTGCTGAATTAGGAACGCCTCCAGCATTTGATCTCTTGTTTACCAGCCAACTGGGCAAAGAAGGAGTCGTTTTGGGTCGAGGGGGCATAAACCTTGTTACTTGTTTGGCTGCCCCTGAAGAGCCCGACGGCGTCGAGGATTTGTTAGGTGCAATATTGGAAGAGGGATTATTTCCACCTCCTGTTTTGGAATCCATGAGGGATAATGAAAAAGAGTGACCATCAAAGGAAATGGTGAGCTTCTCACTTTCCTGATCAAATTGTTGAATTAAATAGGAATCGAAGCTCGACTCTGAAATTGCCAACCATTCTGCATGCCCAGTTTTTTTGTTAAAAATACAAAAAAAAGGAACTCCATTCAAAAGATAATAGCCGCGAAATTCGACTTCCTTTTCCGCATTTGATTTCTGGAAGTTCGTAGGAGGAAGAGGCTTGGGGGGCGGGGGAGGCTTTTGCTGCGATCCAGGGCGAAGGAAAGGATTGGATGAGACGGATCCAAAAAACGGAACGACTGTGAACCCTAAAAGAATCGGGATAATCCAAAAGAACCTCATATTAAATCCAACCTCTTACAACTTTCTCTTTTTGGCAAGATACAAGGCTTAAGCCTGTAAAAATGCTAAAAGCCGAAACGCTCCGAAAATCGCGAAGAGTGAACCGACCACACTCAAGGTCACATAAATCAAGCACATCGTCCATTGAGATGCCTTAATAAATTCCATCATTTCCATTCCAAAAGTAGAGAAGGTAGTAAATCCTCCACAAACCCCAATGATCCAAAAAGCACGGAAATAATCTGGGGTGGTTGAATTTTCCATCAGTTTTACCAATACTCCAATGAAAAAAGCACCGATTAAGTTTACTGCCAATGTGGGCCAGGGAGAAAAACTTATTAAAAAATACGAGATTATACCCCGGAGCAAAGATCCGAGTGCACCTCCGATTGCGACAAGTAGGAAATCAAAAGCTCCCATGAAAAAGTTGAGTATACTCAGGTAGAGGTAGCTTCGGCACCTTCTGAATTTTCTTCAGAAAAGTCCTCGTCGCTTTCTTCTTCAGTATCTTCGACTTCCGCTTCTTCTTCCGAGTTGTAGCGTAAAACTCTTTGGTTTTGTGGAAGCGGAGAAAGATTGACAATAATAAAGCGTCCACTGAGCTTGGGTGTGTCATCTGCCTTACCAACTCCGGATAAATCCTTAATAGCCTGCTTTACCAGATTCATTCCAAGGTCAATATGTTCCATTTCTCTCCCCCGGAACATCAGAGTAATTTTTAACTTATTTCCTTGGTGTAAAAACTTTTCCGAACGCCTTAGTTTTGTGACATAATCGTGCTCCTCAATCCGGGGGCGGAACTTTGCCTCTTTCACGCGTTTTGCAGTCTTCTCTTTATTTCTTTTATTTTTACTAAGCTCGTACTTATATTTTCCAAATTCTAAAATTCTGCAAACGGGAGGATTTGCCGAGGAGGCAACTTCAACCAAATCCAAACCCATGGATTTTGCGATTTTGAGTGCTTCTTCTGGGGGCATTACCCCTAGCATTTCACCTTCTGAACCAATAACTCTGACTTCACGAGCACGAATTTTGTCGTTTTTTCTAATGAAGTTACGGTGATTGTGCCGTTTCTTGTTACCACTTGGTTTCTTTACCATGTGGTTAGCTGTGTATTCTGTTGTAAATCAATTGGCTCAATAATTAAATGCTTACAAGTTCATCATAAATCAAATGCTTGCAAGCCTTAATTTCTGCTTATTCGATTTATAAATTAAAACTTTCTCCACAACTACAACTTGCCTTTGCATTCGGGTTTGAAAATTTAAAGCCCCCAGCTACCAGTTTGTCAGAATAGTCCAAAGTTGTCCCACGTAGATATAAAGTGGTCTTCGAATCAACCAGAACCTGCACACCTGCCGAGGATACTAAGATGTCACCTTCTTTTCCATCCTCGACAAATTTCATTTTGTAAGAAAGTCCATTACAACCCCCTCCAGTAATGCGGATACGAAGAAAATCACCCTGGTTTTCTCTCTGCTTCAACTCATCAATTTTTGTTGCCGCATTCTGGGTAACCCGAACCAGATTTTCATTACCGACTCGGTAAAGCATCTGGTCATCTACATTCAAATTCATTTTTAGAAGTCTTCTTGGGTGACTTTATTTTTGCTCAAATTACGACTTCTGGCAAAATTTCGATCTCCCGAAAGAAAGAACTTAGTGAAATTTAGTCCTAATTCAGTCTTCGGAACAGAGGAAGATTCCAAGAGTTCTTCCGCCCTGCCCTTCAAATTGCCAGGTTTGGAAAGAAAGTGGCGATATAAATTCTTAAGTTCTGCAATTTCCTCTCTTTTTGCTCCCCTTCTTTTTAGTCCAATCAGATTTAGTCCGCTGGCAAGATTCCTTCCAGCAACCGTAATTTGAGGTGGCACATCCGCTGAAATCTCAGCCAATCCTCCCAGCATGGCACCATCTCCAACCCGCACAAATTGATGTAGAGCAGCACCTCCACCAATAAATACTTCGTGACCAAGCTCCACATGCCCCCCAAGAAGAGCTCCATTTGCCACAAGCACAGAATTTCCCATTTTGCAGTCATGAGCTACATGAGAATTACCCATCAAAAAACAATGATCTCCAACGATGGTATTTTTTTCTTCATGGATCGACCGATGAATGGTAACTCCCTCCCCTATTCGAACCGAATCCCCAATGTCAACGAAGGATACCGTATTGGGGTCAAATGAAAGATGCTGAGGTAACCCACCAGCTACTGAAAAGTGCCCAATGGTACAGGATTCCCCGATGCTTGTACCTCTCTTGATGATTGCATGGGCTTCCACCTTGGTACCCTTGCCAATAGTGGTTCCTGCTTCGACAATGGCATAGGGCTCGACCAAAACCCCATCATCCAATTCAGATTTAGGATCAACCAGAGCAGTTGGATGAATTTCAATAGTCATATTTACGATCCCTCAAACATATCAAGCTGTGGCTCTTTTACGAGATCATAAGCTTTTAACAATTTAAGCATATGGAAAACACCTTGATTCAAAAAAGAATGAGAAGGAGAAGTTTGCCTGAGTAAGTTTTCTAAAATGGATCGAAGAGTCAAAACGCCATCCACCCCAGCAGATTTCAGAGAATCCGTAAGAATTTTAATCTTTTGCTCGTTCCGAGGAAAGCTCGGTATTATCAATAAGCGTAAAAAATCTCCCATTCCACTTTCCGCAAGAAATGGGCTGGGTTGAAAACCAATCGACAATCTTTCTGAAACCGCTTCATTCTTGAAAAACTTGGATAACCGAGTGTCACTATTCAGGCAATCATTGGAAAAGGTCGTATTATCCCATCCTAGGAGTGAGACCAGAGCGGATCGAATGTTTGACAGGTCACCAGTGAAAATCCTAAAACTTAAATCATCCGTATTTTCAGATTTCGTGGGGTTAAAAACGGCAATAGTTGGAAGAGGCGAAAATTTTTTCTTTCCGGTCTCTGGCTGCGACTCTCCCGCTTGTCTAACCAAAAATCCATTGCTCTCAAAATAAGCCTCGATCACTTTTCTTTCGATACTCATCGAGAGAAAGAATTATGCAGCTCCCACGCTCGCCCAAACCTCTTCAATTTTGCAGATTTCACTGATTTCTTCCACCAAAGCGTCTCCGATCTCTTTCATCATCACGAAACGCAATTTTCCGTGAGAAACTTTCTTATCAGAACGCATCTTCTCCATGAGGGTCGAGATGGACAAGGAATGCTTTAATGCAGTCGGCAAACCGTAAGAACTCAAGATGTCTACTAGCATACTTTCCGGATCTTCCATGCAAAAGCCTTGAGACTTAGAAAGGCGTAAAGCACAAAGTAAGCCGATGCTAACTGCTTCTCCGTGCAAATAATCACCATAACCTGCAACGGCTTCTATGGCATGAGCGAAAGTGTGCCCGAGATTCAGTAAAGCTCGGCCTCCCCCGTCCGATGCCATCTCTCTCTCATCGGCTTGAACCACGCGAGCTTTCTCGATGCAGCAAGTTTGTATAAGGTCGAGTAAACTTGGGGAATCATAAGAGAGAGGCTTGGTTTGACTGGCTATTTTTTCGTACAGGGTGCGATTACCAATCATTCCGTACTTGATTACCTCTGCCATACCAGCAGCGAACTCCCTAGATGGCAAAGTAGACAAGACCTTCAAATCCATGAAGACTCCCTTTGGTTGATGAAAAGAGCCTACCAAGTTCTTGCCTGCCTTCAGATTGATTCCAGTTTTTCCTCCCACCGAACTATCCACCATGGAAAGAAGGGTTGTAGGGACTTGATAGAGCGATATGCCTCTCATATAAGATGCCGCGGCGAATCCAGCTAAGTCTCCGATTACCCCACCTCCAATCGCGAATAAGGAACTTGATCGGTCAAGCTTTTGGCTGGCAAGAAAATCCCAAATTTGAATCAGGTGATTGGAGGATTTTGTTTTTTCACCGGATGGTAAAGACAAATAGGGAATGGAATTATAAATTTCACTCAAGAATTCAGGATTGGCTGCACGCATGCCATCATCCACGACTGCAACAACCTTGGTGCCCGCTTCGATCAATTCATCCTTTTTTTGAAGGATAACCGCTTTTAAATCAGGGCCCATTTCTATAGGGTAACTTCTTTCTTTAAGAAGAACTTCAAATCGACTGCTTTCTTGGTGATTCATAAGCTTGGGGTAGCTATACCAACTAGGCGGCTACAGACTCGCCTTGAGGTAAAATAGAATCCAAATAATAGTCGATCGAGAAAGGCTGCAAATCATCTGGAGATTCCCCCAATCCTAGGTAGTAGATGGGAAGTTTGAGCTCCCGATAAATCGCGACCAGGACACCGCCTTTTGAAGAACCGTCCAGCTTGGTTACTACTAAACCGGTCAAACCGAATTTTTCATTAAAAACTTTCGCCTGCTCCAATCCATTGGTACCGGTAGACCCATCGACGACAAGCCAGGAATGATGAGGGGCGAGTTCATCTTTTTTCCCAAGCACTCTCTTCATTTTAAAAAGTTCATCCATTAAATTGTCTTTAACATGCAATCTCCCAGCAGTATCGATAATTACCAAATCACTGGAGCGTGCGGCAGCAGCTGAGTAAGTATCAAATGCTACCGCTGCTGAATCTGCTCCGTGATGACCAAACACACATTCCAACTTCAATCGTTCCGACCACGCACGAAGTTGCTCGGTGGCAGCAGCTCTAAAAGTATCACAGGCCCCCAATAAAACCTTTTTGCCATTTGCCTGTAATAGATGGGCTAACTTCGCACAAGTTGTAGTTTTTCCCGCCCCATTCACCCCAATCATACACAATACCTCCGGATTCCCATTTCCAGCTAACTCAAACTTACCCTCTGCTCCTTTAAGGTTTCGAGATAGTACTTCACGAGCTACCGAGGCAGCATCCTTGCCTTTAAAATTTTTATCTTTTCGAAAGGCATTCTCTATTTCGGATAAGATTTCTTCGGTCGTCTCTAGCCCAAAATCAGCGGCAAAAAAGGCCTCCTCGAGTTGAGCCAAATCATCGGCATCAAGCTTGTCTCGACCAGTAATACGCAACAAAGTGCCCTGCAATGCACCAGCTCCCTGTTGAAAACCCTTTTTAAATTTAGAAAATATTCCCATGGTGAAAATCTGCAAAAAACCTAGGTTTCCTTACTTGGTAACCTTTGGTTGGATCAGTAATGTACAACAAGAATACTCAAGCATTTGTTCGGTGCAACAGTCCTTTACCATAAAGCGTTGAACGGTAAGCATGATCAATCGATCTTTCAATTCCCAGGTGTCGGTGACTAAACCTCCCATATCATCGAGGGGAACTTGATCATTGGTTGGAAATCCAGTGGATTTTTGAGCCTTTCCATATTGATCGGTTACTTTATTCCTCAATTGTTTCCACTCAGGTCGGACAACATCTTCATAAAAAAAATCCTGCCATCCTCTTTGTCCCTCAATCAAACATAATTTCAATGCATCATTTACTATTTTGCAGACCAAGTTGTAACGCATGCCATCCCACTTAATCGTACATCGAACCAGTCCCTTGTCCCTTTCTTCATAGATTTGAATAAATCCACCAGCTCTGAGTTTTTTCATTACGACTTCTTTTGAATCGCCCTCCTTTAGATCCGCGTAAATGAATAAACTGCCTTCCCCAGGCAAGTCGGGAGAATCTCCAATGGCCCCCAAAAAAGGGAAGATTAGGAGGAAGGAAATGAGCCCTTTGGGGAGGCAAAACATCATCGATGAGCAAGAGGTTTAATTTAGAATGCGTAAAGAATCCGTTCCAGTGATAAAATCGCATAACAACTCACCAAAATCGGATCTTTCTCCCACCATCTTCCGTTTTCGTTGATCCAAAATCCTTCGGGATTTTGATTATTTATCAATTCCATCGCTAATTCCTTGCGCCAATCTCTAACTTTTCCGTTCGCGTCTTGAATCTTCTTTGTACCAGACAAGGAAAGTGCTTTTGCCATAGTGTGGTAGTAATAATATAAGCCTTGGGGTCCCATGCCAGGATTTTCTTTTATACTGAAATTTTGAGACAACCAGGTTCGAACCGCTTTCACTCTTTCGTCATCTGCATTCATTTCCGCATAGATGAAGCTGAGTAAGCCGGCATAGCTCATACTACCATAAGATCGCAGCGCAACTTGATTTCCCTTCGTTTCACGATCTCCTGCCATACTGTTTCCTGGAAAGTAAATAAAACCGCCCTTATCATCCCCATGTTCGCTTACCCATTCCTCCGAATTAGTGGTCTTTAAATTCTGGCACTTGGATACAAAGGAAATTGCGGCATCCCAGTCTAAATCCAAGGATTCTCCCTCCTTTGACTGAAACGATTTCTTAGCGTAGAATAAAGCCTCCATGGCCAAATGTGTATTGGAGAGATCGGAATGAGCCCAGGTCGATCCATAACCAATACCCCCGTCAAAAGTGTTATCGATTTCTCCTTTTTGATCAAAATCGGATTGCTGATTAATCAAAAAATTTCTCGCTTTTACGATGATCGGCTCAAATTTTGGATTCTTGGTCTGCATCAGTGCCATCATGCAGATCGAGGTATTGTAAGAAGCTAGACCTTTTCCATAAATCCCTCCATCCGATTGGACTTTAGAAGAGATAAATTCAAATCCTTTCGAAAGAATTTTTTCGGTCTTCGCATCCACCTCTGAATCAGGAGCTCCTAAGTTTGCCCTCAATGCTAACCCAGTTAAGGCGGGATAATCCGAATCTCCCCAATGTCCACTCGTTTGGTTTTGTTCAGTATTCAGCCAAGACAAACCTTTCTCCACAGCTCTTTTGACTTCCAACTGAATGGACAAATCGACAGGATTCTTTCCGTAAGCGAATGAAAAGAGCAAGAAGTTGGCCCCAAGCAAATAGGTCAGAAATTTCATTTTATTCATGGTGATATTCTTGTTAAAGTACGCAAATTTTTAAGGCAAATGCAAGACACAGGTTACTTTGTTTTCAAGCGGAGGCATGGTAGATTTTCTTCCCAGCCATAAATCATCGTTATCACTATTGGTTTCGATACTATTAATAATTGCATCCGGATCGACATATACTCCAAGGATGGATCCGGTATGCTCCGCCATAAAGGTCTTTTCAATCATCCTAGAACCAGTAAACAAGAAAATCGCTTCTTCGGGCTTTTGGTTCTGTTCATTGTGATTGTAGTACATATCCCTGAGGTCTACATTTTGCCTAGTTCCGTTGGCATCCCAAACAATTTCGATTTTCAAGCATTGATTATGAAGATTCGATTTTGTGGAATTATTTTCTACGGATGGCTCGAAGTAATGGTCATGAGCCTTTGCCTTGAGCAAAAGCAGGGATGCATGAATCATTTGTGGCCTTATTTTAGTCCTGAATAAAGATTCGTGGATTTTCCCGTTCTCATGAACGATTCCATATTCGATAAGACCACTCTGCTGGTTGCAAATCATTGGGAACTCTATTTTACGATTCTTTTGGTCGATCGTAATGCCATCAAAATCATAGAGCCCATTTCCCAGTTTTTTAATTTCAGGCCAATTTTCATTGGCTGTTAAAAGGGTTCCATACAAGTGGGTGATTACAAAACCTAAAAGAAAAACACGGAAAGGGATGTTAGAAATCATGATTTTGGGCTATTACAGAACCTAAACCAGCAAGAAGGATATGTAAATTATTGAATTGCATGACTTGACCAACTGGGGAATTGGATTGTAGTGTAAATATAAATTTATTTTACTTAGAGATTATGGACCAAGAAGAAATACCACCCGAACCAATTATGGAGCAAGACGATCTTCCTCCTCAAATGACTGTAGCACCACCTGTCGAAGGCCCAGTGGCCAAATACATGCGAGAATACAGACTGCTCAACAGCTTACTTGTATCTCTTTTTATATTAGTTGGATCTTTTGCTGCACTTTGGAACATTGTCGTTTATGTGGCAGCTGCAGGCGAAGGGAATTCTGACTTTTCGGATGCTGGTGCAGCTCCCGCTGACCAGCAGCAGGAAAAGCAGAAAGTCGTCAAACTCATGCAACGACAACAAAAATCTCAACCCAAAACGCAACAGCAATTTCGAACCACCGCAGTTTCTGATATTTCATTACCTGATCTCAATGAGCTCGATGTTAAGGATCTTGCTCCCGTTGTTGAAGCGGCTGCCCCTACAATGGCCGAAGTTGGATCTAATAATGACCAGATGAAGAAGGCGATGGCTGGCATTGGATTATCATTACCCAAAGTAATGCAACAACGTTGTGATCCAAAGAAAAGAATGTCTCGCCTTCGTTCAGGAGGCGGAAAAGAAATTACTGAAGACGCAATCATGAGAGGGCTTAATTGGTTGAAGAATACACAGGATAGTGACGGAGGATGGGGGGATACGGATAAAACCCCAGAAGGGAACAAGCCAAGCTATGGTAAATCGGCACACAAACAATCGATGACCGCCATGGCACTTCTTGCCTTCCTCGGACATTGCGAATTGCAGGATTCACCTCAATTTGGTCCAACTGTACAAAAAGCCATCGATTTTTTAACTAGTGAGTCACCTGATGAGTTAACCGGAAACGATAACAATCAAGGTGCTTACTCTCACGGAATTCGGACCTACGCTCTCTGCGAAGCTTACACCATGACCAAGATTCCTAAGTTAAAAGAATTTGCAAAAAGGGCTGCAATCTTTACGATCAAAGGTCAAAATGAAAATGGAGGGTGGGCTTATGGATTCGGCAAGGGCCCGGTCGCCCATACTGATCTTTCTGTTTCTGGTTGGTGCATACAGGGGCTAAAAGCAGCGGCTTTAACTGGCATTCCGATTGATGGACTTGATGAATCCATGGACAAAGCCATTGAGTATGTGAAAAGATGCCAAGACGAGACGGGTAGATTCCAATATAAAACAGACTCGCATGGGGGACAATCCGGTAGAGGGTCCCTCACGGGCACTGGAATTCTATCTCTTCAGATTTGGAAAAATGCAAAATCAGAGGAAGCAAGAAAAGGACTTGATTGGATCGTTGCAAATATTTGCGATAACAAATCACAAAAAGAGTGGAAGAATGTTAATGTCTATGGCTGGTACTACCATGCCCAGGCTTGTTTTCAGGCAACCGGTGCAGGTGGTGCAAATTATTGGAGAGCATGGAACCGAGACTTTCAGCAGATCGTAACTAAGGCTCAATCCAAGGATGGTCATTGGGAACATGGATATCATTTTCACGGGGATACTGATATATACAGAACTGCCATGACAATTTTGATGCTCGAAGTTTATTATCGGTACATGCCCTCAACCAAAGTCTAACTCTGACTCAGAAATTTTATCTTATGAAAAAAATCAGCCTCTCGTCCTTCCTGTTTGTAACGCTTGGCTTTGTCGTCTCCGCCGCTGAAATCGTAATCAATGGAAATGATACCATGCAGTTTGATGTAAAAGCTTTTGATGTTAAGGCAGGAGAGAAGGTATCATTAACCCTTAAAAATTCAGGAAAACTTCCGAAAATTGCAATGGGTCATAATATTGTTTTACTCAAAAAGGGAGTAACCGCGATCGGGTTTGGCCAGAAGGCACTGGGAGCTGGAGCAAATGCAACCAACCCCCTACCCGATTCTGTAAAAGCTGACGCGATCGCATGGACAAAACTGTTAGGCCCAGGAGAATCTGACACCGTTTCTTTTACCGCACCCAAAGAGCCAGGAGCCTATGAGTATGTTTGCACTTTCCCCGGGCATTTTGCAATGATGCGGGGAACCATGACGGTTAAATAATTCATCTGAGTCCAATTACTTTTGTCCACTAGGCTAGATTATGCCTTCTTGACATTTGCTTCGATTAGGTAGAACAAAAGCTGTATGGAATCTTCAGAGCAGCAGGGTAAATATCTTCAAGCAGCGGAAGCCAAAGGGCTAGGTTCTAGGCTCTGGGCCTACTCCAAACTTTCAGGCCCCGGCTGGTTGCAATCTGCGATTACCCTGGGAGGCGGATCTCTTGCCTCAAGCCTATTTCTTGGCGTTCTCGCAGGATATAGTCTGCTTTGGTTACAACCGGTTGCCATCCTGCTTGGCATCATCATGCTTAGTGCAGTAACGCATGTAACCTTATCTACGGGACAAAGCCCTTTTGTATCCATCAATAATGAAATCAATCCAGTACTAGGTTGGGGATGGGCTATTGCGACCATTATGGCAAATATTGTGTGGTGCTTACCCCAATTTTCTTTGGGAACGGCTGCCGTCACCCAAAATTTACTTCCATCCTTAGATCATACCTGGGGGAAAGCCCTGTCTTGCCTTCTTATTCTCGCTATCGCTATTACAGTTGTCTGGGCTTATGATCGAGGAAGTAAAGGCGTGAAGATTTTTGACTGGATTTTGAAAATTATGGTTGGCTTAGTTGTCGTTTCTTTTTTCGGAGTAGTAGTCCAATTAGGTGCTAGTGGTGAGTTGGATTGGGGCAGTATTTTTGCGGGCTTTGTTCCCAATTTATCTTTGCTCCATGAGCCTGCATCCGTTTATGAGCCTTTCTTATCCAAGGTTGGAGATTTTCGTGAATTCTGGGAATCTAAAATCATTGGGATGCAACGAGATGTGATGATCTCCGCCGCTGCTACCGCAGTTGGAATTAATATGACCTTTTTCATGCCTTTTGTCTTGCTCCGCCGAAAATGGGGAAGACAACATAGAGGCCTTGCTAAATTTGATCTCTGGACCGCACTTCTTATCCCTTATGTTGTTGCCACCACTTGTGTCGTTATTGCCGCCGGATCTCGATTTAATGGAAAACCGGAATCAGCCTATTCCAACTATGAAGATAAAATTATCCACTTGAACCTCCGTTCTGGCTTTTTGAGCCTCTCCGAAGATAGAGCGAAGGAAGAGCTGGGTGCCGAAAACTTTCAAGCACTCGCTCCAGTGCAACAGGATCAAATCATTACTGACTTACCTGCGGTCGATAAGGAATTAGCAGCCATGTTGGTAAAAAGAGATTCTTATAATCTTGCGAATTCGCTTGAGGGGCTCTTTGGGAGCGAGCTATTTTCTCATTATGTTTTTGGAATCGGGGTCCTGGGAATGGCAATATCCACGATCATCATCCTTATGACTATAAATGGCCACGCGGTGTGTGAGATTTTCGGGAAACCTCATCAAGGGCCTCTTTTCATGGTGGGTGCCCTAGTTGCTGGAATTGGTGTATTGGGTCCTTTTGTATGGAGTGATGCTGCCTTTTGGCTCGCTGTACCAACTTCAATCCTTGGCTTTACTCTGATCCCAGTCGCCTATCTTAGTTTTTTCCTTCTCATCAATAACAAATCTATTTTAGGACGAGAACGACCTGAGGGTATAAAACGGATCTTGGAAAATACTTTCATGCTCCTGGCTCTTCTAATCATGGGTTCATCTGCCTTCTATGTTGCATGGCATAAAACATGGAATGGATTTCCTGTTGGTCAGATTGTATTAATCGTTTTTGGAATCATGTTGCTGATCGGTCACTTCTCCCTAAGAAACAAGAAACTGACTAAGAAGATTGAAGGTCTGGAAATGAGGCTCCAACGAATCAACAATCAACTTCAAGATTCAAAGCAAAGTTCTACAAGCTAGGCGAAAATAATTTTCTCACTCCGTGATCAGCGGAATCCATTTCCTCTGTTCTCCAGCATCCGATAGTTTGGAATGCAAAATCCAGGCATCCCCAGTTATGGTATCATATTTGACCAACCTCTTGTAGAGGTAGGCCTTCTCGTCCTGAGAATAATATTCCGCACTTACGATCTGAAATTTTCCAGTCTTGGAGGCAATCGAAGAAAAGCTTGGTGGTGGTGGTATGTTCATCGGTAATTTTGGCGGAGAAGAGGATGGTCCTTGCCCTACTTGAGCAAAGGAAAGTACCCCGAAAATTGAGAAGATAAAAAGAATAAAACCGGAAAAGATAATTTTAGGATTCATCCTGTCACCTTAAAAAAATAATTTTTTAAATCGAGAAAATATGCTTTCAGTAAAAAATTAAAGACCATAGTGTCTTTCTAACAGGTAGATAAGATTCGGTTTCTTATATACAAAAAAGTCGGCGACTTTGCCCAAATCGCCGACTTAAAAAATTTTCAAATAATTAAATCTGAAAGAATAATCGCTTAGTTTAAAAATTGTATTTGGCAAGCAATAATTTAACAAAACTTTAAATTAATCATCTTAAACAGGCAGGAGTCATTCTTCTTCCTCTTGAATAAAGACCATTGTTTGGACCCAGCGATCTTCTTTTTCGCAAAAAGTAATACCATCTAGGCATTGCCATCGGCCAGAAGAACGGAATAAAAAGCCTTCCGTGTCTTTATATTCATGTTGTATTAATTCGTTCACATCTTCAACGATTTCTTTCGTCGTCTTACGCTTTAAAACCTTGTATTTACGCTGTACTCTCATGATAAAGAAAGATTCTTACCATTATCAACTTCGTGTCTGCATTAGCAAGGTTATCCAACCCCTACCATTTTAATATGCCAACCACTAGAACCAAGAAAGCAACTTCTCCAAGTAGTAATTCCTCGAAAGAGACCACTTTTGCCGACGAGGAAGTAAAGCAAATTGAGTCCCTACAACTCATTTTTGAAGAAATCAAAAGGGAACTATCAAAAATCATTGTGGGACAGGAAGATGCGATTGAGAAACTTTTTCTTTGCCTTCTATCAAAGGGTCACGGCCTACTAATGGGAGTCCCCGGGTTAGCGAAAACCCTACTTGTAAATTCTCTGGCGCAAACAAGCTCCCTGTCCTTTGGGCGTATTCAATTTACTCCAGATCTTATGCCCTCGGATGTGACAGGTACTGAAATTCTTCAAAATAATAAAGATAGAGGAAATCGAGAATTTGTATTCATCAAAGGTCCTATCTTCGCAAATGTAATTCTAGCAGACGAAATCAATCGGACTCCTCCAAAAACTCAGTCGGCTCTCCTCGAAGCGATGCAGGAAAAAAATGTAACCGTGGCGGGTAAGAACCATGCTCTCAAAGAGCCCTTCTTTGTTCTCGCTACCCAAAATCCGATCGAACAAGAAGGCACTTACCCCCTTCCAGAAGCACAATTGGATCGGTTTATGTTTATCATTCGAATGGACTATCCTAAGCGAGAGCAGGAAATTGCCATTGCCCGCCAAACTACGAGTGGAAGCTTGCCAAAGCTAAAAACCATTATGACGGGTTCAAAATTAAAAAGATATCAAGATCTCGTGGAAAAGATTCCCGTCCCCGATCATGTATATGAACTTGCAGTTGATTTGGTTCGGAGGACCCGACCAGGTTCTACCGAAGCTCCTTCCTGGATCAAGCAATCGGTTCAATGGGGGGCTGGTCCTAGAGCGGTTCAATTCCTCATTAAGGGGGCAAAGGCACAAGCGGTAATCAAAGGTAATTTCATCGTGTCTGAAGAGGACTTGGAGTCGGTTGCCGAGCCAGTACTCTATCACCGAATCATCACCAATTTTCATGCTCGTTCCGAGGGTATCACCAGTGCAGAAGTCATTAAGCGTCTGATCGAAGAACTAAGAGCAGACAACCGATAGTCCTATGAGTAAAGAGGCCAAACAGCCTTTTGATCTCATCGATCGAGCGGCCGTATCGAGATTTACCGGCGATCCACTGATTGGTACCCTTCCGATGGAAGGCAGCGTAAGTGGCCACCATCGAAGTAACCATAAAGGTTCAAGTGTAGAATTTGCGGAATACCGGGAGTATACACCTGGTGAAGACCCAAGGAGACTAGATTGGCGAGTCATGGCTAGAACCGACCGACTTTTTTTAAAAGAATTCGAGGCAGAAACCAACTTACGATGCCACTTCAGTTTAGATTGTAGTCGATCGATGAGTTTTGGAGAAACAGGTTCCAAGTTTGATTACGGAAAAAAGATTATTGCGACCCTTGCTTATCTTTTTTTGCGCCAAGGGGATGCGGTTGGTTTTAATTTACTGGGGAGCAGAAAAAGGTCGGCATTAAACGCCAAAAGAAATCCAGTTCAACTGCAGACACTTCTCCAGTTAGTCCAAGATGCAGAACCCAATCAAGAACAACTTCTTGTTCCCAGTCTTCATGATTTGGCTGAATCTGTTAACATGAGAGCTTTGTTTGTGATTGTCTCTGACTTTCTTGACGAACCCAGTGCAATCATGAAAGCCATCCATCATTGTAGGGATCGAAAGCACGAGGTAGTTCTTGTACATTTATTCGATATACAAGAATTGGAGTTTATATTTACTCACCCAACTCGCTTCATTGACCTGGAAGATGGACAGTCCCTGCTAACTGAGCCAGCGGAAATTCGGAAGGAATACCTCTTCCAGTTGGAAAAACATATTTCTTTCCTACGAAGTGAGTGCCTGGAGGCAGGCAGTTCCTATTATAAATTGACTACAAATATTCCATTATCTGAGGGACTTGACGCTTTTGTATCGGATCGAAACTCATCCGCTAGAAGATGAGTTTCCTTCAACCAGTCGCCCTTTTCGGATTTATTTTGGTAATCGCACCAATCTTGATTCATCTCTTAAACCGCTTAAGGCATCGACGACAAGAGTGGGCAGCTATGCGTTTCTTGCTTAGAGCTCGTGAAAAATCATCCAAGTCAACAAAACTTCGCCATTGGCTAACTTTACTTTTGCGAATGCTCGCTTTGATTTGTTTAACCCTGTTAATAGCCCAGCCCGTTTTTCACCAAGGAGAATCCTGGCTTTCTTTTACAGGGCAAAAACCGGTTACTTTAGTGTGCGTTCTGGACCGATCCGCAAGTATGGAAAGGATCGCAAAAGGTACTACTTCAAGCCTTCGAAAACTGAGCTTAAATAAGATTCTAAGTCTTTCAAAGAAACAGGATAATGGCCGGGTTGTTCTATTTGAAACCACTGGTTCGTCTCCTTTGATTATAGATCAAAAACTGGCACTCGACGGCCCATCAATCGAAAGCTTTCTAGGTCCAACAGACACCTCCGCAAACTTGCCTGGAACCCTCAAAAATGTTTTTGGCTGGTTGGAGAGAGAGTCAATTAGCAACGCCCGGATTTGTATATTTTCTGATCTACAAAGTTCGAGTTGGAAACTGTCTCAAAATGCGGTCACCTTACAAGAACTGGCTCGAGATCTAGAGCAGCGGAAAGGCAAATGGAAATTACAACTCTGCCCATTGGAGACTACTTCTTTAAGCAATCGATCGATCTCTTTACGCCCACAAAAGAGAACGCCGTATTTTTTGATTGAGCGAAGCGAGACCGGAGAAGAACTTATTTCATTAGAGATTCAATCTGAAGCAACCAGATCCTATCTTGATTTGAATCTAACAAGTGCCAGAACGATCTTAAACTCTTCCTTGATTTCAGAGTTTTGCAAAGATCAAAACTGGCTGAGTTTATCGCTTCCCAATGATCTTTCCCTATTTGACAACAAAGCTTATCTCACCCTCAGTAGATCTAATTCCACGGTTTCCGCAATAAGCACTGAAAATGAACTTATTGAAAGAATTCTGCGTGCGGCTG
>DBVA01000030.1:0-17836 GCA_002308735.1 Opitutia bacterium UBA1276 | reverse complement strand
CTTTCACACGACAAGTAAGTTTTAAAAACAGTAATTTTTTTGAATTCATTCTCCCTCCCTTAGAACACGCTAATCCATTCAATGTTAGCTGTGGTGATTTTCGTTCGGAAATCTTGATTATTCCAAAAACTCGACCTCATATTTTGGATTGTAGGGCAATGATTACCTGGCCTAAATATACTCAGATTCCAATAACTGAAGAAAAGCTTTCTGGTCCTACCTTAAAGATACTCGATGGAAGTAAACTCGAAATCCAAGGTTCTGCGAATAGAGCCCTTTCAGCAATCACCCTAAGGGAACCTTTCGATTTTCATTTTCAATCATTGAATTCCGAAAAATTTTCTTTCCCGCTTCATTCATCATTTAAATCGGGTCCAATGGAATTAAGGTTTAGTGACCTTGATCATTTATCTCAGTCTCGGCCTTTGCAATGGAACCTTGAACTTTTCCAGGATGAGGAGCCAACCGCTCTTTTTGCTGCTGCTAATGACCTCTCCCCACTTCTCGAATTTGAAACTCGTAACCTTCAGATTCAGATCAAAGATGATCTTGGTATCGAGTCATATTCACTAGAAATGAGTAGCACCCGAGGAGAAATGGTTTTTTTGCAACGAACCATTTTGAAGCACTTTATTAGGAATGACTTGGAAAAGGAAATAAACCTTTCCTTTCCCTTTGAACCTGGATTTTTTGGGTTGGAAGATGGGGATCAAGTTTCTTTCACAATTTTGGTTAAGGATCGTTTTCCAAACCGGATACTTACAAGATCAAAGCCCCTAAAACTGATTATTCTCGGTTCAGAAAAACATGCCCAAAGGATTACTGAAAAAATGGAGGATTTAATGGACCAAGTTGCAGACATTGCCCGTGACCAGGAAACTTTGCTAAGCGAAACAAGGAAACAATCGAAGGATTTGGAAATATTTAACGAACCAGAATTAAATCCTGAAGAAAGAGAGGATCTTGGTTTTCTGTCAGAAAAACAACGGCAAATTAGCGACAGACTTTCTACTTTAGCACAAAAAGGTTTAGCCCTTCTTGATAACGCTTCGAACAACCCAATTTTTGACGCTTCAAACCTAAAAGACTTTGGGCATTCTTTTGGAACGATGAAAGAAATTGCTACCGAGCAAATGGAAGATTCAGGAAAAGAAATACAGCTTGCGCAGAATTTAATACGTGAGGCGGCAAACCTGAGTCTTTCCACCGCTTCTCAAATGCAGTTTGATGCATTGCAAAGGCTACAGGCATTACTGGATACATTCTCAGAACAGATGGAAGAACTTGAAGCAAAAACCTTGGCCCAAAGGTTACGAAATGTCGAGAACACTGAAAGAGAGATTTCTAGGGATCTTACTTCAATTCTTCCCGAAACTTTAGGAAAAACCAGGTCACTTCTCTCGCAGAAATATAACTCCGCGATTCAAAGCTTAGAGATCATTCAAGCCGGAGCCCGAATAGAGGCCAAAGAAATCCAGAGTGAAATTAGTCGATATTTTGAAAGAACCGGGGTTCATGAATATCAAAAAGTGAGCCTGCTCATGCAAGAATCACGCACCCATGAAGGAATGAAAATAGCAGCAGAAAAAATTAAAGCGAATGTTGGATTCCAGGCTCTTGAAGATTTAGATGCATGGCAAAAAAAATTTGCTGCATGGGCCCTGCTTCTTGAAAACCAATTAGATGAATCCAGTCAAGCAGGGGGAGAAGGAGAGTCTTCCAGTCAAGATTTTGCAGAACAAATTCTTGCATTAATTAAAATCAGAGAAGGGCAAAAACAAGTCCTGCAGAAAACAAGCTTCTTTCATCAGCAGAATCTTCAAAACGAGTTTCCAGAATGGCTGGTTCCTTTGAGTAATCAGCAACATGAACTTGCCATCGACTTGACCGATACGCAAATCTCTCTTGCAAATGAAGCCCTGAATCCCTTGTTCGATGAAGCTCATACCGCGATGTCAAATGCACACCAACTCTTGCAAAGTAAGGGAACCGGTCACCAGACCCAATCTGAACAAAAGAAGGCGAAGGATTTGGTCAGTGACTTAGTCAATCTTCTGGTTGAAGGTCAAAACTCAGGAGAGGATGGAAAATCGAAAGACGAACTTAGTATGATCGATTTCCTGTTAATGAAAAACCAAACTGGACAAAAGCAAAATTCTGAGGGCAAAAGTCCGTCTGCTGGGAAACAAGGGGGCGGGTTCAACAAGGCCGGGAAATCTGGTGAAATACTTGAAGACAACAACGGAAAAAACCTGAAACTTCCACGCACCGAGAGAAAATCAGATGCTGGCAGTACAGACTTCCCTTCCGTACCTGTAGAATTTAAAGAAGCAATGGAAAGATATATCGAACAAATGGAATGATGACTTTCTTTTTTCGTTGTATGGGAATGAGTGCATTTTTCTCGGCTCTTTGCTTATCTGCTCAGGAAATCCATGAAAGCAAAGATGATTTCCTGGTTCAGTCTTTAGATGCCAGCTACGCCAGAGGAATTGAGTATCTAGCCACCAGCCAAGGTTCAGATGGAATGTGGACCGAAAATCCTTACGGGGACCAAGCCGGGGTTCTGGGAATGGCAATTCTTGCTTTTATATCAAGGGGGGATGATACGGAATTTGGACCCTTTTCGGAAGCAATTAGCAAAGCCCTAAACGCGATGCTGATTCAGCAAGATTCAAAAACCGGTTTCGTTGGTTCGACCATGTATAATCACGGTTTCGCCTGCCTGGCCTTGGCAGAGCTTTATGGAACTTTAAACGATGAGCGCATTGGCCCCGCCCTACAAAAAGCAGTTTCACTGATTATTTCTGCAGCCAATAAAAACCCTCAAAATGCCTGGCGTTATTATCCTGACAGCAATGATTTTGACACCACAGTTTCGGGAACGCAGTTAGTCGCATTATTTGCTGCTCGGAATGCCGGGATAGAAGTCCCCAAAGATACCATCGAAAAGGCTTTGAAATCGATGATAAACTGCCAGGATTCAAAGGGTGGGTTTGGCTATTCCTCTTCAACCGGTGCAAATTTACCAAGAACTTCCATTGGCTCCCTAGTTCTTTCACTGGCACAAAAAACAGAAACCGAAGCTTACCGGAAATCCTTGATCTATTTGCAAAAAAATGCTGAATATGGTGACCAAGCACATAAATATTACAGCCTTTATTATACGGCTCAAGCAATGTTTCGGGCTAGCCCAGAACTTTGGAACAAATGGAATGCGAAAAATGTGAGGATCTTGCTTGATAGCCAACAAAAAGATGGATCTTGGAGAGGAAATCACGGGGTTACTTTCTCCACTTGTTCAGCACTTCTTTCCATGGCCTTGAATTATCGCTACCTCCCAATCTACGAACGATGAGCGTCAAGGTCCCCCCCCTCTTTCTGAGCCTCTTTTCTATCTTTGGTTTCTATGCAGAAGGAGAAATAAAGGATGCAATACCGATGGAACGGCTTTCTTTTTCAGATGACTCTTATCTCCTCGGTCATTTGCTCGGACTTACCCCCGAAAAGAAATTGCTCTGGAAACACAAATCATCTTCCACTCCGATAGAATTTGACTTCGACGCAATTGAATCGATTTCCATCAACCGAAAATCAAACGATATTAAAAAGCAACCGGAGAAAGATCAACTACTCGGTGTTCACTTTTTAAATGGAGACTATTTAAGGGGCTCTCTCCTATCCTTGGATCAAGAGACCCTTCGCTTTTCAACCTGCTTTACCGAAAATTTATCGGTTCAAGTTGAATCCCTATCACATCTGAACTTCTTACCAAGTTCCTATCAAGTAGTTTTTGATTCCTTTACCGATTACAAAACATGGAAGAAAAGCAACAGTAAGTCATGGAGCGAAGAGCAAGGCGATCTCTTGTCAGTATTTTCGGGCAGTACCGGTACCACACTCCCGGAACTTGACGCAATAAACATAAAATTCAAAGCAGTCTGGCAAAGATCTTTCTACCTTGCCCTACGATTCTTTTCCGATTCGGATGGTGGAAATTACGGAAACACAGGCTACCATCTTTCCTTTTCGAACCATCGTATTAATTTACAATCAAATAAGAATATGGCGGGAAGAACGGTGCGGGAAACTTTAGGTTCAAAACTCGTTGAAAATCTTTCCGGGGCAAAGTCGGCAGAATTTGAAATCTTTGCCCATCGATTGAGAAAAGAGTTTGTGATCAAGGTAAATGGGAAGGAGTGCGCTCGATGGCAAGACTCGGACTCAGAATATACCCCGAATGAAAATGGTATTCTTTTCATAAACCAGGGCGGAAATTCAAATATTCGATTGCAGGAGCTTTCAATCGCTGGATGGAAAGGGGAATTCCTGCCCCAATCTTTAACACCGACCGAGGCAATGGAGCATTCGATAATCTTCAAAAATGGAGATTCTACAGAAATTGAAAATGTCTATTCCAATGACCAAAACCTTACCATGATCTCTAAACATGGAACCTTTACATTGCCTGTGGAAAGAATTCAAAGACTCAATTTCCCCCAGCAATCAAAAACAACCAATAGGTTCCAATCTTTTCAAGATCGTCATTCAGGTCCTACCAACCTGATCTTTTTAGAAAGAGCTCAAGGCAAATTACGTTTAGAATTAAAGCAGATTAAGAATAACTTTCTTCATGGAAGTCAGCCTTCCATCGGGGACTTATCAATTCCGTTACCATGGATCAAAAAAATTGATGCGAACTTAAGCCTTAAGCACCTTGAAACTAATTTTGATTTACTCATTGCAGCCCAAACTTGAAGTTTCAGAATCTCCGGACGAAAAATGGACTACAACCACCATAGACGGTGAACTTCGGATTTGGAACCGAGGAAAGCAGAATTTCTTCAAGAATTTAAGTGGTAACATGCTCTCCCGTTTTTCGGATTGTGCCTTTTCTCCTGATGGTTCTTACTTGGCCGGAAAACTATTGAGTGGGCATGTTTTAATTTATCCAACTGTTCCTCTCAAAAAGATTGACTTAAGTGAGCTCAAAAAAAAGCTACCCAAGTTGGTTCAATCATTAAAAATACAAAACTTTCCCAAAAGTAAATTTCTAAGGAATTCATCTAAGTTTTGCATTGATGAACCATGCAGGGCTTGGTAACTCTAATAGCGGAAATTCCAATAGAATCTATTTTGTCCATCCAAAAACATATTTTTTGCCTACTTCTTCGTACTTCGATTCCGTTTTTTATAGTTTCATGTGGAGGAGGTTCGGTGACAACTCTTCCGGAGGCACCCCCACCCTATCCAAATTTCCCAGTGCCCTACGAACCAAGTACTCCAAGTACTTCCATTCTGCCTACTTCCCCGAATCCTCAGGTTTCATCTCCTTACCCATCTGGATCATACCAGCCTGTCAGTTCGAAGTCTTGGGAATCATCACCAAATGCACTTACTTCTTCGAATTACGCCCGCTTTACTGTCCATGCAAAGTCTAATATTTGGCTTTTGGTGCAGGATCCAAACGGAAATGAATTGGACTGGTTGAAATTACAAAGCGGTGAGAAAGTGCCCCTTACTCACATGGGTGCCCTTACCCTTACTTGCTCCTCCGGACAGGATGTTGAAATCTACGACAAAAATGGGAAGAAGCTAGATATGCCTAGTGCAAATAAATCAGGCATTTCCATCATTCGCTTAAATTAGATTGCAGATTCTGCCCGGTTCCAAAACCCTGATTTTTTTGGATCAATAATTCGGGTGGTAAATCCTCTAATTGAAAGTTTATATAAGCACATCTTCCTTGCAGAAATTTAAAGGAAATCAATGTCCAAGTATAAACTTTATCACTAGACTCATCAAAAACAGCCCTTCGGTAATCCCATAAATATCCATTTCCACCGTCTAGACTCTTTCCCTCCGGCGGCCCCATCAGGCGTTCAATTTCTTGCCGATTTCGCCCAACTGCTAAAGATTCCAGGTTGTTCTTTCGAACCACTGGTTTTTCTTTGGATGCCATCTGTCCTTTCTGGTAAAGGCTCCCCCCATTGTTTGAGGAATTAGAAAGAAGGCCAATATTCTGAGATTTCTGACAAGAAAATAGCAAACAGATCAAGCTCGATGAGATTGCCGGTAAAAAATATTTAGCTAGTTTCACGAAAAGATAAAAATGGCGGAGAGAACGGGATTCGAACCCGTGGAGGAGCGATTAGCTCCTCACCGGTTTAGCAAACCAGCGCATTCGACCACTCTGCCATCTCTCCTGAGACGAATTGAATATATAAGAGTTCATGCATCTTCGTAAACCCAAAAGATAGGCAAAGATCAAGATGTACTCAATTATATCACAATTTAGTCTATGTAAACCGAGATTCTTAAAAGAGTAAATTAATAACTAATGAAACTAATGAATATACATAAAATAATTATTTTATGTCGGATAAGCTTGATGTAAGTAAATAAATTTTCTAGATCGAAAAAAGAGTTCCTCACCAACCTTACTATCAAATCCTTTAAAACAAAAATATCGGTAAATATGTCTAAGCAATTTATATTACTCACCTTTCTATTTATCATTACTCTAAGGTCTTTTGCAGATAATCTGTTGTTTGATGCAAAAGATTCTTTTACAGATGTTTTGAAAAATATTTCTTTTGAAGAAATTAATGTGGCGGGATTTTCTTCACCCACGGGAGCTATAGATACTCTCGAAGAATATTCCCTTAGTACATATGAAATAACTAACAGGCAGTTTGCCAGTGCCTTGCAATATGGATTAGAAAATGGAATTATTTCATACAGCAGTGGGGAGTCGTTAACCTTCAATGGAGAAAAATTATTCGATAGCTTACCAAATTGGGGTCCTGATGTAACTACCATTGAAAACTATGGCATTAATGAAATCGATTTTAATTCTTCCACAAATTCCTTTTTTATCGACGAATCAATTGCTGACTTTCCAGTTAGGTATGTAAGTTGGTATTCAGCTTATTATATGGCCTATATCCTCAATGTTTTCAATGAGTATGAATCCAAAAATCAATTAGCAACATGGAGTTTCGACAAAGAGGCAACTGGTTATTCCATTCCGAGTTTTTGGCAATGGTTTAGGGCTGGTAGTGCAGGAAGCTTCATATATCCAACCGGAAATGCAATAGACACCAGCATGGCAAATTTTGACAATGTAATTGGAAATCCAAAGAAAGTAGGTTCTTATGGACCGAATTTCTTTGGTTTGTATGATATGGCGGGAAATGTTTGGGAATGGCTTCAAGATGATGATGAGAGTAATGATGGGTTTGCTTTTGGTGCTGGAGGAAATTGGCTCGACGGAGAGGAATCCATGTCCATCGTTTCTGAGCCTTCTTTCTCCTATGAGAAAAAATGGTTCAGTCACAGAGGTGGAATACGAATCGCATATCAAAATAAAGAATTTTCAGAAACTTCAATAAAAGCCCCAAGTTCTTTAGTTGGAAAAGATTTCAAAGCGTCGTGGTATGATTCAGAATCTGGAGAACAACGGTCCGAAATCCTCTATTTTCTTTCTGATTATGAATTTTTTTTACGATATGAAGAATCGGGTTCTGGGTTATATGTATATAGTTCTTCATTTTCGGGTTACGGCTGGGACACGCACAATCATCAAGGACAAATATTCTATACCATCTTTGATGAATCAGGAAATCCCCCATATACAGCTTATGTTTACCATTTATTTTTTAGTGATTTAAACTCCGGAACCACTGAAATTTATTTAGGGAATGGAAAAAATTATTCAGGGACTTTCACACTGAACGACTCACCTTCCGTAAACCTGCCTGATTCATTAGTAGGTAAAATCTACACAGAATCTTTTTCCCAACAAGAAGATGTAAAAGTCACAGAAACACTTTATTTTAAGTCAGAATCAGAATTGATATCATTCTATTTCAATGAAAATACTGGTTCCAGTGAAATAGAATATTCTACCTACACTTGGGCGAAAGATGAAAGAAATGGCACCTTGGTAGTTACATCTCCTTCTGACCCCGCTTTTCCAGAGGATGAACCTTTTATCGGCACCTACTCACTTTTTTTCGAATCAAATTCAAGCGGTTTTGATTATTATTTGGATCAAACTTTTTATTCTACGAGCGGTACTTTTATTCTTACGGAAAGTACCACCGGATTTGCACCTACCATGCTGAGTGGTCAATTATCAATGGATGGAACAACTTATCTGTTCAAGGAAAACGACTTGGTCACAGTTAGATCTGACGCAGGTTCAAGCGAAAGCACTTACAGGTACATAAAGACAGGTACGAACAGTGCTCGCCTCGAAACTCCGATTGCCGATCCGGGAGTTGATATGACCTGGGAGACTTCCGATGATACAAATTCTACCAAAATTGAACTCTCCTTTGCTTCAAAAGGTGAAGGCACCACATCCGGAGACTTTGCGGGAAGCTTTTCCTATTATCCGGAAGGAACCTCACCGCCACCCACCAAAGGTTGGATGTGGTTTGACTACTACCCTTGGGTCTATTCTCACGAGGAACAAGGATGGCTCTACTTTTCCCAAAACGCTGATAAACTCATGGTCTACAGTGTTCAAGACAAGGCTTGGCGTGAGATGGAATAGAGTGACTTGAGCAGAAAGTATGGAAAAAGTCGAGCTACTCTCCGTTTGATTCTAATTCTCGCTCGCTCACAATTGGACGCCACGAGTATCCTGAACTCTGCCTACTCCTCCTATGAGTCCACCAAGCAAACGGAATGAGATATTCGCTTGTATTATATTATGTGAATCAAAGTTCAAAATATCCAAAAAAAAGTGTCATTTTTTTAATCGGCCAAAGCTCTGACTAATATATCCAAAGAGATCCTCAAAATATCCTCAATTTCTGCGGATTATATGAGGATAACTTATTTTTATATATTAAGAAGTTGAGAGTATCAGTATTGGAGCGGCTTACAGTCATATTGCATGCTCGTTTAGCAAACCAGCGCATTCGACCACTCTGCCATCTCTCCGAACTTGAAATTTTATATTTACATCCTGGATAACGGGCAAACAAAAAGATATCCAAACTGAATTTCTAACGGCGTCCTAGTACACCCTTTAATTTTTCAAGGTTTGATTTTGCAAGTTTGTCCCCCCGCTGGGCTGCCAAATCAAACCAATAAAGGGCTTGGTTGGAGTCCTGGGTCACCCCTTTACCTTGCATAAACATCATGCCTAGGTAGCGAGCGGATTCAGCATCTCCGGTATTTGCAGCATCCAGGAATAAAGAATACGCAACTTGAAGGTTTACCGATTGCCCTTTTCCCCAGTAGGCATTTTTTGCAGAGTTTCGCAAATTGGTACCATTGGATGCAGCCTCAACAACTGGAGCGGGTCTGGGTTCATCCAAAACGATCGGAGGGGTAACACTCTCTGGCTCGTTCGGAGTTTGAACCGAAGGCTCATATACCGAAGGTAAACGCTCCGAACCTGGAGGTGGAGGCGGAGGGGGTAAATCCGGCGCAGGGAGAGAGGGAACCATGGGTACCACATTGCTAGTTTGTGAAAATTCGTTGCTTGGAGTGGTAATACCTTCTGGGGGAGCTTGTTCGACTTGCTTTAAATTTTCATATTCGTTGATCTTTAGCATGGCTTGTTCTTGTTCCTGGACCGACGCTAACCTTGCGTATCGTAATGCTAAATCTAATTTGACCGGTCCTGATACTCCATAGGCATAAAAATCGGCTACCAATAATTGGGAAAGGGATTTACCCCGGTCCGCAGCCGCTTGAAAGTGAACGAGGGCCATATCATTATCCGCTTCCACCCCGATTCCTTTAAAGTAACAACGTCCCAGGTAATGATGGGCATCAGGCAAATTTCTTTTAGCTGACTCTTGAAGTAAGCCGATTCCGCCTTTTAAATCTTTGGCAATTCCTAAGCCAGGATCAGCAATGGAATGAAGTTTAAAAAGGGCAAGCTGCACGGATGCAGGCCCGTAACCTTTTTGGGAAGCAATTTCATAATACTCGGCTGCCATCTTCAAATCCGGAATTAGGGTGGGGCGAACTTCGTCAGAAGTGAAAATCTCGGCAAGAGCGTACGCAGCAATCGGATCATTTCTCGAAGCATCTCTGATCATCATACCATCCGGGTCTTGGAAAGCCTTCAGGTAATGCATGCGAACTTTTCCGGAGTCTGGACCATAGGGAACAAATCGAGCCAGATAACCCATGGCAAAATGTCCCAACCAATGATTTTTCTTGGCCGCAGCTTCGGCGAAATTCAATGCATCTGCATAGGAAATGTCCTGGCTCTTATCGCCGTGTGCATGCACCAGGGATAAAAAGCCCATGGCATAGGCATCCTGTTTCGCCGCGGCATCTTTTAATTCCTGATAGTCAGCAAGGATCCACCTTTCCCCTTCATTTCCAATAAGGGCTTGAAAAAGCGTGAAGACCGCGAGAATATAGCAAGTTTTACGATGTATACTAAACATAATCCTCCTATACTTTTAACCTAACAAAAAGTACTGGCAAGCGTGGTTTCATTTTTTTCAAGTTTCGAATATCCAAAGAATATGCTAAGATATAAGCAAATATTCTATCAATGAGCGAGCCTATCCCATCATCTTCCACCCTACGTAATCCAGGTCAGGATTTAATTCGTCAGTTTGTAATTTATGCAGAAAATAAAGTCGGCTGGTTAAACGATTTTATTGTGATGCTAAAATCCGATGAAATTCATATCTTAGCCATTTCAGTTTTGGATACCAGTGATTCATCGGTAATCCGTCTGGTTCCCAATTATCCAAAAGATCTGGCTCGGTTACTAAAATCTCAATCCATTTCTTTCACCGAGAGAAATATCATTGCTGCAGAGATAAAAGATGAGGACTCCATTCATCAAATCACGCACTCCTTACTGAGAGCGGAGATAAATATTCATTATGTTTATCCTTTTTTAAACCAGCCCAATAACCGACCCGTACTCGCAATTGCAATGGAAGACGAAGATATTGGGGAAGAAGCTCTCAAAGCCCACCGTCTAACAGTTTTATCCCTCGAGGACTTCAATCGCTAGTAGAGCAGGTAGGCTTGGATCTGGTCCCGGAATGCTTGGGCTTCCTGGTTCCATACCTCAATGAATTTCTGAGGCTTAATCGAGGCACCTTCCCTAAGTAAAGCTTCCCACCATAAAGTGGACCCAACATGCTTGTTGAAGAGTTTGGCCTCGGCCTCACTGGCTGATTTGAATGGACTGCTGGTTTCCCAAAGTACGGATAAGCGCATCATATGAAATGCCAGGGCCGTTGGATTCCATTGATTCCAATCTTTCAATACAATGTACACGCCAGCAATTTCCTCCCCTTTTGAATTCTGTAATGACTTGGTCTGGAAAGATAAGCCTGGAATCTCACTTTTCTCTAGTGCAGACTTCAATTCTTCAGGAGTCTTACCCTCAAAAGTAAGAAAGCGAAACGGATGCTTGGTTCCAATTCCATGACGAAATTTTCCAAGTTGAGCACCAAGGCCAGTCATGGGATACCCAGCGACGGAATCTAAAGTCGGAATATTGGGGGAAGTTGGGAACCAATCAAGACCAGTATCAGGCCATACCATCTGCCTATGCCAACCTTTCATGGGAACAATGGTCAGGCTTCCTGTTTTTCTGGAAGTTTCATCCACCTTTAAAATCCCAGGGGTCTTCTTGGACCACAATGCCAACTCTCCAATGGTCATACCATGAACAAAGGGCATCGGAAACGCTCCCACATAACTCATCCATTGCTGATCAATCATCGGACCGGCAAGCTTTTCTCCACCAAGCGGATTGGGCCGATCTAAGATAATAAGCTCCACTCCATTCTCAAAACAAGCCTCCATCGCATACCTCATACAACTAACATAGGTGTAACAACGTACTCCTACATCCTGTAAATCAATGATGAGGGCATCGATTTTGGAAAGCATATTCACCGTAGGCTTACGGAATTTTCCATAAAGGGAAAATACGGGTAGACCGGTACGATGATCCACTTTATCTTCAACCGGAACCGAAGCTTTTTCATCGCCATAAATTCCATGCTCGGGACCAAATAGAGCAACCAAGTCAACTTTTGAACTGTCTCGAAAGACTTCTACGGTACTTTTCCCAGAACCATTCCGGCCAGCCGGATGGGTTAGTAAACCTACTTTCTTTCCATTCAGGATCGAAAACTCGATCTCCTCCAAATGATCAATCCCCAGTGAAAACCCGCTTGCTCCCAGAATTACTGAGCTCATTCCCAAAAATAAAAAACCGGTCAAGCTCAAGGATATTCGAATAGAAAAAAGAGAAAGGAACAAATGGGATTTAGGAAAGATTCTGGTTATCATTTTGATTTTTGTACAAGTTACAAGAAATCTTGTAAAGAAAGACCGATAGCACACCGAGAAAAATACCGATTACCGACCCCCCTACCATCATGGGAGGAAAAGTATCAAGAAGTGCGAACAAGTCTGAGTAGCTGAAGCTTCCCCACTCATAATCTGGCCTGAGCAGCTTATTTTTTTCATAAGGTATGCCCACGAGACGAAAAATTTCCATTCCGATCTTGTAGTCCGCAAAATAAATTGGGCCCATGGTAAAAGGGTTCGAGATCCACTGAAGAGCAACAAGAACGGGTAAATTCGCCCGGATAAAAAGAGCAATTACAAAAACAACCAGCATTTGAATCGAGACGATGGGCAACATGGCAATCCACATCCCGATAAATAATGCGTGAATAATTTCTCGGCTTCGAAATGACCATAAATAAGACCGTTTGTAAGCCGTTTTAGAAAACCATTTTAAAATAGGATAGCGATGAACATTCGACCTCCTTGGAAGCGGACGCATAATTTTCTTAAGCCTTCTTATTCGCTTGAATCTGGTTTCATCATCCGCACTCATGGTTTTCGATTTGGAATATTAACGATGTAATATTTCTCTTAGCTTACGGACAAAGAATTCTTCTGCTCTGGTAAAATTTTCTTCTAAATCTAGTTGACGATCTCCAAATTCATGAATCTCGACATTGGAAAATTGTTCTTCGCAAAAAGCTTTGGATTCATCTTCAATCGAGCCAGCAAAAACATAAGTTTCTCTACGATATTGATCTGCTTTCCTGATAAGTTCAAAAGGACCTTTTCCTCCTATGGAAGTCTGATCAAATCTCCCCTCTCCCGTGATAACAATTTCACTATCCTTGATCTTCTGGTCTAAAGTAAACCAAGTTCGAATTAAATCAAAGCCTGCCACCAACGACACATCATAAACCAGTCCCAAGCCATATCCTATTCCACCAGCAGCTCCACTGCCCTCTTCGGATGACTTCTTTTCCGCATCCGGAAAAAATTTTCCAAGTTTTTGTACCATTTTATTCATTTCATCTTCGACACCTACTCGGTCTTCCGAACTCAAGCCCTTCTGTGCTCCAAATTGGTGAGTTGCCCCCTTGGGTCCAAGCAATGCATTCTTTACATCACAGGCAATTTTTAGAGGGGGTAGGTTTACCATTTGTTGAATTGAAACCTCGGCTAGATCGGACCAAGTTTCAGGAGATGGAAAACTAAGCAAATCACCCGATTCTGAAAAAATTTCCATCCCCAAACCGCTCAGGGCTCCCACCCCCATATCATTGGTTGAACTGCCTCCAATTCCAAGCAATATTCCATCAAGCTGAAGAGTTGAGCAATGTTTCAAAACTTCTCCAATTCCAACGGTGCTGGTCTTCCAGGCATTTCTTTCTTTCCGCTTCAAATCAGCTAATCCGACCACACTGGCCATTTCTATAATTACGATTCTCCCTTTATCAGGCAGAGAAAGAAAATCTTTTACGATCTGAGGAAGCTTTTCTAATTCACATAAACCAATTACGAGCTCTTTTTTCCGTCCCAAAGAATCCAAAGCATAAAGAGGAATAAATTCGCCACCCGCTTGCAAGGTAAGAATTTCTACGAAGCCCTCCCCTCCATCCGTCAATGGAACCATATCCACGATATATTCTTGCCCTTCTTCCTCCAGGGTCTTTTTGGCAAGCATGCACAATTCCTTCGCGGCAAGGGAATCCTTGCACTTGTCGAATGCCGCAAGGATTTTCTGCATGCTAATTCCCTACTTTACTTCCTCGCCAGAAGCTTCCTCTACCACCTTGAAATTTTCGACATGATAGGTGTCAGCTGCCTCAAAGGAAAGGCTAAGGTTATAGTTTTGCTGCATTCGCTCGATTAACTTGGAATCCGGACCCCGTAATCTGCGCAGATTACTAGGGTGCAGAAAAATCTTCAGCTTTAGTTCCTTACGAGTTGGGTCCGTTACCTTAGTTCTGGAGATGGCATTACTTATTTTCCTCTGGATCTCAATACTGACCGCACGAGGGGATTTAACAATTCCTCTGCCGTTACAATAGGGACAAGGCTCGTAGATACCGCTTGAATTACTTTCGTCATGCCGCTGGCGGGTAATCTGCATGATTCCTAACTGCGAAATCGGTAAAATATTATGTTTAGCCTTGTCCTCAGCCATCGCAGATTTCATCTTTTGGTGAACTTTTCTTTGATCACCTTTATTCTTCATATCAATGAAGTCTACGATCACCAGTCCTCCGAGATTCCGAAGCCTCATCTGACGGGCAACCTCCATGGCAGCCTCAATATTTGCTTGAAGAATAAAATTCTTTCCATCCTTACGGTCCCCTTTATGGCTTCCAGTATTTACATCAATGGAAACAAGTGCTTCAGTCTCCTCCATCACAATTTCCCCCCCGGAAGGAAGAAGAACCCGACGCATGAAAGTTTGCTCAATCTGCCTTTCTACATTAAACCGTTCAAAAATTGGGATTTCTTCATCAAAAAGCGATACTTTGGACTTCGATTTGGGGGAAATGAGCTGAATGGTTTCTAGCAAGCGGTTGTAGTCTTCTTTTTTGTCGACTTGAACGCGGTCCACATCGTCGGTTATAAAGTCTCGAGCAGTTAAGCCAATTAGATCAGGCTCCTCATACAAAAATGCAGGGCTATCTTGAGATTTCATTTTTGCCTCAATTTCATCCCATTGTTTCTTAAGCAGGTCTAAATCTCGATTAAAAAAACGCTCCGGTTTGTTTTGACCTGCGGTACGAATGATTACTCCCATTCCCTCACGCAAGGAAAGATTTGCAATAATACGCTTCAATCGAGCCCTCTCTGCTTTGTCTTCTATTTTTCGAGAGATCCCACACTGTCCGGCATAAGGCATCATCACCAGAAACCTACCCGGAAGAGATAAATTGGTTGTCGTCCTCGGCCCTTTACTTCCGATTTGAGCCTTGGTGATTTGGATCACAATTTCAGAACCAATGGGGAAAGCCTTTGGAATATCTTTGATCGACTTTATTTCGTTTTTACCAGTCGACTTTTTCTTATTTTGACGAACGATTTCAATGGAAGGGTCATTGTTTGCACCAGGCAGCATATCCCAATAATGAAGAAATGCATTTTTCTCTTGTCCAATATCAACGAATGCAGCTTTTAGCCCAGGCTCAAGATTCTGAACTTTTCCTTTAAAAATCGCTCCAACCATTCGATCTTCATCCAATCTTTCGACATCGAATCCTTGAAGTATTCCATTTTCAATTCGGGCGACTCTTCTTTCCGAGGCCTCGGTATTGATTATCAATTCCTTGTAATCCTTATTCGCTTCCCTTCGAAAAAGAGTAAGAATCCTTTCGAAAATGGGACGGTTTTTTGCTCTTTCTAAGGCTCCCTCCCGGAGTTCTTTTTTATCTATTAAAATTGGACTGGGCTCACTCGGAGGCAAACTCAAATCATTTTTAGATGATGGATTTTTTTCTGTTTTTTTAGAAGAATGATTTCTTCTGTTCTTTGAATAACGGGATCTACGCTTAGTGTTTCTGGCCATGATTATTGGGTTTATCAAACCCACGTTTCATCATCAGCAAGAGAAAATAGCTATTTGGCTGGAACCAAATCATCTAAATTCCTTTCGATAACGATAGACGCTCTGTACCACTCCCAACATCATAAAACAAGTGACGAGGAAGGAACCACCGTAGCTAAGAAAGGGCAAAGGCAGTCCAGTGATCGGTGTTATCCCGATGGTCATCCCTACATTGACGAACAAATGTGTCATCAACAGCACGGATACACCGACCGCGATCATTGCACCAAATCGATCCGATGATTTGGCAGCCACCTTGAGGCAACCGAAGATAATCAACCCATACGCAAGCATTGCAAGTAAGCTTCCCCACAGCCCCGACTCTTCGGCGAGAACTGCAAAAATGAAATCATTGTGGGCAACCGCGGTTGGTAAATACCCAAGCTTAGCTTGCATTCCATTCCCCAAACCCTTTCCAGTAATCCCACCTGTGGCCACGGCAATGAGGGCTTGGATTCGGTTCCAATTAGCTCCGATGCCATGCGGGTCTTCCACTTCGGGTGCAATGAAGGTAAGAATGCGTTTACGTTGATAATCTTTGAGTGGTACGAGAGACGTTTCTTCATAGGCAATGGTTGCCTCCGAAGTACGTGGATTCTCAGATTTATATTGATAGTAACGAAAGACGTCCCACCCGAGCACACCAATCAAAACCACAAATACTACAAATGTGGCGATGAAAAACCGAGTTGGAATGCGAGCGACGTACAAAAGTGAAAAAGCAATGGGTGGGAAAACGAGAGTTGATCCTAAGTCTGGTTGAAGAAAAATCAAGAACATAGGTAGGCTAAAACAAAGGCCAACCTTTGCAATTCCACTGAGTGAATCTTGCATACCACCGACCTTGGATCGAGCCAGAATACTGGCTCCCATGATCATGGTAGTCCATTTTGCTATTTCAGAGGGCTGAATTTTAAAGATCCCGAAATCAATCCATCTACTTGCTCCGTAAAGAACTGGGCCTCCAAAAACGAGCAAGAGAGCAAGAATAGCGATGATGTACAGAAAATGTGCGTATCTCATCCACAAATGATAATCGATCCATGAAAAAAGGAGGTAGGCACCAAAACCAAGAACGCACCAGATAAGCTGCATTTTCCACTGATCCCCTCCGGTGTAAGCTTGAGCCGACTGAATAAATAAAATACTTAAAATACTTAGGCCCAGAAGGCATAACGGAGTCAGCCAATCCAATCGATTCTCTTGCCCGAGGAGATCGTCTGATCCATGCTTTTTTTCTTTGCTATATTCCAAAGTACAATTTGCAAGTGGTAAGTTAGGGTTGCGAGTTTAACAATTCTCCCACGATCTCATGCCATTCTTCTGCCAAATCTTCACTTCTCTTAACTGGTCTACCCGCTCGGGAATACCAGTAAGCCGCATTTCCAAGATCTCCTTCCTCACGGTGTAAATAAGCATGCACCCAAGAACCTTCGGATTCCCCAATTTCTTGGGCAATATCATGAGCACGGGACCAATCCCCTTTTTGGGCCCACCATAGAGCTTGTAAACAGCAGGATACTTCCGGTGGCTTTTCCTCCTTGGAAATGGAAAGAGTAAATTCTTCTACATTCATTTTCAGGTGGAACAAAAGCTACACCCGACGCCATCGAGTACCCAGAGAAACTGAAAATTGAAATTTTCTTCGATGTTCTCGAATTACAAAGGGAAGATCTTTGCTTTCTTCCAAAACAAAATTTGGATTTAATTTTTCTTGGAGTTTTTCTTTCGAATTTCCAGAACCAATCCAATTTTCAACCGGGGTAAATTCTTCTAACCAAGTAAAAGGAGTTGCAAGCACAAGCTGCCCACCCTTGTTAACCAAGGATGGAAGTCGATCAAACAATCGGTCTGGATTTGGTAAACGACAAATTAAATTCGCTGCATGAATCAAGTCAAAAGAGCCAAGGTTGTCCGGCAAATTACAGGCGTCACCCGTTTTAAATTCGA
>DBVA01000220.1:0-5504 GCA_002308735.1 Opitutia bacterium UBA1276 | reverse complement strand
CTAATGAAAGAAGTCGAGGCCCTTCACTCGAAAAAAACCTAAGCGATTCTTGCCAAGGCTTGAAGATTTGTAAATCTTTAGGCATGTTTAACCTTGGTAGACATATACCCCAACTTTTCGGGAATTATTTTGTGGTTGATTCTCAAAAGAAGGCCACATACCAGTTCGCACATTGGCTCTTCGGGCGTGCCTTGGGCTTGGTTTCCGTAATCGCATTTCTTTCCTATTGGTCACAAGCCGATGCTTTGATTGGAGACGATGGAATCAAGCCTTGGAAGGAGGACCTTCAATTCATTGAAGAGCTCACTGCGGTGCAAGAGAACCCGGCAAAAAAATGGTCCCTTCGCCCCACTCTTTTATGGATTCAACCGCTTGCTAATCACCACATGCTTTTTGCCCTTGGTACCATTTCAGCAGTTTTCCTAACCATGGGTGTATTTCCATTTGCATCAGCAATCGTCAGCTATGTGTGCTATCTTTCCCTGATGGTTGTCGGGGAACCTTTCTTAAGCTTCCAGTGGGATATTTTACTCACCGAGACCCTGCTTCTCTCCCTTTTCTTCTTACCGATAATTAGGTTTCATCATTTCTTAAAGCCCTTGAAAGTTTCCAACTTTGGTCGGCTTTTACTGTTAGGAATACTTGCAAAATTAATGCTTGAATCTGGACTTGTAAAATTTACCTACTTTGCAGGAGATGGAACTAATACCTGGCGAGACTTAACCGCACTCAATTTTCATTATTGGACCCAGCCTCTCCCGCACTCATGGAGTCCATGGATTCATTCCCTACCGGCATGGTTTGATCGGATCTCACTTTATTGGATGTATGCTGTGGAATTGCTCTTGCCATTCTTTCTCTTCGTACCGGGCAGACTTAGAAGAGTTGGTTTATTTGGGCAAATCCTGCTTCAAGGAATTATTATGGCCTCAGGAAACTATGGATTTTTCAACCTTTTGACCCTTTGCCTGTGTATCCCGCTGGTGGACGATCAAATGCTTCCAGATCGATTATCCAAACGCTTAACCACCCCGCAAAAAGAATTACAAAGTGGCAAATCTTATCCAAAGATTTGCCTGATTGCTTTGACTTCTTTTTTATTCGCCTCGACCACCTTGGTGCATCTGATAAATGATTTCCGAGGGAATCAACCCGCAGAGAAATCCAGTTTTGTACTACCCGCTTGGGTCCTTCGGATACACGAGCAGATCAGAATCTTTCGATCTTTCAATTCCTATGGTCTCTTTAGGGTGATGACCACCACTCGGCCCGAGATTATTATCGAGGGAAGTAAGGACGGGAAAGCTTGGCAAACCTATCAGTTCGCATGGAAACCAAGCAGAGAAAATCAACCTCTGCACTTCACTGGTCCTCATATGCCTCGAATCGATTGGCAGATGTGGTTTGAAGGACTCAATTTCGAGAATTATAGCAGACATCCATTTTCCCGCTTTTTATATGGACGGTTTCTTCAAATGAAAGTCGAAGGGAAGGAGAATTCCTTTTTCTCAAACCTCGCTGAGGTTCTGGGTCAAAAAGAGTTCCAAGCTCTTCAACAAGCCCCGCCAGAAATTCAAAAACAAGCAATTTCAAATTATAATCAAATGATGCAGACTTTCATGAATAGATCTTCATGGTTTGGAAGTCTGCTCCATGCCATGGGAAAGGACCGGAGTTGTGTGCTCGAAAAGTTATCAGATTCAAATCCGATTAACTTCAAACCAAGCTTTCTCCGTGTTTCTCTCTACCACTTTTCATTCTCTGAAGAAAAGAACAAGGTTTGGGAAACGGAGAAAATCCCAGGGGCTTCTTTTGTCCTGACCGTCCCCAATGATTTCTAAGCAAACGGCAGAAAAACCTTGAGCAAATTTAATTTTCATTCACTACACTAGTACCTATGAAAAGTTCATATGAATTGGCGATGGAGAGAATGGGTGGGGATGATGAACCCCTTACGAAAGAACAAAAGCAGAAGATTTCGGAAATAGAATCGAAATTCAAAGCTAAGATTGCAGAACGAAAAATCTTTTTGGAAAAGAGCGTGCAAGATGCTCTTGCCAAAGGAAGCATGGAAGAGGCGGAGGAAGCCCGCAATATTTTAGCTCAGGAAGTACTCAGCCTTGAAGCCAAGGCAGAAAACGAAAAAGAAAAAGTCCGCAACTCATCTTAATCCATTGGCAGACAACCAAGGTACTCCCTACGCCTTAATTAGGTTCTGATTCAAGTAACCTAGAGTTATAAAACTCTTCTGCTATCGATTTGCTAGTAGAGAAATAACTTTTGAGCCTTAGCTGATCTTTGGTTGTACCACAATTCGATGTCACCAAACCATCTTCTACGGACTCAATTTTGTAGTAGGTAAGGTAAGTATCATCTAACCATCTCTGTTTTTAGAGGAAAGCTCCTTGTTTATCAATTTCATACGCATGCTTCATATAATCGTCTTCAGTTAGTTTCTCCAAGGTTCCCTAAGTACCATATACTTGACCATTTCTATGAAACCCCGTTCTGATCTATAATCCCTCCCTTCATTTTGTTAAACAGTCCATGTGGTGGTACCATCGAAATTTTTATAACGAAAGATTCCTCCAATTTACTCTATAACAACCATTCTGTTTAAGAGGAAAGGGTTGTCTTTGAAAGCTATATGCCCGAAGAAAGCTGATGATTAAAAGTTTCGGTATTATACAAAGTTTCCGAGTAATAATCATAGAAATAACGATTTCCATTTGCTCCAGCATAATAGTAGAGCCAATTTTGAAACTGACTTTTAAAAAAGAATGGAAAAACATCTGCCCCTGTCCAAAGCCAACCATTCTTTTCTCTCCATAGCCATACACCCCGAGATGATTCGGAGGAGAAAAGCCAGCCTAATTCATGGTGGAAAATCCACCCATTGGGGTAGACCTTAATCGCACCAAACCAATTCGAAATAATCCAGCCATTACTCGGATCAAGTGAACCGCTCCAAATTCCATATTGCCCTTCTTCCAACCCAGACTTTTCCTCAACCAAAAACCTTCGAACTGAACCTAAAACTAAACCCTTTTCATTAAGGGCGTAACTCTTAAAGTACATTTTTCCAGAAGCCTGTGACTCAAAAGAAGAAGAAAAGGTGGAATCATCAGAATTTAGAACCGCAACTAATTTTATCGTGTCCGGATCGTCCATAGATAAGGACAATTTAGCTCCGACCAGAAAACCAATTTCCAGATCTTTACTATTTCCATTCGACAGCAACGCACCGTGCAATTCAACTTTGTTATTAGGTAATAAGGAGGCATGAGAAGTTCGTGGAATCGCTCTCTTAACTTCATCGACATCTATAACATCGATTACAAACTCTTCATCCAAATAAAGTCCAAACTCATTGGTTGCACGCACCTTGAAAGCCACAGTCAGTTGTTGTTCATAATCAATAAGACCAGTAACCACGATACTTCCATTTTGTTCAACTTGAATAGGCAAAGACTCCTTACCTCCTAAGACCAATTCGAAATTGTGAGAGACTCCAATATTTAATCCAGACGCTTCTAGGTATCCAATAACTGAACCAATGGGCTTATTTTCCTCTACTGTGTTGGTGCTAATTAAGATCCCATCAGGCGGGAATTGAGGGAAGTCTTTATTATCATACGCATTGTTCCCAAGTTCTATTTCCTGAAGATCTGTAAAACCATCATTATCATCATCCGAATCAAGGTGATCTTCAACTCCATCCTTATCAAAGTCTTCTTTGACATCTAAAATTTCAATTTTGATGAGCTGCTCCAAGGATTTCCCATATTGGTTAGTTACTTTGACAGTTATGGTGAATGAGTTCTGATATTCGAAGTCAAAAACTTTTTTGTTTGTAACCAAACCTGACTCCGATATCTCAAAGTTAATGTCTGGATAAGCAAGAGAAAAGATGTGTGATGGTTCAGCATTTGCATCGTGTGCAAACAAGTTACCCACGGTTGTACCCTTGGGTAAATTCTCTGAAAGCGATGCGTTATTAAGTTCTATTAATGATGGAGTAAATCTTTCAGGTTCTAATGACTCTAGCTCAAAAGTACTGAGCACGGAAAACCCATCGCTATTTGTAGCTTGCACCTTTATTTTCAATACACCATATGAAGGTGATTTATTGAGTAAAAGGGTTCCCTCCGAGTTGATGGTAAAAAATTGATTACCTGAAACATTTGATTCGTCCACTAGCTTGTAACTAATGGACGAGGCAGCACCAAGATTATCAGAAGCAATAGCTACAACGGAAGCGATTGGAGACCCAAGGGTTGCGTTTGCTTCAAAGTTAATGGTTGGGCTTGGAAATAAAAGCAAATCTCTTGAAAAATTCCCCATGTGATTATGGTAAAGAAAGAAATGTCCAGCAAGATCCTCAGAGATAAGATCCAAGTCCCCGTCTTTATCCAAATCAACTAATAACATGGATTTTGTAGGACTTGAATTTAAATCTTGATCGGTATTAGATGATATAGGTGGAGCAAAATGCGGTGGGATGTAGGGAGTTAGTACAAGTCCATGCAACTCATTTTCTTTAATGAAAGTAAAAGCACGCTCCAGGAACATACCACTTGCATCAGTTACACGGACACGAACCGAATGCTCACCCGATCGAAGGTTTGCATTTACTTTCAAATTTCCATTTGTGGTAAGAATGAAATTATCGTTCGATCGATCTCCATCTCCAGACACCAATTCAAAATTATAATTGCCCAGAGATTTAGGGTCGTCTGGGTCGTAGGCACGGAAAAGTCCGATTTCTTCATTGATATTTGAGATTTTAATCGTGATAGGTCCTTGTGGATAAAGCTTTTGTGCATCTAAAAATGCACCACCTATATTACCATTCAAAAAGAATTCTCCGGGTTGTGACTCCGATAAGAGGTCAAGGTCTCCGTCTCCATCAAGATCGATTAAGTTTATTGATTTAGATGAGCTTGGTAGAGAAGTTTGGCTACTACTTGCCGAAAACAAAATTCCTGTAGGTGCTTGCTCAGAAAAAAGCTTGAACACGAAGAAAAATGCTATGGATGCATACAAAGAAAACCTAAACATAATTTCTATAATCCTTAGTTTTATTGCAATTTCAACAAGAATATGGAATGTATCAACTTTTCATTCTTTTCATGCAATCAAGAGAACCAACAATGACTCTGTTTTACCCCATTAGAAGACTTTTACAAAACTAAGTTTTTTTACTATTGGTTGTTTATTAATTGTTGTACGAAATATAAGACAGCAAAAATTGCTTACACATTGGGTTATAAACAAACTTTTTCTGACAGGAAGCGAGACACCTAATTCATAAATACGAAAATGAGTAAACCTTTTATATTCTCAACTTTTATGAGAAAAGAATTTGCTTTATACAGTAGAGAGTATGCAACCGATCAGGTTTCGATCGTTGGAGAAGATAGACTCAATAAAACTCAGGGTGGTGTTTTCTTGTTTTTACATTTTGGAAGCTTTTTTCTCTCCGGGGTCTCATTAATCTCTAA
>DBVA01000218.1:0-5565 GCA_002308735.1 Opitutia bacterium UBA1276 | reverse complement strand
CGGAATGTTTACCCATATGGTAATGATCAATCACTACCCGCATAAAACCTTTCTTTGCCTTAGCCCTGACTAAAATTTGATCGTGCTCAATTTTAAAATGAGGAGAACGCAGGTTGCCCACCCTTCTATCTCCTAAAACATGGGAAGAGAGTATATTCCGACTTGGAAATAAATTCGGTCCGGCGAACGAAATTAGTCGATGCCCTCGTGGTTTAAAAGCCTCCCCAGTGATCTTCCAGCCTTGGGGAATTTCCGAGGAAGTGAAAGTTGCAAAGGATTGACTGTTTTGAATGAAATTCTGTTCCGCATGGACGAGTCCATTGTGTGAGCTTTTTGCCCTTTCAATTCTTTGTGCTAAGGACTGCAGGTTATCCAACTTTTTAAAGTGCATGCACCAGGCACGAAGGGTTTGAACCACTAAACCATTTGACCGAGCATAGCATTCAACCACGGAAAGCGGAGGCACTGGTTTATCAGGCTTTGGTGTGACCGGAAATGGAGAAAACTCAAACTGGTCAGCGTGCACATATCCCCATCTACCCGTCGCCTGATCAACTATCCTAATTTCGACCTCGCTCAGATGGTAATCCAACAAATCCCAACTCTTTGGAACTAACTCATCACTGTTTTCTCCGCGAGCGACTAAAAGCCTGTTTCCGTCCGCCCATAACTCCACTCCTACTTCGTTGAACTGACCTCCTCCCACGGAGAAGTTCAGAAAACGATGTTCAACCTTAATTTTGGGAGACCTCAAAGATCCAAGCGATTTTTTAGGATCTTTACTCAAGGAGGAAGCCCATCCAACCCCGGAATATCCAGTAACCGAACCCGTATCATTCGAACCCTTTAATTTGGGTTTCTGGAACGCTTTTCCGTGAGGTTTCCAATCCCCAAAACCATTTTCAAAATCTACAAGTACTTCCCCGGTAAAATTAGCATCTGTACCGGTATCTACATAATTAGAATGTGTGAGTTGCAAAGCCCCTTTCCAGTATTTACTGGGAGGTTGCATGGTAGAAAAACCCTCTTGTTTAGAAGATAGGGATGAAAAAGCCGACTTGCATAGGGCTTCAATTTCATTGCTAATCACCTCCCTTTTACCGCCCAGGTCCAGAGGATACTCCTGCCTATTACTTCCCTGCATCAACGCGGCCAGTGAATAGTAATCCTTTTCTGATATGGCATCAAATTTATGATCGTGGCAACGAGCGCATCCAATGGTCAATCCAAGAAAAGTCTTTCCAAATACATCCAACTGACTCTCCATACGATCCGCATTGTCCTGCTTGGGGTCGGTGGGTGCATGCACCGCTTCGTGAAAATACCAAAAACCCGTACCAATGACTGACTCATTGAATTTTTCCGTAGGATGTCGGCGAGGTTCGTCTATGAGATCGCCAGCAACATGCTCCTTCAGAAATTGGTCATAGGGAACATCCGAATTGAAGGCTCGTATCAGATAATCACGATACTCATGAGGATTTTCCAATGGATAATCGAACTCATGCCCGCAAGTTTCAGCATACCGGACCAAATCCATCCAGTGACGGGCCCACTTTTCTCCGAAGTGATCGCTGTCTAGCAAACGATCCACCGCGGTTTTATATGCATTTCCCGATTCGTCTGAAATAAAATGTCCGATTTCTTCCAAGGTGGGGGGAAATCCGGTGAGGTCAAAAGTTACCCGTCGTAACCAAGTTCTCTTATCCGTTGCCAAAGCAGGCAGTAGCCCAGCTTCGATCAACCTCTTACCAATAAAATAATCAATCGGGTTCTGTGTTAACGCCCCTTCTTTGGGTACCAATGGTTTGGTTACCGGTTGCCAGCACCAATGGGCACTTTTTCTCTTCTCCAAGTTAAAGGAATTCCTTTGGGGGGAAGATAGAAGAGTTGGAACCGGCTCGTCTGGCCAAATGGCTCCTTCCGAAATCCATTGGCTAAAATCATCCACCACTTGTTGACTCAACTTTTCTTTGGGTGGCATTTGAAAGTCTGGCTCGTCATAAGCGATCGCTTCAAGGATCAAAGACTCAGCGGGCTTAGCGATTACTAGGGCGGGGCCAGTATCTCCCCCCTTCAAAATAAGATCGATATGATCTAAGCGTAACCCTCCCTTGATTTTAGAAGCTTCGGCACTATGGCATTCATAGCACTTCGTTGCTAGGACTGGGCGAATCTTGGATTCAAAAAAAGAATGATCCCACCCAGCATTTTCCCCCCAGAGCGAAACCGTGGCTACCAGAGGCAGAACCGAAAGAAGAAAGGATAATGGGGAGCACATGATTTCTAATCTATTCTTTAAAGATTTTTTTGCATGTCAAATTCTGGCTTCTCTAAAATTGAAATTTTTTTCGATCAGCATGAATGATAGAATCATTATATTTAGAATCCAATAAGTAATTATTAGTTTAAGCTTAAAGTAAAATATCCCAAAGACGAATTTTTGGGAATATATATCCTTGACTTTAGCATATCTATTTTTGACTTAATTAGGGATATAAAATGTTTGCCAAAGAAAATCATTTTTCAAAGCAAGTCATCCAAGCCAGACAAATTTTCTTTGGTATTCCACAAGTTGATTCGTCGGATGAGTTCAGGCTTATTAGTGTAGGATGTGAAAGGTGCCTACCTGAATATGTGGTGGAGCGGGACTCCTTTCCTCAATATGCAAAGGAAGCAGATGGTTGGGCTTTCACCACTTTTGACTTGGTAGTAGAGGGCACCGGTACTCTTCTTCTAAATCAGAATCATTACAACTTGAGAGCGGGCTCGCTATACTTCTATTCAAAAAAAGTACCCCATCGAATAGAAACCAACCAAAGTAGCCCCATGCTTAAATATTTTCTTGTCTGTGCCCATCGTCCAACGGTTCCTCCTTTTGAAGATATTTCCATTATCCAATCTGGACTTATAAAGATTCAGTCCATGGAAGAGATCATAGATTTATTCGAATTAATTCTAAGCAATGCCAACATAGATTCCCATTTGGGCAATCCCATCTGCGATTCCCTTACCAAATGCTTGATCCTTAAAATACTGGAAAAGGCGAAGGAAGATAGTCACGCGGAATCTCGAGCATGGACTACTTACAAGCGTATCCTTCAACACATTAGAAAAAACTATTATCAAATAAAAACCATTGAACAGCTTGCAAAAGAAGTTCACGTGGACGCAGCATATCTTTCTCGCATATTCAAAAGGTTTCACCACGACACGCCTTACAAATTCCTAACGCGGCTGAGGATGAGCCATGCAGCCTCTTTATTATTGAATTCTGGAGACCTCGTTAAAAATGTCGCCTATGAACTAGGCTATGAAAACCCTTTTCATTTTTCACGAGCTTTTAAATCTGTCTATGGAAATTCTCCTGAAAATTTTGTGCGAGAACGCGAAGGAACTTAATTAAATCGAAAATCTTAATCCAATGAATCAAAATCAAGTAATCATCGAGTACTGTACGGGATGTCGCTGGTTGTTACGATCCGCTTGGGCAGCCCAAGAATTACTCACCACCTTTCAGGATGAATTGTTTGAGGTCTGCCTGAGGCCTCAAACCGAACGATCCGGTCATTTTCAGATTATTTGCAATAATCAATTGATCTGGTGCCGCAAACAAGAACAAGGGTTTCCAGAGATCAAAATTCTTAAGCAAAAAATTAGGGATCTCGTTTCACCAGAAAAGGAACTCGGTCATTCCGAGGGTTGAGCTCCTTTGCCTCATGAATTGCAAAGTCTCTTTCATTGCGGGCTTTAACCGCTCGATCTTTTCCCTTTAAACCGAAATATTTGACCAATTGCTTATCTTCCATGTTTCGGATGTCGACGACAATCAAACCGTCCAACGCATCATTGAATTTTGGGTCAACTGCAAAACCGACAAATGAACCTTTTAGTCTAAGGTAGTGCTTCACAAGCACGGGAATTCCCTTGCCGTCCGGTTCGGCCGAAGAAATTACAGCGGAAACATCCTCCAAACTCCGACCTTCTTCTTGGACCCATTGATGAAGGGTAGAACTGAGAGCTTTGGCTCGAAAAGGATTTTTTGCCTTTGCTCGTTTCGCAATTTTTGTCGACCAACGATTAGTTCTCAGAAAGCTAACCATCAAATTTCTAGATAATTGCGAATAATCCGATGAAATACTTACGGGGCCATAGAGTATGAAGTGTTTCGGTCTGCGATTCATAAACTCTCCAATCCCCTGCCAAATCAGACCCAGTAACAAAAATTTCCTCTGGTATTCTTCCGTGATAAAAGAACGTCCGACTTCAACGGCATTTCCCAAGGCCTTGTAAAATCCTTTCCTCAAGGAGAATTCAGAAGTTGCATACATTCCCTCCTTACCTTTTTCCGGAATAATCTCAGTGGCCACTCCCAAACGATAGCCGCCCGCCACCTTTTTATTTGCTCGGTCCCATGCAAACAATTGAAAATACCATTCATCAAATTTATCCTGATCGAGAGATTTCCCGGTTCCTTCCCCGACCTTTCGAAAGGTTTGCTCCCGCAAACGAGCAATTTCACGCATGATTGAAGGAGCTTCGTGAGCACGAAAACAGTAAACTTCGAAATCACCCTTTTTTGCCATTAAACTGGATTCATCGAGAAGAGAAACTTCATTCTCCAACTTTTTCGGATCAACTCCAGAAATGATTGTTTTCATTTCCGTTTTCCTATTCCCGAAAAAAAATGGACGAGTTCTAGGAAAGGAAGCCAAAAAGGGCTCGGTTTTGGCTAATGCCTCAACAGATACACGGCAATATTCATTAGTCAGGGCATCGCTTTCGAAGCTCTTAATTTTCTCAATCGGAATGGGTTCACCCACCCGAACTTTCATCTTTAGACCCCGTTTATTCCAAAGTTCACGACTCAACAGTAAGGTGCGAAAAATAGGATGAACAAGTCCGAGAAGTTGGAATAAATTACTATTTCTACCAGAAAAATAAATTGGTAAAATCCTTGCGGAGGTCATTCTCGCAAGAGCAATAGGATGAACCGACCAGGCTCGGTCTTCTACTTGACGGTTCTCCAGACTAATGGAGGACACCTCTCCTGCTGGAAAAACACCCAAGCAATTTCCAGCTTTCAAAAAGCGTGCACAATTTAATAATGGAAGAATGTTCTTCGGCCCAGAATCTACTTTTAATACATCAACCTTGAACAGCCAAGGACTCATCTCTTCAAATACATCAAGGAATGAATTGACCATAAGCTTAAAGTCAGGACGGGCTTTGGCGAGTATTGCACCCAAAGCGAGACCATCTATTCCACCATAAGGATGATTGGACACGACTACCAACGGCCCCGAATCAGGAATTCTATCATACTCTACGGGATTCACTTCAACCGTAACATTCATTTCTTGTAATACGGCGTCAAAAAAAGAAGACGAGGCGGAACGAGAATTATACAATTTTATTGTGTCCGAATAGAGCTCGTTGATTTGAGGAAACCTCAAGAATCTTTCAAGGGCCGTTAGAACCTTGATGAAAGATGGATTTATATTCAGGTTTTTTCCAAATCTCGAAATGTTCAGCGGCTGAGACATGCCAAACTATTTCAAAAAT
>DBVA01000217.1:5863-6157 GCA_002308735.1 Opitutia bacterium UBA1276 | reverse complement strand
AATCAAGCAATCGGTCAATGCAGACCGGAGATGATCCCCACGCTTGACCAAGTCGCCAAAGCTGAAGTCTGGATCATAGAATGCATAGACAATTTTTCGCATCGTTTCGATCGAGGACTGCATCCGTTTTCCATAATTTTCAAAACTGTTGGAGGTGATGGGGTCACCCGTTTGTAAAGCTTGGTCAATTTCATCGGCTAGCAGCACTCCACTTTTAAGAGCGAGAAAAACACCGGATGAAAACACCGGGTCCAAAAAACCAAGAGCATCACCAGCAAGTACAAGGCCATCGAC
>DBVA01000217.1:0-5559 GCA_002308735.1 Opitutia bacterium UBA1276 | reverse complement strand
GCACAGTATTTATTTCGGTAGGAATATTCACCCGTGGTACGGTACTCACCGGTCTGTTCCCCTTCTGCCAAGTGTTCCTTGATCCATTGATTGTTTTGCACTTCACGCTGAAAAATTTCCGCATGATCTCGAGTCGAGCCATTAAACAAGTAGTCCCGCTCCGCCACGATGCCCACACTCACCATGTCACCACTGAGTGGGATATACCAAAACCAGCCTTTATCCGGTAGGTAGGCAACCGTGGTCGCACCTTCATCCAGACCTGGATCTCTCTTGGCATTTTTGTAATAAGTCCAGAGAGCAATTTTATTAAGTTCCGGATCCCGTACCTTCCACTTTTCCTTGTGAGCGGCAAAACAATCCCGTCCGGATGCATCCACCACAATGGGTGCCCGCAGTTCCAACTCACCCAGATCCTTGGAAACCACCTTGATCCCTTCCACTTTATTTTCAGCGGACTTGATCAAGGTCTTGGCCTTGGTCTCTTCCATTACTTGGGCACCATTTTCCCGTGCTTTATCCATAATCATCTGATCAAATTCAGATCTCCATACTTGCCAGGTGGTGGAGGAGGGATGATCAAAATGCTGAAAGAAATAAAAGGGTTGGGAAAGGAAGCCATCTTCCCGGACGAACTGAACACAATATTTTCGAGGGTTTGCTGACTCCATTAAATTGTCAATCAAACCAAGTTTCTCGAGCGGGAAATAACAGAAAGGCATTAAAGATTCTCCCACATGGTAACGGGGAAATTTTTCCTTTTCGACAACCAGAACATCGTGTCCTTTTTCGGCAAGTAAGGCAGCCGTGGAAGAGCCTGCCGGACCTCCGCCCACAACAATGGCATCGTAATTGGATTTTTGAGATATCATAACAATTTATTCATTCAATATTCAATGTGCTGGTTCTCAAGCTCAATTCTCATCGAGCGGAGGTAAAATTTCAACGATTCTGGCAATAACATCCCCATTAAAACCAGTGATTTCATTGCTGCGACCAAACAATTCATCAGATTCAACGGCTCCAAAAGCTTCGACAATGGGGCCATCCGGAGAGACTTTTAAAAATGCCCGGGGAGCACTGGAATATGGAATACGATGCTCATTTAATAATCCCCCCAATGGCTGTTTGGCTTCCACGACCAATGGGCGTAATTCATCCGGTAAATGTTGGAGGGCGATTTCAATCGCTCCATATTCAACCGCAAGATCACTCTCTTGGGTCTTAAGCAAAACTTCACGAAAATAGGATTTCCCATCACTGGATGACCGAAGAGAAGAGACTACAAGTTTAGATTCATGGTAGGCTTCCAAGCGAGAGGTCATGTCGCCATCATGTACCAGCAGACTTTGGTAGGGTTCAGGAATTTGATCCGCGTCAAGTTCTACAAAACTCAACTTGGGAAGTTTACGAGCCATACGCATCATACTGAGCGGATATAAAAGATCTGGAAAATGAGGCATGGTTTAAACGTATCGAGAATCTTGATGCTGGGGTAGAAAAAGATCGTGTAATTTTGAATCCACCCGGAGCAGGGCATCCCGTGATAACCGGTACTCCTCGCCATCCTCAATTAAGTCACCCATTTCTTTCCAGCTCTGAAAAAGCTTTCCGTAGCGTTCTTCCAGGTCGACCTCGAACTTTTTTTCAAAGTATTCGCGATTCACTTTTCCTAATTTCCACTGCAAAATAAATTCCCGAATGAATCTTTCCTCTTCGGTAGTCATCAGGGCCCGTCGGATCACCGGGGTGGAATTTTCCATTGCCTCACAATACTGATCGAAGTGGGTCAAATTTTGATAATGAATCCCGCCCAAATGCCCAAAGGAAGCAACCCCAAGGGCGATCATATCCGCCCCGGACCATAAACGATCCCGGTATACAAACTTGGTACTTTCTGGATTTTTTACCGCCGTGCAGGTACTGGTAATCGAATAGCCCGCCTCCTCCAGGCGCGAAAATGCTTCGGTAACCCACTGGCGCTTTTGGGGCCAATCCGCAACCGGTGCGGACAGACGGCCTGCTTCTTTCATATTCTTATAAATGGTAGTATTAAAGGGAACTTCCATCTGATAAATTGTCACACAGTCTGGTTCCAGCTCCAGGGTGCGGTCGATACATTCGGACCAATTCTCATCGGTTTCTTCCAGCATTCCCGCAATCAGATCAATGTTTATATTCTCGAAACCAATCTTGCGGGCCAATTCATAAGCAGTGTAAACTTTTTCGGAACGATGAGCCCGGCCATTGGTTTCCAAAATATGGTCATCAAAATTTTCAACTCCCAGGCTCAGCCGGGTAACGCCAAAGTTCTTAATCGCCTCCAACTTTTTCTCGGTAAGAGTTCCAGGTTCGCATTCAAAGGTTACTTCCTCAGCTTCATCCCAAGGCATGATTGCCTTCATCTGGTCGGTTAATTCAGCAAGCTGTTGGGCAGAAAGATAAGATGGGGTCCCCCCGCCAAAATAAACAAATTTTGGTTTACGGTCTTTAAAATAAGGAGCATCCGCATACTGCTTCAACTCTTTCATCGTAGCCGATAGGTACCGTCTTACATCTTCTGAATTTTTATCGGTGTAGACCCGGAAATAACAAAAATGACAACGCTTCCGGCAAAAGGGAACATGGTAATAAATTCCGAGAGGTGCGGTTCCCGGGGTTGGGCTGTTCAGCATGCTTTCTACACATGGAATATCCTCCTCCTTCCAAAAAGAAAAGGGAGGATAATTGGATACAAAATAATTCCCAACCTTGGTTTTCTCCTTGGTGTGACGATCTGGTTTGATTTCAGTTTCCTGCATTATCGCTTGCTTTCCACTTGAAAGGCATAAACTTTTCCATCTTCACAACCAACGATAATTTTATCTTTGGTAATGGCAGGAGTGGAGGAAATAGATTCTCCAATTTCATAGGAGGTAATTTCTTTCCCCGTTTGGGCCGATAATAAATACAATTTTCCATCCATTGATCCAAAGACTAAGGTATCTCTCGCAAGTACCGGAGAACTGTCCACTCTTCCCCTTGCTGCAAACCTCCATTTTTGTTTCCCCGTAACCCGATCGATGGCATGAAGCCCTTTGTCACGGCCTCCAATGAAGACGGTGTCTTTATTCACGGCCGGAGAGGAGAAATAGGGAAAACTTTTTTGCTTATAACTCCACACTTGGGATCCGGTTGTAAGGTCGAATGCCATAACCGAACGGTCCATATTTCCAACATACCCCACCCCATCCGCAACCGCGACGGAAGCGGCAATCGGAGCCTCCACTTCCACCGACCGTACTGCCTTTCCATCCTCGATTCCGATGATATAGAGCATGGAGTCGCAACCTCCGAAAACAACATAGCTTTGATCAAATATCGTGGGTACCCCATTTACATAATTCTGGGTTTCAAACTTCCAGATTTTTTTGCCCGTCTTGGCATCCATGCAATGGACGAAATTGTCATAACTTCCCACTACGATTACCTCATCTTTTGTTTTGGGCCGGACCGCGTAGTTCGCCGCCCCCATGATTTCCCCATCGGTTTCATACTTCCAAACCAGTTTCCCGGAATCCGTCTGAAGGGCGTATAAGAAACCATCGGTGGAACCAATGTAAACCATTCCATTGTGCACTAAAGGGGGTGCCTCAATGGCCATATCAGTCTTGAAGTTCCACTTCTCTTTTCCACTTTGAAGATTGATTGCATGCAGCACCCCAAGATCAGATCCGACAAAGGCAAGTCCATTGGATACCACCACGGAGGACTTTAAAAATTCTCCGGTTTTAAATACCCATTGTAATGAAATTTGATTCCCTAGGGCAGCATTGGATAATCCTTGGAGGGCTGGATCCCCACGATGGTGGGGCCATTCATTACTAAAATCTGTTTTGGATTCTTCTGCCGATGAATACAAGCCATGGGTGATCCCAAAAAATAAGCTCCAGAATAAACCAATTTGGAAGGCTACATGCATAACACAACTCTCATTCAATTGATCCCAAATCGCAAGTGCTTGTGCTTAAAAGCTGAGCATAAAGATTTTCGAATATGGAGGCATCCATGGGTCGAGGGTTAAAAGTGGCAGTCCATTGTTTGGATGCATCTTTGGATAAAATAGAAAGGTCGGAAGTGGAAAAACCAAGTTCAGAAAGAGATTTTGGAAATTCGGCTAATTCCAACAACTCCTGTACTCGTTGAATCAGCAATTGGGCCGCCTCTGAATCGGTAGCTTCTCTGGAAGCAAGCTGGATCGCTCGAGACAGTTCTGCATAAACCGAGCAAACTTCGGGCTGTTCGGCATTGTGTGCCATTACAACAGGCAAGGATAAACCCACCGCAATTCCATGAACAATTCCCTTATGAGCAGTTAGGGGATTTGCCATGGAGTGGGCTGCGCCTAGCATACTCCTCTCAATCGCTGCCCCCGCATGGGATGCACCTAAAAGTACCTCGCCCCGTGCATCCATACTGTCCGGGTCGGTAAATACCAGAGGTAAATTTTTTTCAATGAGTTGAAGGGCAATGCTTGAGTGCCTGAAGGAGTCTGCATTTCTTTTCAGAGTAACGGCAGATTCCAAGGCATGAGACAAGGCATCGATTCCAGTGCAGGCGGTAACCCGCCGAGGTTGAGAAAGAGTAAGGGCAGGATCAAGAATGGTGAGGCATGGAAGAGCCTTGGAATCACCACAAGCCATCTTCATATGAGTCTGATCATCTGAAATCAATGCAAAGGACTGACATTCACTCCCTGTTCCGGAAGTGGTGGGAATGGCAATCAAGGGAAGCATCGGTTTACTCGCCTTACCAACGCCCCAGTAGTCTGCCATTTTTCCTCCGTTGGTGAGAATAAAATTACACCCCTTTGCGGTATCCATCGAACTTCCTCCACCAAGACCAATGATCAGATCTACCTCAGAAGATCGGGCAAATTCAGCACATGCCCGAACACTGGAGTCCGTCGGATTTTCAATGGATCGGTCATAGAGGATGGTATCTACTCCGCAATCCGTAAGGTTTTCATGGACCTTTTGAGAATGCCCCGCTTGGGTCAAGCCCGTGTCCGTGACCAACAAGGCACGACTGCCCAGGGTCCTTGCCTTTTGACCAAGCTCTAAAATGGAATGCGGGCCAAAAATTACTACCTGAGTGGATTCATCACTTTCAGCAAAAAAAGGAAGACCGGCCGAGGCCGCCGAGGCTGAGAATTCCATCTTTTACTTGGGGTGATTTCCTCAGGCCGCCATTCCGATGGAACGGCGTTTGTAAAGGAATTCAAACATATTACCTTCATGGGGTTGGTCCCAGGAAATTTTCATGGTTGAGATTGGTCCAATGTTTAAGCGTTCAATATTGCTGGCTCCAAGCAGTTGGTTCTTAAAGCTTGCGTCTTTGGTAATTGCAGTAACCACGAGGGTCGGCCCGATCGCAGAAAGCATTCGATTTTGGTCCACTTCTACGACACTAGCGTATGGACATAAAAACTCTCGGTTTGCGAGGGCATGATCCATGGACTCACAATAAGCAATGGTAGGACGCAAATAGGTTCCTCCTTCCGCTTGTAACAGTCGGGAG
>DBVA01000044.1:532-15128 GCA_002308735.1 Opitutia bacterium UBA1276 | reverse complement strand
GGTGGATATTCTTATTCCAGAGGAAAGAAAGACGGAGAGGTTCAAGTTGATTTCCCGGAGTCAATGGCAAGCCTGACTTCCCATCTGAAGATTCGGGACAACCTGATTTTTTCAAAGAATATTTATTACACAGATGATCGAATCATTCCATCCGCCTACAATGAAATTCCCATCGATGACTATCTCCGGTTAGATCTCGGTTTGCTTTGGCGGCTCAAGGATGACTGGGAAATTGGGCTTTTTGGCCGGGATTTATTGGATCCTGATCATCCCGAAAATATGTACAACGATCTCGATGTGGAACCAGGAAAAGTCGAGCGCACCTTTCTTCTTAGCATTACCAAGGATTTCTAATGATGGTGATTTTCGAGAAGAACAGATCAAGTTTTAACCTTTTCAGGAGGATGATTCTTTGGGCATTTGTTTTTACCCTCGGAATGAGCATGAATTTCAAAGTTGAAGCATCCACGATTGAACAACAAAGAAGGGAAGCGAGAGTGCAAGCGACATACCTTACCCACTTGGTTAACTTTACCACCTGGAGTGAGGAACATTTACCGGATACGGGTGAATCTCCAACGATCTTAGTACTTGGCCAAGAAAAAAATGGATTTGTGGCATCCTTAGAATACCTGATCTCTCAATCTAAGGTTGAGGTCGGAGGTAAACCGGTTCAAATTGTACACCTTGAATCTAAGGATCAAAAACCAATAAGATCTATACTCAGTAAAGGTTGCCAAGTTGTCTTCATGATGCCAAATAGCGTCCTTACTCCAAGGGTAATAAGAAACCTTTGCCCCAGCACGGTGGTGTTTGGTTTTGGTCGACAATTTGTTACCATAAGATCTGGGGATGTTGCTTTTGTCTCCGAAAGAAATCGAGTTAAACTGGTGTTACATGATCAATATTTCCGTCGTACCTCTCCAAAGCTGAGTTCAAAGATTGCCAATCTGAAAAGTGTGGTTGAGATCGTAAGAAAACCAAAAAATTAGCCCATTTAATAAATTAGCCCAATGCATCTCCCGGTAAAAGGATTGAACTTTTTGTTCTGTATAAAGTTGCCTCTTTATGCCTTTTTATTGCTTTTTGTTTGCGCATTTGTTTCTTTCAATCCTTTATTTTGCAAAGAGGATCTAGGTGGGGATAAACTCAGCCCCTTTGAAAAGGCGGAGTTAAAAAAGCTGGTTTCTCTGGATTTTAGAAATTTGTCCAAGGTATCCATTCAGGGTGTACTTGGTTACGATCAAGAGTATTGGCGTAATCCAGCTTCCGTTCATGTGATTCACCCCGATGATATTACTCTTTTTGGTTATGCGAATACGGTCGAAGCCTTGCGAGGAGTCCCCGGGATGCATGTCAGTCGGGGATTGTCATACGACAATTTTGCCTCGATGAGAAATTTTAGCGGTTTTTCCACCCAAAAGTTTCTTGGGAAAATCGGTGGTAGAGAAGTAACCCAGTTAATGCTTGGAAGTGCCAACTATTCCGTGGACGATTATCCGATCGCCGTAATCGACCGCATTGAAGTAATTCGCGGACCAGGTGCATCGATTTGGGGCACTAATGCGGTAAATGGTGTGATCAACCTGGTAACCAAACATTCCGGTGATACTCAAGGCGATTCGATTCGATTGCTCGCCCAGGATGATGGTACTTTTATGGGTGATTATGTTCATGGAGGTCAAATTTCGGAGGATAGTTTCTATCGGGTTTGGCTTCGTAATCAGGAATACGCCGAAGGCACTCTAGATTCAGGAAACCCTGCTCGGGATGATGGATATCTAAGAAAATTTGGTTTCCGATTTGATAAGGAATTAGCCAGTGATTTAAATCTTTATGTTGCTGGCGGAACTGCCACCAGAAGATTGGAACATGTTTTGGACTTTTCCAACCGTTTGTTTTTCTCAGAAACTCTCCTTAGCGATTTGATTCCCTTGAGTTATGCTCAGCAAAGTGCAGCACTTCCAATCTTTCATCCGCTTTACTTGGATCCTGCAAAATTACCACCGTTAACAAGCTTTTGGTCCAATCCTAACGGCACAATTCCTTATCCTGCTTTGTTGACTGGTGAAGTTGATCGTTTTGAGCGCTATGGAGAGATGACCAATGATTCCGGGCACATCGTTTCAAAGCTTGAGGGGATAACGGACTCCAGTCTTGAGTGGTCACTTACCGGAGCAATCGAGCAAACGGATATCAACATGGGGCACCTTGGATTTGAGTGGAAACAAAACCAATATGATTTGGCATTCGATGCAAACAGACCGATTGGCGATTCCCAACGTTTATCATTCGGTATTGGTTATCGCAGGACCGAACTTGATGTGAAGGAACACCTTTTGGAGCCTTTTTCTCTCACTCCAGTTTTTAATTTATCACCCTTTAGAGCATTGCCCACATCGCCTCCAATTCTGGAATATGATCAGAGTTTTACCAAATTCAATCGATTCACGGCATATGTTCAGGATTCGATCAATCTATCGGATGAAATTGTCCTTTCCATCGGGTCAAAGTTTGAAGAAAACGATCTAACAGGAAGTGGGTTTCAACCCGGAGTTCGGGGATCCTGGAATCCGAATGGTTCAAATGTCTTCTGGTTGGGATATTCTGAGGCCCATCGTCAACCATCACTTCGTGAACGTTACACCACCCTTAATCCTGGTCGTATTTGGTATCCCCCTGGCGTCTTAGGTGCTACTGGTGCTTGGGCCAACAAGGGATTTGTCGGAGACGAGTCCTTTGATCGCGAGGAAATTGATGCATATGAAATTGGTTGGCGAAATCGTCCGAATGAAGATTTTCTTATCGAATTGTCATCCTATTACTACGATACCAAGGATGCAGTGCTTGCCTCAACCATTGAGACCCCTACTGCCTACGAAGCAAAAGATGCAAAATCATACGGGGGCGAATTATCGATCGATTGGGAAGTTTCCCAATTTTGGAGAATTCGAGGAGGTTATTCCCTGGCTCGGGGCGAAGTTGAAGGAGAAAGAAAATTTGATTTTCCCGAGCAAACCGCAAGTTTGAGGTCTCTTTTCAAATACTCCGATAACCTTAGCTTCACGCAAAGTTTATTTTATGCAGATGAGACCCAAATCCCATCTGACTACAATCCAATTACCATTCCCTCACACTTGCGTTTAGATCTAGGATTAGTCTGGCGACCTCGGCAGGATTGGGAAATCGGTTTGTTTGGTAGAGATTTGTTGGAACCCTATCATCTTGAGACCATGTATCCCGGTGTTGATGTGGAGCCTGCCCGGGTGGAAAGAACTTTTCTCCTCAGCCTTTACAAGAAGTTTTAGGATGAGAGTACAAGGTAATAAACTACTTAGACTACTTCGGGTTTCCCGGGTTTTCTGGTTTGCTCTCATGATATGCCCTTGCTTGCTAAGCTCAACGGTTGAAGGAAGCGATACGATGAAACCCAGTAAGGCTGATTTGAGGGTGGTCAATCTGGAGGCGGCGATCGTGGTTAGATCTATCCAGCATTTTTCCTGGCAACCCGAACATCTTCCTCCGGTCGACCAAGAGGTTGTTCTCTTGGTTGTGGGCTCCGACAACTGTTTATTCACGGAAAGGCTTTCCTTCCTGATTGAATTAAGCGAAGCGAAGGTTCAAGGACGAAGAATAAAAGTCAAAACTTCGGAATCTTTTGAAGATGCGGCAAAACTTTCCCGTCAAGATAAGCAAATTATTTACATCGTTGCTTTGAAATCCGTTTCCGATCATTGGGATACTTCGAAATTAGCGAAAAGGGGTGGTTTAATCGCTTTCGGACAAGGTGATTCATATTTAAAGAGAGGATTGGCAATGAGTTCCGTTGTCCAAAATAACCGGCTTCGAGTTTCGGTAAACTTGAGAAAGCTCAAACAAAAAGCAATCAAAGTAGACGACAACTTGCTTTCGAATAGACAAATTCTTTTTCAATAAGTTGTGGTTGTACCTCCTGAATGGGGTTAAAAAAACCATTGAAGATGTCCCGATTCAAAAACTTATTCACAATTATTCGATTTTAATCGAACAATCTACTAAGCTTTTCTATCTAAGAAGATGTGGTGCGTGGTGGAATTCAGATTTCCTCGGCGTGACAAAATTGAAATCAATTGAAATGGAGGAAAAAACATGAGCATTACTTATCGGGAAGCAAAAAGAATCTTGGAAAAGCAAGAAGAAGCTAGAGATGTCATTAACAGTTACCGGGGAATGGAGACTTTGGGAAAAAGACTCCAACTTCGAAACAACAAGGAACTAATCCTTAAGTTATTTGAAATCGAAAAAGATGATTCGATCATCGAAGTATTTACCCACCTCAAGGCATTGTATGATGAGCAATGGGGGGATGCAGAAGCCACCGCACCTCCGAGCGTTCCCGGTGAAGTCGAAGATGTTGTTGCCTCTGAAACTCAGGAGGAGGAATTGGAAGAATCGAAATCCTCAGCAGTTGCCGAGGTAGGATAAGTTTCATTTTCTAGTCATTGGCTAGTACGAAAAAGATAAAAGTGAGCACAAAAGGTAAGATTTTCAGAGAAAATCTTGCATTTTTCATTTTTCTGCAGAATGGTTTTGAAAAGGAGATCGAATTAAATTGAATTTAACCCACCGATATAAAACCCAGACATGCCTTTCGGGCAATATCCTCCTTTCTCATCCTAGCTTAAAGGATCCTAATTTCTACAAATCGGTCGTCTTCCTTTCCGCACATTCCGAAGACTCGGGAACCATAGGTGTGATTTTAAACCGTCCTTTGAACCGTACCCTCGAGCAACTTGATGACCAATTTAAAGGAAACCCATACGGCTCCATTCCAGTCTTTGAAGGGGGACCGGTTGAAACCGACAAAATTATTGTTGCCGCATGGGAATGGATGAAAGAATCCTCTTCCTTTAAATTGTATTTCGGTATCGATTTAGAAAAAGTGGATTCGTTGGCCAAGGAATGCGATGATGTTAAGCTTGCCTGTTTTCTGGGCCATTCCGGTTGGTCCCCGGGACAACTCGAGGATGAACTGGATGAAACCGCCTGGTTGGTTTCTTCTTTGGACCATGAACTCTTTCTAGAAATGGGAAAACAGCAAGAGACATGGAAGAAGATTGTGGGTGGAATGAGCCAGGAACTCCGGCTTCTGGTGGAAGCTCCGGTGGATCCGACCCACAACTAAAAGTTGTTCAATTTTGTTCAATTTAAGGGCTTGCAGATGCTTTGGCATTTTGTTTGCTAGAAGATTGCTATATTTACCCTTTCAGTAACTAGGTGAATCGCCTCGTTCCATACACCCAAATCGTAAAATTACATATATGAGTAAGCACAAACTAGAATATATCTGGCTCGACGGCTACAAGCCAACCCAGAGCCTTCGAGGTAAAACGATGATCGTTGAAGATTTCAGCGGTAAGCTTGAGGACGCGAAGCAATGGTCTTTCGACGGTTCTTCCACCGAGCAAGCAACCGGAGATTCTTCGGACTGTCTCTTGCAACCTGCCTATGTGATTCCTGATCCGGATCGATTTGGAGGAAATGGATGGTTGGTTATGTGTGAGGTTCTTAATCCTGACGGTACACCCCACGAGTCCAATGGAAGAGCACTTATCAATGACGACGACAACGATTTCTGGTTCGGCTTTGAACAAGAATATACCTTAATCGATTTAGAGACCAACCTACCACTTGGCTTTCCCAAAGAGGGATATCCAGGACCCCAAGGACCGTATTATACTTCCGTAGGTGCAAGGAATACCAAAGGCCGTGACTTAGTCGACGAGCATTTGCATTTGTGCCTGGAAGCTGGTTTGAATGTGGAAGGTATCAACGCAGAGGTTATGATGGGGCAGTGGGAGTATCAAATCTTCGCCAAAGGTGCCAAATCCGCTGGGGACCAAATCTGGTTGGCTCGCTACCTTTTGGAGCGTACTGCCGAGAATTATGAAATCGCCATCGACTTGCATCCAAAACCGGTTGAAGGTGACTGGAATGGTTCGGGAATGCATGCCAATTTCTCCAACGGAGCAATGCGCGACGAAGGAGGAGAGGAACTCTTTAAGAAAATCTGTGAAGAATTTGGCCAAAACATTGAGCGTCACATTTCCGTTTATGGTGCCGATAATAATCAGCGCCTAACTGGTTTGCATGAAACCCAGTCGATTGACAAATTCAGCTACGGTGTATCTGACCGTGGTGCCTCCATTCGGATTCCTGTGGGTACGATTCAAGATGGCTGGAAAGGTCGTTTAGAAGATCGTCGTCCTGCATCCAACGGTGATCCTTACCAGATTGCAGCCATGATTATCAAGACAACCAAGGAAGCTTTGTCTGCTTAATCAGCAATTTAGATTTCTAAATGTAAAAGGCGGTGGAGAAATCCATCGCCTTTTTTATTTCTTCTTTTTCATCACCACTGAGAATTGATCCCCATCCTCCTTAAAAAAGCGGAGAACCATGTGGTAGTGAGTCTTTTGGGAGTAAACCTTAGTTTTTCTTCTTCCTCTTTCCACCCAGGAAGCCTCCACGGACTGAGCTTGTTCGCTGCTTAATTTACTATTCCTTTCGCTGGGTCCAACCTCTCCATGAACCGCGACCCGAATCCATCCCTGTTCCTCCCAATCCAGTACGACTTCGGTTGGAGTCTGCTTGGAACAACCGAGAAATCCTCCCGTAAGGATTAGAAGTAAGAAAGAAAGCTTAGGAAGCATGCTACAAGGGATGATCTTATTTAGATCTTTCCGGCTGGTCTTTTAGACTTTTTCATCTCCTGATCAAAGGCCTTGCCTAGTTCACTAAGCTTTTGGGTCATCTTGGGCTTTTCATCTTTGAGGTTTTTACTTTCTCCGATGTCTGTTCTCAAATTGAAAAGGGAAAGCTCAATTTTTGCCTGAGAATAATCGGTGGGAATCCCTCCGGTGCCCCCTGGTTTTCCTGCCATGGTTCGGTATCCATGCGGGAAATGAAGCTTCCACTTTCCCTGCCTAACTGCCTGTAACTGATTTCCGGAATACAAAAAATAAGCTTCCTGGGGTGACTTTGCCTGATCATCCACGAATAAAGGCCAGATATCTTTACCATCAATTTTTTGATCCGGAAGCTCAGCACCGATTAACTTGGCGATGGTAGGGAGTAAATCAATGGTCATGGAAGGTTCCTTGCACACCGAATTTGCAGGTATGGTACCCGGCCACCAGGCAAGCATCGGTTCCCGACATCCACCATCAAACATGGTTCCCTTGCCCTCCCGCAGAGGAGCGGCAGAACCGGCATGATCCCCATAATTTAGCCAGGGTCCATTATCGGAAGTGAATATAAATAGGGTGTTGTCATCCAATTTATGTTTTTGGAGTACCTTCATGATTTCGCCTACGGACCAGTCCACTTCCATCATCACATCCCCAAATAACCCGGCTCCACTTTTCCCCTTGAAAGCATCCGAGACATAAAGCGGCACATGAACCATACTATGAGGGAGGTAGACAAAGAAAGGCTTATCCTTGTTTTTCTCGATGAAGGAAACCGCACGCTCAGTATATTGCTTGGTTAATTGTTTCTGATCCTCACCGGAAACCTTTGGATTGATCACCTTATTTCCTTCGATCAAGGGAAGATGGGGCCAGCGTTTGAGTCGCTCTTCCATGGTAAGGTGTAAGACACCCGGATGGTAGGGCCACATATCATTGGAGTAGGGGAGTCCAAAGTATTGATCAAAGCCATGCTGTAAGGGTAGGAATTTCTTATGATGTCCCAGATGCCATTTTCCAAAGCATCCGGTGGCATATCCCTTTTGTTTGCAAATTTCGGCAATGGTTTCCTCTTCCGGGTTGATGCCAATATTTGATTTTGGCCCCAATGCCCCAAGGATGTTGATGCGAACATTATAGCAACCGGTTAACAGACCGGCACGGGATGCGGAGCAAACCGCTTGGGTAACATAGAAGTCGGTGAATTTTCTTCCCTCTTTTGCCATGCGGTCCAAGTGTGGGGTCGGGAAATCTTTGGCCCCAAAAGGTCCAATGTCTGCATAGCCCAAGTCATCCATGAACATGATGACCACATTGGGAGTCTTGGCGTATACCGAAGAGAAAAAAAGAAAAGTAAGAATAAAATTTGCAATACGGGAATTCATGAGCTTTTTTTGGTTTGTGGTACTTGGCGGGACTTTATTTGACCAGCTAGATAAGAAGCAAGTCACTAATCTTGCAGACGGTCTCTTTTACGCAACGATTCCGCAACTCGTTGAACCATTCCAGTATCCAAACAGTCCAAACTTTCGAGGCCTCTGCGGGGAGGTAATTCAAAAACTAAAACCACAAACGAAAGGGATAAAATCATGTCATTACACATGAGATGGGACACACGGATTCCTCCTCGGGAATGCTCCAGGGCATTGCCGTTAAGGTGGAAGAGTCAAATGCAACGAAGTAGGATGAAAGGAGATACGGTCCAGTTTAAGCCAGAACCGGCAATCCAGATCAACCCGGCTTCATCGTATTTTAACTTAACCACATCATTACCTCAGGAGGGTCTTCATTATGAGCATTCCAACATTTCCAGAATCCAATCGTCAAAAATTAAAGCGGCAAGGATTCAAATTGCCGCCCGATTTCCCACCTGCCTGGTGGGATCCTCATTCCCTGCTCAGCTACCCGCGGGTTCCTCCCTCTTTGGGTAAGAACTCGTAAAAGAGAAACAAGGTGATCCAATCGAAATCAGAATTCGAGATGGAACATAGAATCCAAGCTTGTCCCATATTGTTGGCTTCTCCTTTCCGTCACCTTGTCTAATTGATTCTTTCTTCGGCCCCCCTTTCGGATTCTGAAAGGGGGGCCTTTTTTTATTCTTTCTTTTGAAGTTCCCGTTCAATCCCCCGGAGTAAGGATACCGGATAAGACTGGGCCGCCCAGTTGCTTAAAAATTTGGGAACCGTCCCGCCGGAATGGGAAAGGTTTTCAAAGCTTACCCGTATCTTTCCTTTCCCGAGCTCTTCAACTTGATAGAGGGAATAGATGATCTCCATCCGAATACATTCTTCTGACCTCTTAACCGCAGGATGATTGACCGATTTCATCTCCACTAGGGTTGTACTTGAATTCTTTCTGGATAAGATCGACTGAAATACTGCTTCGCGGTCCTTCATTGGAAAGGGAGTTCCAATCACTTGGTGAAAAATAAAGTGTGATTTCGATTTTTTCTCGATCAATTTTCCGGCTTTTAAATTCTCTACCCAGCGGGGCCAGGTGGATGGATCATGGAGTACCCTGAGGAATTCTTTCGGGGTAGCCCTTAGGGTACCGACCCCGCGAAATGCGAGATGATCCCCCACCTTTTTCTGAAATACTTCAACCCCATCTTTTTCTTTTACCTTTTCCCATTGGTTCGTTTCCACTCCCCAAGAATCCGCGAGGGAGAGGAGGAGGGAGAGCAGGGGGAAGAAAATTTTCACGATCTTATCATTCTGGAGAAAAGAGCAGGGCATGGGCAAGCTCAAGTCCTACCCGATAAAAAGAATCAATTCTCGTACCTACCGGTTGTGTAATTGTAGGTGCGGATCACTCCGGATTCTGACCGTTGCCAGATTCCCCAACCCGCATCGTTCCAGCGGTAATGGTAGGGGTACACGCCATCGTTGGTCCAAATCCATTGGTTCGCGCTTCCCCAGAGCCAGACTCCATCCTCCGCGGGAGAGGCAAAGAGCCAGCCCAGTTCTCCATGGTAGAGCCAGCCCCGTTCATAATATTTAAAGGCTCCAAACCAGGGTGACTGCAACCAGTCTCCTTCCGCTTGGATCGCATCTCCCCACCATTCGAGGGGAGCTTCGGGAATCTTTAACCTTCTGCGCTGTCCGACACCGATGCCTGCCTCATTCATGGAGTAGGCCTGTAAGTAGAGCCGATGAGGGTAGGGGCTTTCGGGAATAATCAGGGTAAATCCATCCACGGTTCCATTCGCTTCCATCCGAATGGTATCTGGCGAGTGCTGCTTGATTCGCAGGGTAGGGGCGAGCAGGAATCCAAATTCTGAAATATTTCCACCACCATCATACAACACCCGACCTGACATCCGAATGCTTCCATCCTCTAGGATTTCCGGATAATCGGTTTGAATGATCGGTATCCAAGCATAGGGATTAAATTCTGGTTCCGGTTCGGGCTCGATCGCTGGTGGAAGCGTTGAATTATCCTCCACTAGGCTCTGGTTGTCATCCAGAATCGGAGGCAGGGTGGCGTTGTTGTCCTCCGTGTAGTTACCATCGATAAATGGAGGCAGGGTGCCGTTGTCGTCCTCCGTGTAGTAACCATCGATAAATGGAGGCAGGGTGGCGTTGCTGTCATCCGTGTAGTTGCCATCGATAAATGGAGGTAGGGTGGCGTTGCGGTCCATGCTCTCATTCTGGTCCTCCGCCGGTGGGGTCTCAAAAGGCTCATATTCATCCAGAATCAAGACGGCGAACTGCTTGTCAAGGGATGCATTTTGTTCGTCGCTTACCCGAACTAGAATTTGCAGGGGATTTCCTTCTTCAGTTTGTGATTCGTAGTCAAAAGATACCGCAGTTCGCAGGGTACCGTTCGAATCCAGTATGAACTCGAAGTTTGTATCCGATTGATTTCCTTCGACCAAGCTGAAGGTCAAGGTGGAATTGGCATCGGGATCGATGGCATCGAAGTTGCCCACAAAAGAACCTGCCGGTTGATTTTCCAAAACCTCCAGGGGAACACTGGTATTTAAGTCGGTGGGTGGCTCATTTTGATTCTGTACCCATACAAAAATGGGTTGATCATGATGGGCCTTTCCATCGCTCACCCGAATTACGACTCCATAAACTCCATTTTTATTATGCCCGCCCCGATTTTCAAAGTCCGGTGGATTCTTAAATCTTAAATCACCGGTGGTGGCATTGATTTCCAAAAGGGGCAGATTCTGGTTCCCATGAATCGAAAAATGGAGCTCATCCCCATCCGAATCGGAGGCGGTTACCCGAATGATGTCAGTCTGATTCTCCGGATGTCCAATATGAAAGACTCCATTCTCTCCGATTTGATTTGGAAATTCAGTTGCCAAAGTGATTTGCGGAGCCGCATTGGCGGTGGAATTTTGATCCCTTGGATCGGAACCGTAAGCAACTTCCTCGATATCGGAAAATCCATCATTGTCATCATCTAGGTCATAAAAATCCTCAATCCCGTCCTGATCGAAGTCTTCCACTACATTGGTCACTCGAACGGTTAATCTTTTTTCGGAGTAACCACCATTTCCATCTTCTGCCCGGAACCATACGGCATAGGAATTGTTTCCATCTGCATCGGTTGGGTTTTCAAAATCGGGTGGATTTTTAAATGTGAGAATTCCAGTACTTGCATTGAGATCAAACTGATCCCGATCCAATCCTGCAGTTTTGTAGAAATGAATTGGGTCCCTATCCGGATCGCTGGCATTGACCTCGAGTGCAAAAGTGGAATTTTCCGGAACGGTAACCAAGCCAAGCAGGGTGGGGGCCTTGTTTCCAATATTTGCGGAGTGAATGACCGGATTTTCATTCAAGTTTTCTAACTGCACGGAAAATACTTTTTCCAAGGAGGCATTGTACTCATCCTTTACCTGTACCCGAATGGAGTAATTGGACTGATTGTTCTCAAAGTCAAAAACGGTTGCGGTCTTTAGGTTACCATTTTGTTCAAGGGAAAAAAGATGGTTGTCGCTCGATCCGTTTCCATCGATCAACGCATAACTTAGAGTGGCATTGGCATCCGGATCAGTAGCATTGAATTCGCCGATTATCGTGCCAACAGGTTGATTTTCGTAAATATTAAGAGGCCTAATAATAGTAAGCCCTTCGGGTCTATTATTCCATTTTTTAACAAGATAGCTCTCAACAGTCTTTAACTCTAATGTAGAAAGAGCAGTGTCGAAAACAATAACTTCATTGATGATTCCTTCAAAAAATCTGTTTTGTTGCTTATGAGTTTTGCTTTGTCCGCCAATTGTAATAGGACCACTATCATTTGATCTTATTGCAGAATTCGAAATTGTTGAATCACTTAGACTGGTAAGTGATATATTTTCGGTGCCAATTAAACTTTGGTTAGAATAAACTGATTGGGAATCATTGAAACGAATGACAAATGAACTAATCATGTTTTTTGTTTCATTGATTGGATATTTTTCAATAATTCCACCATGATTAGTAGAGGTGCCAGCATAGACACTTGTTGATGTACTCCCTAAAACTACGCATTGTTGTGCAAGATTGCCAAAGTGATATAGGAATCCAGTCGAATTTTTTTCCGAGTTAATTGCCGAAACAACAATAGTCATTCCATCATTTTCTGAAAATAAGAAATTACTACCCAAAGTAAGATGATCAGAAATACCATCGAAAAGAAGCCCGCCGCCTTCAGAAAACAATGGCTTATCACTTACGTTAGATTGTGAAGCATGAAATTTAAAACCGGACTTATCGTGCCAGGTGGTTGTCTGCTTACCCTCAATGTAGTTAGAGTTATAAGTTCCGTTTCCGTTTATATCCTTTCCATCAAGCCACAATCGCAGATTCGCACTATAAAATGGAGGTTCATTGATAATATCAGAAATACTAACAGTAAATTCATTAAAGAAGGATGAATTTTGTTCATCAGTAACCTGCACCATAATGAAAAAACTTGATTCATTTTTTTCAAAGTCGAACACAACATCTGAAAAAAGGATTCCGTTGGAGTCCAGGGTAAATAATGAATTATTATTATCTCCGCTTACCAAATGATAAGTAAGGGAATCCCCATCCGGGTCGGTGGCATTGAACTCGCCCACAACCGTACCGATCGGTTGGTTTTCGGCAATGACCAGGGGAGCGGTGGAATTGAGATCGGCAGGTGGGCGGTTGGGGAAGAGGCTGGCGTCCAGTGGATTGGTTCCTGCAGAAACTTCGGAACCATCACTGGCTCCATCTCCGTCGCTGTCGGGATTGTTCGGATTGGTGCCGGCGATGAGTTCCGCCTCGTAGCCCAACCCATCCCCATCATCATCCTGTAATGGATCGATTGCCAGAATGGTGAAGTTTTTTTCGAGGGAGGCATTTTCATCATCGCTTACTTTTATCCGAATGGAGAAATTTCCCTCGGTGGTCAGGGATTGAGCCGCCCGCAGTTGCATCCCGGAAAGATTAAAGAGGGCATTATGAGTGGATCCATTTCCATCGACCAGGGAGATATTATAGGTGCGTAAAAGGTTTGGATCGTCGGGGTCGGTGGGGGTAAAAGTTCCGATGGTTTGGTTCGCTTCTTTGTTGAGGTAAGCAATGTTGCTGTTCAGTTCCAAATGGGAAGGGGGTCTATTTTGCTGTTGGAAGTACAAGACTCCGGTTGAGAGTCGACCGGCAATGCCCCCGTCTTCCACGAGGTCAAAAATAGTCGCTTCCTGTCCCAGTTCACCCTCCCGCTTGTTGGAAAAGCCATCCCCATCCGGGTCATCGTCTGGTCCCTTATCCAGGTTTCCGAATTGATAGAGCTCGAACCAGTCCATTACCCCGTCGGAATCACTGTCCTCACCACTGGGCAGGTAATGGGCGATGATTTCATGTGCACTTGAGCTGGAGGTGGAATAATTCGCGTCCACAAAAAAGGCATCGCTGGTTGCGTTTTCTCCACTTCTGGCGAATTGAGCCAAAATGTTCATGCTTCCGGTGGTCTGAAATCGAATTTGCAGATACAAATCCTGGGTTCCAAGCAGGGAGGCGGGAAGATTTTCGGAATAAGTCAGGTAGGAATCAACACTTTGCGGAGTGGGGTTGTCCAAGAGCAGGGTCCAAGTGGAATTATCGGTTGATCCCCAAACCGAAGCCGATCCGGAATTAGCCCCGAAATTATAGGAGCTTGTTGGTACTTTTGCAAAAATCGAGGAACTGGGACCCGGAAAAGTGAACTTGTAGGTCAAACTGGCCGGGGTGCCAGCGGTGGCACTGCACCAATAGGATACATTCGCACTTTCCACTCTCTTGGTGGCATTGGAATTTAAAAAGAGATAGTCGTCCGCACCGGCGTCGTTGATATGCTTAAACCCGTGGTAAAAATTTGCCTGCGTGGTGTTGGTTGATGAATTGGCTTCGAAATCCACTTTGCTGCTGGCCACCCCGGTGGGGCCCGCCTGGCGGACGCCATTGACCGACCAGTAAGCAAATTGATACCCATTGGTCTCTCCATGCAAACTGGAGGTGGAGAGGGAACCATTTTGTTCGAGATAGGTGTTACTTTCAGAGACGAATCCCGCCGGGTCGCTCTTGACTGTGGCCAAGACCATCGAGGTATCAGCATACACAAATCCGGTGGATAGTCGGCCGGCGATGCCCCCGTCTTCCACTAGGTCCACGATGGTTGCTTCCTGTCCGAGTTCACCCTCCCGCTTATTGGAAAAGCCATCCCCGTCCGGGTCGTCATTGGGTCCCTGATTGAGATTCCCGAATTGATAGAGTTCGAACCAGTCCATCACCCCGTCGGAATCAGAATCTTCAGAGCTAGCCAGGTAGTGGGCAATGATGTTGGTGGTCTGGGTAATGTTTTGATCGACCTTACTCATTGATACCCCGGTGGGTCCGGCCTGGCGGACGCCATTGACCGAC
>DBVA01000044.1:0-243 GCA_002308735.1 Opitutia bacterium UBA1276 | reverse complement strand
GACGCCATTGACCGACCAGTAAGCGAACTGGTACCCATTGGTCTCTCCATGCAGGCTGGAGGTACTCACCGAGCTATTCATTTCCTGAAAATTACTGGTCTCGGTGACAAAGCCTGCGGGATCGCTCTTGATGGTGGCCAATACCATGCTGGTATCCGCATATACAAATCCGGTGGATAGGCGCCCGGCGATGCCCCCGTCCTCCACCTGGTCAAAAATTAAGGGGTCCTGTCCCAATTGATC
>DBVA01000119.1:599-6188 GCA_002308735.1 Opitutia bacterium UBA1276 | reverse complement strand
AACCAAGCCAAGGGAGGCTTCCTGCAATCGGTTACTGCCTGACCCAAGATACGGGTGGCATCAACCCTGGAGTTCAGGATAAGGGCTTTATTTTCTCGGGTATACCTGCAATCCACTGAACGCCCTGCTAGGTTAAAAAGAGCGATGGATTCATCGAGTTCACTTGCCCAACCCCCTAAACTTTTGCCATCCCACTGCACAAAACGCCCTGCAACTTTTGGGCCATGATCTTGGCGACCAAGTACCACAACCTCATACCCATCGCTGATCAAAGAGCGGGCTAATTTTTGTCCCAAAAATCCGGAACCTCCAGCGATAATCACCTTACCAAGAAATTCACTCATGGAATGGATAAGCCTGAAATCATCTGAACCGCATCTGCAACCTGAACATCATCAATGTGTAAGTGAAGCACAAATCTAAGAGTGTTTTCATTCAAAGCAAAACAGAGAAGGCCCAGTTCCGAAAGCATTTGTTGCCAAGTATGGGCAGAACCTTCAGTTTTAACATATACCATATTGGACTCAACCGTCTCCATTTCGACAAAGAGCCCTTGGATATCCTTGATTCCCTCTGCTAAGAGCTTGGCACGGCGATGATCCTCCTCAAGCCGTTTCATATTATTTTCAATGGCATACAGTCCAGCCTCTGCTAAAATTCCTGCTTGCCTCATGCCTCCACCGAGCATCTTTCGCCATCGATGTGCTCGATGAATAAATGCACGGGTGCCAACGAGCACACTGCCAACCGGTGCTCCCAGTCCTTTGGACAGGCAAACTGATACCGAATCAAACCCTTGCGTTAGTCTTTGGGCACTTAATCCGGATGCGGCCACCGCATTAAATAAACGAGCCCCATCCAAGTGCATTTGGCACTCTTTTTTTTGAGCGACTCGAACGATTTCATCCAAAACCTCAACCGGATAACAGGTACCACCTCCCCGATTGGAGGTATTTTCCAGGCAGATGAGAGAAGCATTCGGATAATGGCTGCGGCTTCCTTCTGCTTTGCGAATTTTTTTCTCCACTTCATGAGGTGACAAAATTCCTCTATGACCTCTGGCCAATGCGATTGAACAACCGGAAAGTGCGGCATAGCCCCCACCCTCATAAACATAAAGATGGCTCTGTTCCTCCGCTACAATCTCATCCCCAGGTTGGGTATGAGTACGGATTGCCACCGCATTTGCCATGGTTCCACTTGGAACAAAGAGACCGGCCTCCATCCCGAGCAAGCCAGATACTTTCTCCTGGAGGCGAATAACCGTTGGATCATCTCCATTTACATCATCCCCCACCTCAGCACGAGCCATCGCCTCCCGCATTCCCTCGCAGGGTTGAGTCACGGTATCGCTCCGAAGATCAATAGCATGAGATGGTTTTATCTCCATTCTCAATGATCCAATTACTTAAGAACGATATTCTTAAAGAATAGCTTCATCGATGGACCCTGATGAACTTGAAAGGCAAGTAAACCATCGGAACGACGGGGCTTTCCATCCCAACCATTTAAGGTCTTTCCATCAAAGAGATGTTTTTCTGCATGAAGGGAAAAGCAGGAGGCTAAAAGGAGGGGGATAGTCAGCTTTTTAGAAATCATCTGGTTTAATTAGTTAAAGTTTCAATCTTGCTTTTCTGATCCATTAGGCAAGAAAAAGTTGTACTCGCTTTTTGGCCGGTGCAAGCTAGCCTTCATCAACCAGCCTTTTGAAATGATTAAAGTAACCGATCTCAAGATTCATTACGGCGATCATGTTGCGGTAGATCAGCTTTCTTTCTCCGTTCCAAGTGGAACTGTTTATGGCTTGATCGGCCCAAATGGTGCCGGTAAAACCACCACAATTAAGGCAATCGCCACCCTTCTCGAGCCCACTTTTGGAGAAATCTTTGTCGATGGGATTCCATTACTTCACCAACCCGAGGAGGCCCGCAAGCATTTAGGCTACATGCCCGACTTTCCTCCGGTTTATGATGAGTTGAAAGTGGATGAATTCTGTGATCTTTTTGCCCATGCCTATGGCTTAAACCGGACTCAAAGAAAACAGAAAGTGGATCAATGCCTCCACTTAACCGATTTACAAAAAAACGCTTCAGCGAAATGCAAAACCTTATCCCGCGGCATGAAACAACGGGCTCTTCTGGCCAAGACCTTAGTCCATGATCCCTCGGTTTTACTTCTGGATGAACCAGCGGCCAACCTTGACCCTAAAGCTAGGATTGATCTTCGGAACCTTCTCAGACGACTGGCTTCTTTAGGCAAAACCATCCTGGTATCTTCTCATATCCTTTCCGAATTAGAAGATTTATGCGATTCGATTGGCATCATGAATCATGGTTCGATGGAGTTGAGTGGATCGATCGAAGAAGTTTCCGCTTCCGCCTCCCCTTCTCGAATGATTCAACTCGAAGTGGTGAATCATTTTCCAATTTTGCCTGATATATTTTCCCAGTTCCCTGAGATTACCCAACATGCTCAGCTGGATGATGATGCTCGTCATTTTGAATTAACTCATACCGGGGACTCGGAGAGTGCAGCTGCCCTTTTATCAAAACTGATTGAATCAGGAGCCCAAGTTTCAAACTTTCATCTTAAGCAATCTAAAATGGAAGATTTATTTTTAGAAGTTGAAGCAGGCAGAATTAAGAAAGGAAAAAATCCTTGAATCCACTTATTATCAAAGGGATTCGGGAGAGACTTAGGACCAAGCACTTGATTGCTTCCGGCCTCTTTTCATTGATCTTAAGCGCGACCTTATATCTCTCCGCGTATTTCAACGGAATGCAAGAGCATCAGCATTATGACCCTGCGATCCAAAGCGTTAGAACGATGGCGGAGAACCCGATCAACGGGGCCCGGAATGCTTTCCCCTTATTACTCGGATTTCAAGGATTCCTCCTGATGTTTCTGGGTACCGGACGGGTTGCTTCGATTACTGCAGAGGAAAAGGAAACCGGCTTACTCGACTATCAAAGAATGACCCCGATGAGTCCATTTTCAAAAATTGGGGGCTATCTCTTTGGCTTACCGGCAAGGGAATATTTCATGTTCTTCCTGACCATTCCATTCCTGATCCACTGCGTGGTGGTAGGCAAACTTCCCTGGCTTAATATTCTTCATCTTTATTCGGTCTTCTTCTGCTCGGTCCTTTTCTATCACCTTACTGCCCATGTCATTGGTCTGGTCGTACCCCGACCCCGTGCAGCCTCCTGGGTCTCTAGAATTGCGGTGCTTGGTCTATACATTTTTTTACCAGTCTTGGGGCAGGCCGGAATCTCCTTCCTTTCTTTCCTCACCATTCTCCCCACTTATTTCGGTAAGATCTTACCAAGCCTTCTCTTGATTGGGGAAAACAAGCTTGGAAGATTTGAGTCAAAAGCTGCGGAATTTTGGCAGGATGTACCCTTTTTTAATTTCTCGATATCTCCCTCCGCATTTACCTTCTTCATGCAAGGCTTGATCATCTTAACCCTGATCATAACCGCATATCGCAAGTGGAGAAATGAAGCCCTACCTGCTTTTTCTAAGCCTTCCGGATTGATATTGTATACAATTTTCCAATTTTTATTGCTTGGTTCTTTGTGGGCTTTTTTCTCCGATGGAAAAGCAAATGGATTACTGGGAGAAACCTTCTCCACCAATATGGTTGCTTCCATTGGGAAGCCCGAAATTGCTATGGTGGTGGTTCAATCGGTTTATTTCGCTTTATCTTTTCTCGCCATTCTTGCCTTGGTAAATATTTGCTGTCCTAATTTACATCTCTACCTCAAGGGCCTGCAGAGGTCACAAAAGCTTGAGCTTAACAAAATTCCTTGGGCAGCCGATGAAGGGAGCGGATTCTGGTTGGTTGGGCTGTTGTCATTGATTACGGCTGCCGTTCATGCAATTTTTATATCCCTTGCAAATTCATCAGAGATCTGGAATCTCCAATCCACTATTTTTTCTACTATTTCCATCCCATTTCTTGTGGTTCTTGCCAGTTCCTTATACCTTCAAGCATGCCGTGAACAGTGGTTCAATTTAGGCTTTTGGGGATTCGTCGGTTTACTTTGGATTACCCCATTGCTGGCCAGCCTAGTGGTTGCAGTGGGCTGGCAAAATGAGCATCTAAGCAGTATCTTTAAACTTTTAGCTTTAAATCCAATCACATGGACCCCACTCCATTTACTCTCTGAAAATTCGGATTCGTTAAACATTCCAGAACAGGTGGTTGAAGATCTTAACCAAGCAATTTGGTTTGGACTCTTCATTGCCTTGGCACTTGCCATCCTTCTTCAGGTTCGACTTTATTGGAAGCGAAACCACCGGAATAGATCGATAAAAACTTCATTTAAAAATGATTAAACCACTTCGAATTCTTGGAAACATTGAAGGCGTTTCCTACCTGCTTCTTCTCGGGGTTGCCATGCCGATGAAATACTATTTTGAGATGCCCATGGCCGTAAAAATTGTGGGAATGGCTCACGGCGTTCTCTTCGTAGCTTATTGCGTGCTTCTCGCCTTCTGCCTGAAGAGATTCAACTGGTCTCTAAAATTTGGAGCATACCTTTTTATCGCCACGCTGATCCCATTCGGTACATTCGTTACCGATCGTAAACTTAGGGATAAAGTAACAGATTAAGCGAACAAACTGGAAATCATTCCAGTACTGTCTGCAAAACGGTCTAACTTCAGACCCATCGCATTTGCCTGTGAAAGCCAAAGGTTTGCCAAGGGAACCCCACCTTCTGGGGTTTTATAGGTACCCCCGACCTTCTTGACCAACCCGGATTTAGCCGAGACATTCAGGTGCTTACCGGTAACGAACTTCCCACCCCCGGAACCGGCAACGAGAATGGGCAAGGCACTGTATTGGTGCGTCGATCCATCTCCCAATCCGGAACCGTAAGTGAACATAATATTATCCAGTAAAGTCTTGCCATTGGCCTCCTCGACCCGATTCATTTTTTCGCAAAGATAAGCAAATTGCTCCATATAGAATAGATCCACTTTGATCAGGTCCTCCACAAATTTTCCTTGGTTGTGCGACATCATATGATGGCTCTTAGGTTTATCGAACAAACTCTCGAATAAATAGGGGGTGTCCCATCTTTCAGGCCCCACCATAAAAGTGGCCACATTGGTTAGTCCACTCTGCAAAGAGGCAACCATCAGGTCACCCATTAGGCGAATGTATTCACCCCTCGGCATTTTCCCATCCAAGGGGATATCCAAATCCACCTTGCTCAATTCGGACTTCATCCCATCGAGCCTCGAGATCTGGGTCTCAATCGACCGGATGGATTCAAAATATTCGCCAAATTTCTGCTGATCCGAATAACCCAGGTCTTTTTTTAACGAACGGGCATCATCAAGTACCAAGTCCGTGATGTTCTGGTAAGCACTGCGTTCATCTGATTTAAAAAGCCTGCGGTAGGCAAGTAAGGGATCCCGCATCGAGGGAGCCACATGCTCGGTTCCATACCAGGAAATATTATCAAACTGGATCGATTCCTTGTTATCCTTGTGACTGTTACAACTGAATTCCAATGTCTTAAAAGGAGTATCCTTACCAATTTTATCCGCAATAATATGATCCAAGCTTCGAGCCTG
>DBVA01000119.1:0-209 GCA_002308735.1 Opitutia bacterium UBA1276 | reverse complement strand
ACATCCGTACCCGGCTGGAAAGTACGATCCAACCCCGTAATCAAAGTAACCTTATCCTTGAGCTCCTCCAAGGGCTTCATCGTTGGAGTCAACTGCAGGTCATGCAGGCCAACTCCAATGTTCGATCGGGTACTTTCGGCATCAAAATTATCATTGGTAAACTTTTGCTGTACCGCACTCTTTTCCTCACCCGGAAAGAAAGTCTTCCT
>DBVA01000113.1:0-5342 GCA_002308735.1 Opitutia bacterium UBA1276 | reverse complement strand
CAGTTCCCGAAAACTCTCCTTCCACAAATCCACCGATGTAGAGGGATCCGCTTGTTTTCGATAAAATACCTTTCCCATGGTAAAGATTGTTAAGAAAATTACCCGTATAATGATCTCCATTTGCCACCTTCAAGTATCCTTGTTCGTAACTCCCGTCTAGGTTAAAAAAACCAGTAAATTCATTACCAAATTCATCTCGCATCTTACCCTCAGAAATGAATTCCCTATTCCACTCTCCGGAAATTATGGTTCCATCCACACTTTGAAATTCTCCATAAAATAAGGCATCCTTTTCCCAATGCCCAACCATTCTCGATGAATCTGCCAAGAACAAGGTGCCAAAACCCTCTCTTCTTCCATTCGCCCATGCACCTACATACTTCTCGAGATTCGCATCGGATTTATATCTGATGGTACCATGCCCATGGGCATTACCATCCACGAATTGTCCTTCATAAAAGTCTTCATTGGGAAACTTACGAGTACCAAAACCGTGTGGAAGTCCTCGGACTAGCTCACCTTCATAAACCGAGCCATCCTCAAGGAAATTCTTCCCTTGAGTAGCAGCTTTGCTTAGGACGGAAGCCTCGGAAGAAGATTCAGTATTTTGCATGTCATCTGAAATGATATCGGTCTGCTCCACATTGCAGCCGAGAAGCAAAAAACAAAAAAGAAAAATTAACCTCACGACCAGATACTAGAAAGTCATGGTTTTGCTAACCTGAAAAATACTCGTCACAATAGAAATCGCTACCAGAGCAACTAACGAGAATGCAAAACCCAGGGCAGCCCCTGAAACCAAGGTTGTCATTGCCTTGATTCTTTTGGTGAGATCTTCCCTAAAAGCTTTGCAAGCGTCTTCGACACTGTTACCAAGATTTCCAGTCTTCTCACCGACTTCAATAATATCCAACTGCATAAGGGGCATAAACTTAAACTTGCGCAAGGCATCTGGAAGAGATTTCCCCTCATTGACTAAAGCACGTGCTGAACGAAACTGATTTCTCATGAAACGGTTTTGGATCGTTCTTTCGCACAACCTTAAATTCTCGGTAAGTCCAATTCCACTCCATATTAAAGCAGACAACAAGTTGGATAGTTGAAAGAGTTCAGACATTAATAAAATTTTACCAAAAAGAGGTAATTTGAGTAGCGAATGGTCTAGTGCGACTCCCCCCTTTTCTGTTTTACTCCATTGAACAACAACTCCAATAAATATTATAATCCCAACTAGAAAAAACGGTCCGATCGTTAAGAGAACTTCAGAACCATTGATAAGAATTTTCGACATTAAGTTTAATTCTCCTCCAAGTGAATCAAGCATCTCCTCAATTTTTTCCAGTAAAAAAAACAAGAAGAATAAAACCACCCCGAAAGCCATAAAACAAACAAAGATAGGGTAACTCATACTGCTCAAAACCTTGGCACGAATTTCCCTCTTCTCCTCCAAATAAGAAATAATTTTTCGAAGGATTGGAGAAACATTTCCGGTCGCCTCTCCAGCCTCAATAACGAATGTGGATGATTCACTGAAAAACTGGGGTAAGTGTCGCATCGCTCTGGACAAGGTTCTACCCTCCGTTAACTCTCTCCACAGAAAACCAGCTATTTCTTTTTGTACTGGATCAGATAGTCTTTGATTCAACAGCTTAACCGCATCGGCTACAGGCATACCACTTCCATGAAGCTCGACCAACCTTTTGAGAAACTCAAGGCCTACCTTTTCTCCTTTTGATCCACCCTTAACAAAGCCTTTTAACCCAGAAGTTTTCATGTCTTTACTCTGAGAGTTCTTTGCGTTTTTCTTGGTTCCAACTTCTGCAGCAGCAGACTCGGAAAGAGAAAGCTTTAGAGGAGTTAAGCCTTTCGATCTTAAATCCTTCCTTGCCTCTTTTAAGCTTCCTGCAACAACATTACCCGAAAGTGTCTTGCCTTTCGAATTTACTCCCAGATAACTAAATTCAGGCATGCCTTACACTACTGTAATTCAGAAACAGGAGGGAGTGTTTGATCAACCTTTGATGACTCCACTGAAACTTCATCCTCATCCATCATTCCGTCCGCATATCGAATAACTTCTTCAAAAGTGGTTAAACCGCGCTTAATTTGAGCCCATCCAGTTTCCTGTAAGGTGCTCATGCCTTCTTCCAATGCGATCTCCCGAATGTCGGGTGCAGAAGCGCTTTTAATAACTAAGCTGTGAATTGAATCACTCATTTTCATAAGCTCAAAAATCCCAACACGGCCCCTGTAACCTAAATTTTGGCAACTCGGACATCCTTCGGCCTGTAAAACGGAATCCCCAAACTTACACTCGTCAATGTCAACTCCCAGTAGGGCAAGTGAGGCTTGCAGGTCCGACTTTTGCATTTGAGCAGGCACGGCACATTTTGAACATAATCTCCTAACTAGCCTTTGGGCTATTACCATCTCTACGGAGGAAGCAATTAAGAAAGGCTCGATCTCCATATCAATCAATCTGGTAATCGCTCCCGGGGCATCATTGGTATGAAGTGTACTCAAAACCAAATGCCCGGTTAAAGAGGCACGAATAGCAATATCAGCAGTCTCCCGGTCACGAATTTCACCAACCATAATTACATCCGGATCCTGACGTAAAATTTCTCGCAGGGCACTGGCAAATGTAAATCCAATTTCTGAATTAACCTGAGTCTGATTGATTCCAGCAACCTCATACTCAACAGGATCTTCAACCGTCATGATTCTCCTTTCCGGTTTGTGAATTCTTCGAATGAAAGCGGTCAAGGAGGTTGATTTACCAGAACCAGTCGGTCCGGTAACCAAAACAATACCATGGGGTTTCTCAAGAATATTGACGATATTCTTCTCATCCTTTCCTAATAACCCAAGTTCTTGCATGGAAAGAGGTTGGGATTTTTCATTGAGTAATCGTAAACTTATGCTTTCCCCATAGAGAGTGGGTAAAGTAGACACCCGGATATCTAAATCACTCTGCCCATGACTGAAATTTATACGCCCACCTTGTGGTCTTCTTTTTTCAGATATGTTGATACCACCCATTATTTTTATACGGGAAATAATCGCATCCTGAAAACTGCGAAGGTTGTCGGGCACACGAACTGGGACAAGTTGCCCATCAATCCGATACCTGATTTGTAAAGTTTCTTTATGCGGTTCGAAATGAATATCGGTGGCACGGTCCACGATCGCCTTCAGAATAACTTCATTTACAAACCGGATAATCGCAGCATTTTGATCCTCTAAATCATCTTGCTGATCTTCCTCACCATCCTGATCGAGGTCTGAATCATCCAAGCTTTCAGCACCGATACCAAAGTTTTCAGTTATGGCACGAGTAACTTTCTCGGGAAGGCCAAGATACCAAATGGGTTTTTTACCCGAAACGGCAAAGACCCACCGACTCATTCTTGGCGTTGGGGGCCATAGGGTAAGCAGATGCACTTTATTTCCCTTAGAATTTGGACTCAGATTACTTTTAACCACACTTTCAGACTGCTGAATTCCTTGTTTTAGGACTTCAATTAATTCTTCAGCAGGGCAAGGTTTGGTAAGGATTTTGAACACTTGTCCTGAGTTAATTGCGTCTTTGGCAATTTCAAAATCAGAATGCCCAGTGATGAGGACGCAGACAATCTTTGGATCCATTTTGCGTATTTCAGTGATCATACTGGAGCCACTCATTCCAGGCATTCGCATATCCGATAAAACAATGGAAAACCCGCCTTCCTTCTTAAAAATCTCAATTCCTTCATCACCACTTAAGGCTACATGCACCTCAAAATCATTTCGCAAATGAAGCTGAAAGCCTCTCAAGATCCCTTCTTCGTCATCTACGCATAAAACCTTTGGCTTTTGCACACTTGACTCCATCGCATCAATAGGCAAACAGCTATATGAATGAATCAGCCGCAAAGGTAGGATTTTGGTAGGATTACTAGAAAGCTCAAAATCATCAACATAAGTAAGGTCTAATCTTCTTGATATCTCTTTGATGATAGACTCCACCGATTTTGAATCTTTCGAAGCAAGCAACCTGGCCCGATCTTCTCGGTTTGCACCCAAGATATTCAGCCTATCCAAATCAGATATATCTGGCCACCAATCCATGTGGTCTTGGAGTTCCAAATCAAGTTCGTGCAGCGAACGATTGGTATTTTCTCCTTCGTCAATATCCTCGGTTTCCTCTTCTTTCATCTAAATAAGCAATTAGGGGGTAGTGATCGTTGGTTTTCGAGGTGGAATTTTCACGCGAGGTAGATTTGTATTTGGAAGACGAATGGGAGATTTTGGCGGAACGGCAGTCTTTTTCTTCTTAACGGGCTGGGCACTGGGTACCGGCATAATCTTATGTTGCGAAGCTTTAAGGCTCAAAGTTTGCCCCCCTTTCATTTTGACTACCTCCGTTTCAGGATTGAAACTTTCAATTTGAACTTTTCCATCGTCAAAACTTTCCCCCTTCTTTAGCCAATAACCTTTGTTTTTAACTTTGTCAAAAAGAGCAAAATGCCAGGCTCCCTCAAACTTGAAGAATCCTCGTAACTCCAAGTTCGAGTTTATCGGCTTTGGAGATGGTGGAGGAGGTGCTGGCTTCACCGTTGGAGTTGGCTTACGATTCTGACTTCCCGGTCTTAAAAAAGGGTTACCTTGAGCATGGGTCGAAAGCTGAAATGCAAAACAGATTGCAAAAAACAAAAAAAATAAAACCGGCATTCTCATCTTTATCATAAGAGTTTTGGAGGAGTTGCCGGCATGTCCTGGGGATTCTGCTTCATGCGTTCTCTTCCGTTGATGTCAGGCATCCCCAAGATCTTACCGGAGGGAGAAACGAACTTTGGAGCATAAGTCCCCTCAATTCTAGTATCAATAGAATTTATATTATCCAGGGTCTCATCAAAATCGGGTTTAATAATGGTTGGTCTGAGGAAAATGAGTAGTTCAGTGGGCGTATATTTTACCGTCTTCGGACGAAAGAATTTTTCACCAAAATAGGGGATATCGCTCAACAAGTTATATTTTGATTCTGTTGAATCAACCTGTACTTCTTGAAGACCACCCAAGACAATTATTTCCCCGTCACGAATGGTAACCAGTGATTTTGCTTCCCTGACTTTCTTACCTGGCAAAGACTGCCCTTGATAAGTATTGCTTTGGGTCTCATCAAATTTCTCTGCCTTCACTTCCACCTCCATAAAAATGGATCCCCGGGAAGTAATGGTGCCATTTTCATCCATTTGTGGGAGGCCGATTTTAGGCTTCTTGATTTGAAGTTCGGTCTTAGCGGTAATTTGATCACGCTGTCCAGTATTGGAGCCCTCCGTGGTTGAGACATTGCCATAATA
>DBVA01000207.1:8767-17151 GCA_002308735.1 Opitutia bacterium UBA1276 | reverse complement strand
GCTTGTCTTTGGTAGTCAAAGTATTGCCAAGGATGATGAGAACCTTGCTTGTAGTACAACCAGGAGTCCATTCTTTCGGAGAAGACATAGGGATAAGAACCAACCTCGACATAGAGCCAGCCATGCTCGGCTTCATAGTGCCAACCCTTGAGGTGAGGGACCGCAAGCTTGTTGGCCACCGGTTCATGCTCCTGCTCCAAGCGTTGATACTCTTCGGTCGATTCCTTGACCAAAAGGAGGCAGGCGGTAATTTCTGACTCGATGCTTTTACGCTCGGTGATTAAGCCGGCTACCTTGCCGTCGAGACCGGTAAGGGTGTCTGCTTTGCCCTCTAGCTCAGCAAGTAATTTCTTACCCATGGCAATGCAGTTATCCCAGTCGCCCTGCACCCGGGTGATTTCTTCCCTCTTATCGAGGATGCTCTTTTCCAAGGATGCGATCTCTTCCTTTTGCTTTCTCTGACGCTCGCGTTCCTCGGTAATCCGTTGGTTCACCGCCACCAGATCTTTCTTTGCCTTTTCCCATTCCAGCTTGTAGTCCACATAGCCCGGACCATTTGGCTGACTCGGACTCGGGCCCGCCTTCTCGTGATCCTCCTTGTGCAAGTCCTCTCCAGCGCAGCATTCGTCCGACTGGTTATGATCCTTGGAAGACGAAACCTGCATCTGAGCTACTGGGCTGGCTTCCACGGTTTTCGGGATCAGGGTGGAATCCGGGGTCGATGTAGGAGCAGAGGTGGACGGAGCAGAAGTAGGAGCTGCTGAATCTACAGATTTCCAGTAGGTAGTATTGCTTAAAGCTATGCCAGCACTCACATCCTGTTGGGCAATGTAGGTAACTCCGTTGCCGTCCAGTGCCAAAGCACCCGAGGTATAGCTTCCCGCACTCGACCAGGTAGAAGGGACCTGGCCCTTGACCAGTACGGGGAAGAGCAGACTAAGCAGGAGGATAAGTGCGTAGCTCATTCTTCCCCTGCTCCTTTGGTTGGTGTTGAACGGTAAGGCCTGATATTTTCTCGTTTTCATAGTTTTTTAAAAGTTGGGATTGTTTTTATATAAGTTATGTATTTACACTAATTATTGGATGAAAAAAGGGGGGCTGCCAAAAACCATTCCTCCCATTGTTCGAGTTGATAATCGTAGTACAACCAAGGTTCCATCGTTCCCTGCTCGTAGTAGACCCAACCCTGCCGGGCATTGGAGTAGATCTGGGGATAGTGCTTCGGAGAAGTCCACAACCAGCCGTATCCCGGTGCGTAGTGCCAGCCCGGGGTATGGGCGGTCTTCAACTTGTTGGGCGAGTCCTTGATCTCCTCCCTGAGGTGTTCCATCCGCTCCTCTATCTTTTGGCGTTCGCAGTCCGCGTCCTTCAAGCGCTTGCGGGCACCTTCCAGTTCTCCTCCCAGGGCAATCAACTGCAGTTCCCGGGACAGGATTTGCTTGTCCGCATTCGCGATCTCCGAACGGATCCGTACTCCCTCTTGTTCGCAGGCCCGTAAGCCCGCTTCCGCCGCCTTGCACTCGCGTTCCAACTTGGCAAGCTCAGCCTTCAAGTCCTTCAGAGTCTTCTCCTTGCCCTCCCCCTGTTTCAACAAGTCGACCAACTCCTGCTCCTTCTTGGCAAGCTCTCGCTTTACCTCTTCCAACAGGGTGATGTAGTTTATAAATCCTCCTGGCACTTCATTGGGCTCCTTTAAGGCCGGGGCTCCACGATTTGGTAAAACCTGAGATTGTGCGAGACGGAAACCAGCCGTACCCGTCCAGGTAACTCCAATCTCCCAACCATGGGTCACTTCTGGGGCCCACCCAGCATTCCAGGTTCCCCCTCTAATGGTTAAACGATCTTTGATCTGATCGATTCGAATGGTAGTGGGCTTGAGTTGATCATCCCATACAAATTCATTTACTCCACCGGCCATATCGAAAAGTCCAAATGCATTTGGCTGATAGCTCCCGACCTCAGTAGATGAATTGGGCATACCACTCCCCACATACCAATTGGCAAGAACCTTTCCGGGATACTGGTCACCCCAAGGGTATTTTTTTTCAAGTAACCCGCCTCTTGCAGCCGCTTCCCATTCGTTTCCGGTTGGAACTCTCATACCATTTGCACCCCATTCAATGAAAATACCCCTTTTTTTGGCATCGGATAAATAAGCAGGCTCAAAAACTTGCTTATTCCCGTTGGTATCCTCAATCATGTAACAAGGCTGGCTTTGAGATAGTAAGCTAAGAGCGTTACACCAAAGAGTTACATCCAAGAAATTGATATGGGCAACCGGGTGTCTTTGGTTGGTATCCTGATAACCGCTCCCCTGCGTTCCCCGATTCAAATCCCATCCAAGTTGACTCTTTGCCGCGATTCGAACTTCAGTCCAAGTTTGAAAGGTAACTTCATGGACTCCAATAAGAAACTTTGGAATTCCAACTTTGATTGCAGGGTATTTTGGATAACCAATACTGATCGGATCTGCTGGTTCAATACCAACCATGCCAAGTGCAAAGTGTTTTTTTTCTTTGGACTGGGTTGTTCTACTCTCTCCAAATTCATAACAACCCATATCCATATTTTTCCCCTGCCTGCGTAAAAAATTTGCGACATCAAACTCTGAAGCTTTAGGAGCGATTTTTGAGTTAGCTTGATCGATTGCAGGTGAATTTTGATCTAAACGCAGTCCGTCATCAGCGGTACCTAAGATGCGGTCTGCCCCAAATGGATCGTTTTCTTTGATAAAACCCGGGTTTGAACCAGTTAAATTGCCAACCCCCGGATATCCTCCTTGAATGAAAGAATGGGAAACCGTTGCTTGAGTACCATTCGCGTAAATGCCAGAAAAAGCTCCGATTTCTTCACCCGTGTTTCCCCATACGATTGAATTGAATATCTCAACTTGACCACCATTTGCCATGCCCACCCCACCTTGATGCCCGAAAAAAGAGGTCGATTTATTACCGAAGATGGTACAATTTTCAATCTTCACACTTGCTCTATGGTCGCTTAAAACCGCACCTCCACAAGCCCATGCATAGTTATTGTAAATTAAGGAGTTACGGAGAATGACTTGGGAATTCTTACCTCCAGCGTAGACTCCACCAGCAAAAGTGCCTGCATTCTTTCGGTCTACACCTTGACCATTCCCGTAAATGATACAGTTTTCAATAACCGAATTCCCTGAAGCATGGACCCCGCCCCCATAGTAGTCAGATCCATAGGAAGATTTTTTGGGGGTTCCCGTTCCACCAGTCAAGGTAAAGCCATGGAGTGTCCCTCCATTCATGATTACCACCGAATTCATTTTATCCGCTGCCTCAATCATAGTTTTACTTGGCCCATCGGTAGACTGAATCTTGATATCTTTATTACCAAAATTTAAGTTTTCTTGATAGCTTCCCGGGGAAACTAGGATGATATCTCCATCTGAAGCAAGATCGATCGCACTTTGAATGACTCCATTAATTTTTGGGTCATACTTTACTTCAATCTCCCGAGCATGGATAAGCGGGAAACTAAACAAGGCGAGAAAGAACATGGAGCTTAGAATATATTTTTTCATTTGTGGATTAGGTAAATGGAGTACCGAGAAATTAAAAAGTTTTGGGTGAAAAGTATTGAAATAAAGGAGAAGATAGGACTTTTCCTAAAATCTCATTTTTACATATTTACATATTTAGTGTATTTATGCAAGTATAATTTTTTTGGTGGCTAGGCTTGTTTGACATCGCTTGGCGAAATATTATAAAAACAATCATGATTATTTTGCTTTCACCTGCTAAAACTTTGGACTTCGAGACTCCCGCCGAGAGCTCTGTTTGCACGCAGGCGGATTTCCTTTCTCTGTCTCAAGATTTGATCAATGGACTGGCCAAACTATCTGCAATAGAGGTCGGCAAACTGATGGGAATAAGTTCAAAACTGGCAAACCTGAATCAAAACCGATACCAAGAGTGGAGTAAGAGGCATACGGAAAAAAATGGAAAACAGGCAGTTCTTGCCTTTAAGGGCGATGTGTATGAGGGGCTACAGGCTTGGAATTTCAAAAAGGGAGATTTTAGTTTTGCCCAGAAACATCTCCGGATTCTATCCGGACTCTATGGTATATTACGCCCTCTGGATTTAATCCAAGCTCACCGCTTGGAAATGGGTACCGTATACGCCAACCCAGCAGGTAAAGACCTGTATGACTTTTGGGGGGACCGTTTGGCTAAATCGATCAACCAAGATCTTTCAAAATCTAAATCAAAATTACTGGTCAATTTAGCATCCCAAGAATATTTCAAAGCAGCCAGGGAAAAAGATATTTCTGCGGATATTATCTCCCCCGTTTTCAAAGATGAAAAAAATGGAAACCTTAAGATCATCAGCTTTTATGCAAAAAAAGCACGGGGTTACATGAGCTCCTTTCTCATTCGCAATCGAATCAAAGATATAGAAGGGCTAAAGCAATTTTCAGAAGAGGGCTATCATTTAGACCCGGATCAATCCACGGATTCCAAACCAGTATTTATCCGAACCGAAGAGAATCGGATTGCAGTATAATCTCACCCTGCTCAAATTGGGGGTTATGAAGATTTCGTTTGCCGGTATCTCAGCCTTTATCTTTTGGATTCTTTTGAGTTCATCCCTTTTTGCAGGGAAGTCTTTCAAAGTTGTCGCATATAATGTGGAGAATCTTTTCGATACCGATGGTATTTCTCTCTATGATGATTATCAATCGGATGTTTATGGAGAAACCGAATTTCAAAATAAGTTGGATACCATCATCAAGGTCTTACAGAAAATAGGTGGAACCACAGGGCCTGAAGTATTACTTCTTCAAGAAATTGAAGTAGACCGAAGCCCGAATAGTGGAAGTTCTGCCGCAGAAAGTCTCCTTGATCACTTGCACCGCAATGGCCTTGGACCATACCACATCGCTCTGGGATATAATCCTTCCTCATCTTCCGAAAGTTGGCCCGCAGTGCAATGCCTTACCCTATCAAAATTTCCAATCAAAACCACTCGACTCCATTCACTTTACCGGGCAAGACCGATTTTAGAAACTACGATCTTAGTGGAAGGTATGCCCTTTACTTTGTTTAACAACCATTGGAAATCAGGTGCTTCTTCCAGCGAAATGGAGAAAATAAGGCTGCAAAATGCAGAGGTTCTTCGAAAACGAATTGATCGCCTGCTCCAGGCAGATCCCTACCATGACTTTCTGGTGGGTGGAGATCTAAACTCTCATTATAATCAATCCGTAGTTTATCGAAAGGAGTTAAAAAGTTCAGGCATTAATGATATTCTGCTATCCGGAAACCAAGAACCCGCAGGAGAACTTCGCCCCTCCCGCTCCCTTTATAATTTGTGGCATGAATTGAAAGCAGAAGAGCGAGGTTCGGATGCATGGAAGGGGAAATGGGGTACTTTAATGCATCTTTTACTTCCGGTTGGGCTGTACGACGAAAAAGGGATTGCTTATGTGTCCGATTCTTTTTCAGTCGAAAAATTTTCAGGGCTTAATATGACAACTGCCGGCAAAGTTCCCTTTAAATGGTCCAATGAATTGGACGGGTTTGGAGCAAGTGATCACTTTCCTATCTGTGCGATGTTTCAGGCCAAAGGCATGCGCCCAGAAAAAGGAAAAAGTTTTCCCATCATTGAAACCAGAGAACGCCTGATTGACTTTTCAAAGGCGGAAAAAGAGGCTCAACTCTGGAAGCCTCAATCTTTGAAGCCTGAAAATTATGGTACTGCTTTTAAATTCAGAGGAAAAATAGCCATGACCCAACCGCTTTTTATGGAAGCAGCGGGACATCGTTTAGGACTGTTCAGCTTCGATTCCGAAATTAGGAAAAAGTTATTTTCTAAAAGGAAGGGTGCAACGATTTCTGGAATCGGACTCCTGTCCCGATATCGGGGACAATGGCAATTCATTATCGAGAAAAAGGAATGGCTTAAGTAGTGGTCTTCTTTTTTTGTGCCGTATTCGAAAGCCTGGAAGCTACCGATTTTCGCTGCATATCTCGATAATAGCTAGCATTTCCCCTTTTCTTGGCTTTTCCTTTTCCAGAAGCACCCCCTTTGCTACCCATCTGGGAAGCAATTGAACTCAAGGATTTTATAATTCTTCGAACCATCTTCAACGATTGATTCGCTCGAATACTGACAGAATCCGATCGAGCCGCTCACTTGAGGATTTCATCTGCTCAAGAATTCGCTCCGCCCTTTTTTGATCTGATTCATTTTTTATACGAGGAATCAGCATCGAAGGCTCCTCCTCATCAAAACGATTGGAATATGGAGATAATTCCCCTCGATTTTCCCCTTTTTTTTCCGCCAATAAATTAAGATTCATATACGATCTTATTTGCACAAGCGTTTGTGTTAATCAAGTTCAAAAAAAAGAAACTCGATTATTTTAATTTTTTTAAGAGAACGGATCGCAACTCTTTCAATCCATCCTCCAAAACTGCGGAGATAAAAAGAGGCTCGAAATGATCCAGGGAATTACGGAATCGCATGATATTTTCTGCAGCATTTTCTTCATCGTTTTTATTACCAACCACCAGAAAAGGCTTATCAGCGAGGCGGGGGTCATAATCTATAAGCTCCTTTTGTAAGTGTTCAAAATCTTCAATCGGATCCCGTCCATCCGTTGCCGCCATATCCAAAAGAAAAAGCAAAATTTTACATCTTTCAACATGACGCAGGAAACGATGACCCAAGCCTCGATTCTCTGCTGCACCCTCAATGAGACCGGGCACATCCGCCATGGTGATCGAGCAAAAATCTTCGGGGTAATCAATGACACCCACGGTTGGTACTAAGGTCGTAAATGGATAAGACGCAACTTTTGGAGCCGCGTTTGATAATACATTCAAAAGCGTTGATTTTCCTGCATTTGGAAAGCCCACTAGTCCAACATCAGCGATCGTTTTTAAGGTAAAAATGTAATCCCCTTCCATTCCTGGTTTACCTTCTGTAAATTGCCTGGGAGTTTGATTGACCGATGATTTAAAGGTTGCATTCCCACGTCCTCCTTTTCCTCCTTCCAGGATTAAAAACTCCTGCTCATGCTCCAGTAATTCACAAACAATTTCATTGGATAAAATATCACGGACTTCAGTACCAAGAGGAGCTTTAAGCACACAATGGGTACCCCCTTTTCCATTTTGGTCACTCCCCTTCCCCGGTTCTCCATTCTTTGCATTCCAGTGTTTCTTGAAGTGAAAAGCTCTCAAATCCGATACATTTTCATCCGCTAGAAGAATTACATCTCCTCCACGACCCCCATTTCCCCCATTAGGCCCACCTTTTGGAATATACTTTTGACGGAGAAAGGACATGCATCCATCTCCCCCTTTTCCTGCTTTTAAATAAACTTTAGTTTCATCGTAAAACATTTATCAGGTGCAACCTATCTTGCCTTGAAACTTGGGTCAACGAATCAAAAAAAAGACCGCACCCTTTTCAAGGTGCAGTCTGATATGTTTAAATATAAACTTAAAGACTAATAACGGTAATGATCAGGTTTGTAAGGACCATTTACAGGTACACCGATATAATCAGCTTGTTCCTTGCTAAGATAAGTAAGTTTTGCGCCGAGCTTGTCTAAGTGTAGACGGGCAACTTCCTCATCCAATTCCTTGCTAAGACGGGTTACACCAATTTCACGATCCGGGTTATTTCGAATGTCGATCTGTGCAATGGTCTGGTTGGTAAAGCTGTTAGACATTACAAAACTTGGGTGACCTGTGGCACAACCGAGGTTTATCAGCCTACCTTCTGCGAGTAAATAGATACTTTTACCGTCCGGGAATGTGAAGCGACTCACTGGTCCTCCAGGTACTGAGTCATCTTTTATAATTTCCTTGGTGACCCCTTCCATCTGTTCAAGTTCAGCAACTTGGATTTCATTATCAAAGTGACCGATGTTACAGACAATGGCTTGGTCTTTCATCTTGCTGATGTGCTCAGCCGTGATGATATCTTTGTTTCCCGTAGTGGTTACGAAAATATCTGCTGTTTCCAAAGCATCTTCAATGGTTGTAACTTGGTAACCTGACATACAAGCCTGCAAAGCACAAATGGGATCCACTTCCGAAACCATCACTCTTGCTTTTTCGTTGGCAAGAGAATCAGCAGAACCTTTACCCACATCCCCATAACCGCAAACCATGGCCAATTTCCCAGAAATAAGTACATCGAGGGCACGTTTGATGCCATCAACCAGAGAATGACGACATCCATAATTGTTATCGAATTTGGATTTAGTTACCGAGTCATTTACATTAATTGCTTGAAAGAGAAGTTTTCCTTCATCCTGCATTTGGAGTAGACGAAGAACGCCAGTTGTAGTTTCTTCCGAAACACCAACTACTTTCTCAGCAACTTTCGACCAATGT
>DBVA01000207.1:0-8584 GCA_002308735.1 Opitutia bacterium UBA1276 | reverse complement strand
GTCATTTACATTAATTGCTTGAAAAAGAAGTTTTCCTTCATCCTGCATTTGGAGTAGACGAAGAACGCCAGTTGTAGTTTCTTCCGAAACACCAACTACCTTCTCAGCAACTTTCGACCAATGTATGGGTTTTTCCAAATGAGTTTTTTGGAGTAATTTTTTGATTACTTCTTCTTCTTCGCTATCTGAGTCGGAATTGACCCAATCGCTGCCATTTTCCAATTCAACTCCTTTATGAATGAGTAAAGTAGCATCACCGCCGTCATCGACAATTTGCTCAGGTCCTGAACCGTCAGGCCAAGTGAGTGCATTCCAGGTACAATCCCAATAGTCATCCAAGGTTTCCCCTTTCCAGGCGAATACAGGGATTCCGGCAGCTGCAATGGCTGCTGCAGCATGATCTTGCGTGGAGTAGATATTGCAGGAACACCATCGAACATCGGCACCTAATTCAACTAGGGTTTCGATCAGAACCGCAGTTTGGATCGTCATGTGAAGGGAACCCATTATCTTAACCCCAGCAAGTGGTTTAGAAGGGCCGTATTTTTCACGGGTAGCCATTAATCCTGGCATTTCATGCTCGGCAATGGATATCTCTTTTCGGCCGAATTCAGCAAGGGTTATGTCGGCAACTTTATAATCAAGTGTGGGGGTAATAGTTTCTGTCATAGTGGTCATTTAGTAAGATAACGGTGGTAAGGAAAAAAAAGATCAAAAAGGTTAGGAGGTTGCAGATTTTAAATCATCCACTTTAGTCAATTGCTCCCATGGGAGATCAGATTTTCCAAAGTGTCCATAATGCGTGGTTTGTCCATAAATTGGACGGAGCAAATCGAGCTGGGAAACAATCGCTGCAGGCTTGAAGTCGAAAACTTCCAGGATTGCTTGTTGAATTTTTGATTCATCTACTGTTTCCGTACCAAAGCAGTCGGTAGTTATACTAGTTGGATGAGGATGGCCAATTGCATAGGCAACTTGAATCTCCACGCGCTCCGCAAGTCCAGCGGCAACAATATTTTTAGCAACCCATCGACACATATAGGCAGCAGAACGATCAACTTTACTTGGGTCTTTACCCGAAAAAGCACCACCCCCATGCCTTCCCCAGCCTCCGTAAGTGTCGACAATAATTTTTCTTCCGGTAAGACCGGAATCTCCTTCAGGTCCACCAACAACAAAGCGACCGGTAGGATTAATCAAATATTCGGTATTAGCCGATAAAAGCTCCGGTGGAAGTGAGGGCTTAATAATTTCTTCCGTAATAAAGGAGCGAATCGTCTCATTTTCGGCCGAATCTGCATGTTGGGTGGATACCACAACATTTTCAATTCCTACCATTTTACCATCGTCATACTTTAAAGCTACTTGTGATTTGCAATCTGGTCTGAGCCAAGTTGCCTCCTGAGTCGTTTTCCTAATTTCTGCCATCTTACGAAGGATTCGATGGGCAAACATAACCGGGGCAGGCATGAGTTCTTCGGTCTCATTACAAGCATACCCAAACATAATCCCCTGGTCACCAGCACCTTGTTCCGCGGTTCCTTTTCCTTCGGCTGCATTAGCATCAACACCCTGCCCAATATCTCGAGACTGAGCCGTTAACTGATTGGTAATGAATACCTTGTCTGCATGAAAAATATCATCGTCGTTTGTGTAACCGATCTCCTTAATAGCACTTCGTACAACCGCTTCATAATCAAATTTAGATGAAGTTGTAATCTCTCCAGCAATCGTGACGCAATTACTTTTAACGAGAGTTTCACAAGCAACTCTGCTGTGAGGGTCTTGTTCAAGGCAAGCATCCAAGATACTATCAGAAATGGAATCCGACACTTTGTCAGGATGACCTTCGCCTACGGATTCAGAAGAAAAAATAAAGGATTTTGACATTCTTAAATCTCATCAGAAAGATAAATAGAAATCAAGTTTATTCATCAACATATCATGATGCGTTGATATGTATTTGGTCTTTTTGTTATTTTGAGTGCCGTGTAAGGATGGATTTTAAGTAAGATCCGTAAGAAGACGAACCATGGTTGTATGCATACTCTTCGAGTTGCTCAAAAGATAACCAATTCTTGTAAAGTGCAATTTCCTCAAGGCAGGCGATCTTGAGTCCCTGCCTTTCCTCAATTACTTTCACAAAATCAGTGGCGGAAGCCAAGTTTTCATGACTTCCCGTATCTAACCATGCAGTCCCTCGCCCCATTATTTCTACGGAAAGCTGACCAAGTTCTAAGTAATTCCTATTCAGATCGGTGATCTCAAGTTCTCCACGGGGAGAAGGTTTGAGTTCTTTAGCAATCGAACAAACCTGTGGATCATAAAAATACAATCCAGGCACGGCATAATTAGATTTTGGGTTTTGGGGCTTCTCTTGCAAAGAAATCACCTTACCTGAATCATCAAACTCCACTACACCATAATTCTGAGGATCTGATACATGATATCCAAATATGGAAGCTCCTGTTGACTGTTGGCCCGCAGTCTTAAGAGTTTTCTCCAATTCGTGACCATAAAAAACATTATCTCCCAGAATCAAGGTCGATGGTGAATTTCCAAGAAATTGCTCTCCGATGATAAAGGCTTGTGCTAAACCGTCCGGACTAGGTTGCACTTCATAAGCGAAAGAAACGCCAAACCTGGAACCATCCCCGAGCAATTCTTGAAACATCGGTAAGTCCCGAGGAGTGGAAATGATCAAGATTTCACGAATCCCTGAAAGCATCAAAATGGATATCGGATAGTAGATCATCGGTTTATCATACACGGGCATGAGTTGCTTACTTACAGCCATGGTTAAAGGATATAGCCTCGTTCCCGACCCGCCTGCCAAAACAATTCCCTTTCTATCACTCATGAAGCCCCGAGCCTTTCCCGCTGGTATACCCCGGTGGTAACATGATTGCACCATTCTTGATGGTTGAGATACCAGTCTACGGTTTTTTCCATTCCTTGCTCAAAAGAATAGGTTGGTTGCCAACCGAGTTCATCCTTAATTTTGGAAAAATCAATCGCATATCTTTGGTCATGACCGGGTCGGTCCTTGACAAAAGTTTTCAAATTTTGGTGGGGGGTACCTTCAGGATTTTTCTTATCAAGAATTGCACACAGGGTATCAATTACCTCCAGATTCGTTTTTTCGGAAGCACCACCGATGCAATAGGTTTCCCCCACCCTACCTTCTTTCAGGACACGCAAGATTCCTGCACAATGGTCATCCACAAAGAGCCAATCACGAATATTCGAGCCATCTCCATATATGGGAAGTGGTTTTCCCTCGCAGGCATTCAAAATCATCAAAGGAATGAGCTTCTCAGGAAATTGATAGGGTCCATAGTTGTTGGAACAATTTGTAGTTAGGGTCGGAAGCCCAAAGGTATGAAAATACGAACGAACTAAATGATCAGCAGACGCCTTGGACGCAGAGTATGGGCTATTCGGTGAATAAGAGGTGGCCTCGGAAAAAGGCGGATCTTCCTGTTTGAGGGAACCATACACTTCATCTGTGGACACATGCAGGAACCGAAAGGTATCTTTTTTTGCTGAACCAGAATCTTGAAGATAGGCTCTCGTTGCTTCCAATAACCTAAGCGTTCCGACCACATTGGTTTGCACGAAAGGTTCCGGGCCATCGATCGAACGGTCCACATGACTTTCTGCCGCAAAGTTTACAATCGCATCCACCTCGTAATCAGACAATGTTCTTGCGATACTTTCTTGGTCACAAATATCTGCCTTGATTAATTGGTATGCCCTATAATTTTCAAAATCTCCAAGGTTTTCTGGGTTTCCAGCATAGGTCTGCTTGTCATAATTGATCACAAGTTCACTCGCATCCTCTGTAAGAAGCATGCGAATAAAATTAGAGCCTATAAAACCATAGCCTCCAGTTACTAAAATTTTCTTCAAACTAGAACCCTTTCTGCCATCTTTCTCATCGATTCTCTCATAGCTTCTTCTACACATTTCATTCCAATACCAGCTTTCTGTGACTTGCTATTATCAAGAACGCAATTCGAACGAGGTGTTTTAGCTGCCTGATCCATAAACTCAGCTTCATTTTCGAAAAAATTGAAATTCTTGGCCGTTACCCCTTCTTCAAGCATCCAATTCGTAACCTGTCGAGTGGTAATAGAGCCTTGGTTGGTCATGTTATATATCCCTGGTTCAATCTCTTTTTGAAAACAATTAATACTTTTTTCAACAAATTCTTCCAAGTGAGAAACTGAATTCTCAGCCTCCAAAAGGCGGTTGTAATTTAAAAGTTTTTGGAGGTAATTTCGTGGATTTTTTTCCTGGTTGAAGGGGATCCGCAACCTCCAAATAAAAGCATTACTCGCTCCTTGCAAAACTTCTTCCCCTAAAGCCTTACTCCCGCTGTAAAAACTGCATGGAGGGGAACGAAAGGAAAAGTTGGGTGCATCCTCCTCCGACCACCCCTTCCCATCCTCTCTTCTCTCAGAGTAGATGCAACCACTGGAGACATGTCCCCACACAATATTAAGATCCTCGCATACTTCCCGAATAATCCCAGGGAGTACGGAATTGCCGAGTAAGCAATCCGACTTCGCAGATTCACAGGCATCCACATTCGGTTTACCGGTGTAGCCGGCAGCATTTATTAAAAAGCGAGGATTTTTGGACTTTAGAAAACTTTTGAGGGTGGCGGGATTGTAATAATCAAGATCATTTCGACTGACTCCCAACGCTTCATCTCCATTTCTTTGGAGAAATTCAAAAAACTTTGAACCCACATAACCGCTTGGAGCAAGTATGATATACATAAATTTCTTTTATCACTATAAATTCGATTTTGACAACTTGATTAAAATTTCACGGTGGATCGAAAATAACTTCATCTAATGCCATTAAAAAATCCTTTTGCGCCGGAATTGTAACAGAGTCGTAACGTTACAAGACAGAAAGCGATAATCATCTTGTTAGCCAACCAGTGAGATGAAGAATGTGGATCATTGAAATCAAATTATTCTAATTATGAAAGTTTCCAGCCTTTTATTTATTCTTATTATTGCGGGTACATCACTTGCTTATCACCAGATCTTCGGTGATATCCCCAAAGCACCTGGCCTTTTTAAGGAATGGATTGCAACTGAAAGGCTAATTTCTAAGGAATCTTCGAATTGGGAGATTGAAAAAGCCAGCCTTGAGGAACTTCTTGAGCTACTGGAAGAAGAAATTCAGACCATTGACGAAAAACTTAATTCTGTCGAAAAGGAAAATTCTGCAGGTGAGGAAGAACGGATCAAACTAGCGGATGAAAATGAAGATCTGAAAGCTGCCATTTTGCCCGTTTCAAAAACCCTTGAAAAACTGGAATCTCAAATTCTTTATCTCGTCCCGAGGTTCCCCCCTCCCCTGCAAGATGATTTACAAAGTTTCCTCCTTCGAATTCCCAAAAAAGATAAAAAACAGGTTTTGAAAGCTTCAGTTAGTCAAAGATTACAGGCGGTCGTCGGTGCTCTCGCTAAAATCGACAAGTTCAACAGCTCGATCGCAATGGATGAAAAATTGCTCCGGGTAAAAGATGGAGAGATCAAGGTGAGAGTTTTATACTTTGGCTTGGGAATCGCCTACTTTTCTGATGAGACTGGTTCCAAAGCCGGATACCTTCTACCTTCCAATTCTGGATGGGAGGAATTTGACCAACCTTCCGCAGGTTCGTCCATATTAGAAGCGATCTCATTCTACGACCGAACCGCTCAAAAACAGGCTGCGTTCATTGATCTTCCTTTCAAAACCAACTGATTCTAAGTCTTTTTTACCGTGATGAAATCAATTTATTTATTCCTTTTAAGTTTTGCCTTCTTTTTTACTTTAGCTGCAAACGAATATGAAAGTGCAGAAAAAGAACTTCTTCTCAAAAACCAGGGGGCTCTCTCTAAACTAGGTAATGTAAGAACCAAAATTCAAAACGAAAAAATTCCCCTTGCTACCAAGTTAAGTTCTCTGGAAAGGGAAGTAGAAGAAAAGCGGCGCAACTTAGATCGGCTGGAACGGTTGAAAGACAATAAATCGGTTAGCTTGACCGCTCTCAAAAAGGAAGTCGATGGAAGGAAAACGGAAGCCCAGTTCCTTTCCACTTTAGGGAGCGATTACTTGGCCAATTTCGAAGCCCGCCTTCATGTGGCTGAGATCGAACGCAACCAGGAAAAACTGACAGCAATTAAAGCCACTTTAGATGGAGATACATCAGAAAAAGATAAGATGATTGCCCGTATGGACCTCCTTTCCTTATCAATTAATAGGATTGAGGAACTGCTTGGCGGCACCCAGTTTGACGGGCAAGCCTTAGACACAAAAGGAAAAGTAAGGGAAGGTACTTTTGTACTCTCTGGACCCCTTGCGTATTTTAACGAAAAATCGGGTTCACTCACCGGACTTACCGAATCTGGTCGTGACCTAAAGCCAAGAATTTTTGAATTGCAGGACCCTCAAGCATCCACACTTCGTGCCTATTTTAATGCACCAGAGGGAACCGTCTCAAATTTACCCGTAGATGCCACACTTGGAGACGCGGTAAAAGTTGCCGCTGCTGAAGACTCTACCATTGAACACATCCAGAAAGGTGGAACCTGGGCGTATCCGATTGTTTTCGCCGCTATCTTATCTTTCTTAATCGCTCTCATGAAATACTCTCGAATGGGAGGAATTCGAGTACCCCCTATTTCTGTTATTAATGGCATTCTTGAAAAAATGGAGCAGGGCGATGAAAATGCCGCCCTGAAAGAAGCAAACGCACTGAAGGGTCCTTTCCAAAAAATGTTTACTGTCGCAGTGAAACGCAGCGGAGAAGGAAAGAAAATGGTGGATGAGGTTATGTATGAAGAACTTTTAGAAGCCCAGATCAAATTGGACAGTTATCTCCCTATAATTCAGGTAATTGCGGCTACTGCACCCCTCATGGGACTCCTGGGAACCGTTACTGGGATGATCAAGACATTCAAACAGATTACTCTTTTTGGAACCGGAGATGCCAAGAGTTTGTCAGAGGGAATTTCAGAAGCATTAATTACCACCGAATTGGGATTAGTCGCGGCAATTCCCTCTCTTATTCTTTACGCTGTGCTTACTAGGAAATCAAAGGGTATTCTATCTGAAATGGAGCGGCTCTCTTCCCACTTCATCAATGAATTCCCAAAGAAGAAAAAAGAGGAATTGATTTCCTCAAACCCGTCTGATTCCAACAAACCGGATGAACCATCCTCGGATTTGAGTCCTCAGCCTGCTTAATCTTTTTTAATCCGCAGCAAATGGAAACTGCCAAAACATGGTTTCTGGAAGAAGTCTGGGGTCTTTGGCTTCAAGGTGGGTCTCTTATGATCATGCTTCTGGTCATCGCACTCATCATTTATTACGCAACCCTGGAAACTTATTTTTTTCTTAAGCAAAAAACCAAATTCAAGGATGCAAATAAATCTACCCTCAATGAATGGATTCTTTATCCAGAAAAGGCAGAACCCGAGGCTTTAAAGATGCTTGAGTTTGTCAACGAAGGGAAAGAGACCCTCGGGGAAGCTCGCAGAAGATTCGACGAGATTCGATCCTGTTTCCTTCCTTTAGTTGATCGTCGGATTACTTTTCTAAGCTTACTGGTTAGCACCGCCCCTCTTGCCGGCCTACTCGGTACGGTCATGGGAATGCTTACAACTTTTAAGGGACTTTCTACAAGTTCCGGAGGTAAAACCATAGACTTTGTAGCAGGCGGGATCTCAGAAGCATTAATCACTACTCAAACCGGACTAATCATTGCAATTCCTGCCTACCTGATGATCAATCGTATCGTTTCCCACCGGGACAGATTGGAAGTATTTTTCACCACTTTTGAAAGTTTAACTATGCAAAATTACAAAGGAATCCTGGAAATCGAAGAAGAGGAGGAAATTACATAATGAGCCGTGCACATCGTAGGTTTTCAAATTCTGATAAAGCAGAGGATATTAATATTTCTCCTCTGATCGATATGGTATTCATTCTTCTCATTTTCTTTATCGTAACTACGGTATTCGTTGAGGAAACCGGAGTAGATGTTGACAAGCCCCAGGCTGCAGCCGCCAGTATGCTTGAAAAAAACAGCATCCTTATTGCGATCACAAGCGAAGGCAGAGTAGTTTATGGTGGTAGGGAAGTCGGTGTCAGTGGAGTCCGGGCTGTGGTCCGGCGGCTCAATGAAGGTAAAGGGGAGGACGACGCCCTACCGGTGATTGTGCAGGCTGATAAATCTGTGGTTACAGATTTGCTTGTACGAGTCATTGATGAAGCAAAATTGGGAGGAGCTCAGACGGTTAGCATAGCCACCGAGTCCTAACCCCATGCTCTTGTAAGTAAATGCCGGGTAAATCATATGAAGCTCCAAAATTTGGAGCCAACCCAGCCCTCCTTGCCATCGGAGCTTTGGGGACTGCCTTGGCCATTGGAATAATTCTACCGCTTACCCAATTGCTCAATCCAAGTGATGGCAAGAAGCAGATCCGTTCAGTGGAGGTCGCCCTACCCCCTCCTCCGCCCCCCCCCGCTTTCGGAACCCCGCCCCCCCCCCCCCACCCCGGAGGAACGCCCCCCC
>DBVA01000180.1:0-11850 GCA_002308735.1 Opitutia bacterium UBA1276 | reverse complement strand
TTATTGAATCCTTCATCTTCCTTCATATGATCCAGTAAGAATAATGAATTTTTTTGCTTTTGGATTAGTTTGCTTATCCACGGAGCCCAAAGAGTAATTCTTGCTGAACCTTCAGGCTTGGTAACGACTGCTATTTTTTTACTATGATCAAACATTTTCTTGGGTTCATTCCCTTAGACCATATTTAATTATAGTTGGAATTCGACAATATTTGTTCCAATTTGCTAGTATCATTCTATGGCGATCGAAAAGATAGTTGTTGTTGATGACGAGTTGATGATACGCAAAGCATTAGAAACGCAATTGCGAAACAAGAGATATTCGGTTGCATCTGCTGGTAATCTTAAATCCGCCCGTAAAATTTTGGCAAGGGATTCTTTTGATTTAGTCTTTTTAGATTTAAGATTACCGGATGGTGAGGGTACGGACCTTCTTGAAGAAATAATGGCAAAAGCGGATGGGCCAATGGTTGTAATGATGACCGGCTATGGATCCGTCGAATCTGCAGTGTCTTGTATGCAAATGGGAGCATTTGATTATGTGGTGAAACCATTTTCATTTGAGCAAATTGAAGTCGTTGTCGATAAAGTTGCTTCCTTTGATAAAATGCGGAGAGTTACCAAATATTATGTCGAAGAGAGTGACACCCGGTCCTCTGATATTATAGGTGAAAGTGAACCCGTAAAGGAACTGAAGACATTGGTCGCCAAAGTGGCAAAGACTGAGGCTACAGTTTTGATCACTGGAAAGAATGGGACTGGAAAAGAGTTAGTAGCTAGAGAACTTTATCGGAACAGCCTGCTTGCCAAACAGCCCTACATTCGAGTCAATTGTGCAGCAATTTCTGAAACCTTGATGGAGAGTGAATTTTTTGGGCACGAGAAAGGATCCTTTACCGGTGCAACCGAAAGGCGGGAGGGGAGGTTTGAATTAGCGGATGGTGGAACCATCTTGCTCGATGAAATCAGTGAGATTTCTTCTGCACTCCAGGCTAAGCTATTGAGGGTTTTACAAGAAAAAGAATTCGAGCGGGTAGGGGGAAATAAAACTATTCAGGTAAAGGTCCGAGTTCTTGCTACCACCAATCGAAATCTTTTGGAGGAAGTTGAAAAAGGGAAATTTCGGGAAGATTTGTATTACCGGCTCAATGTTTTCCCTATCGCCGTTCCTCCACTTCATGAGAGAGGTAAAGACATTATGTTGTTGGCCAAAACTTTCCTGCAACGTCATGCGATGAGGCATGGACTTGATCATGTTTCTTTCTCTAAGAATTGTGAGCGAGCGATCACGGTTCATTCTTGGCCAGGGAATGTGAGAGAGTTGGAAAATGCGGTTGAGAGAGCGGTGATTTTAGCGGACGAGAATAAGCAAATTGAAGCGGACCTTCTCGGGTTAGCACCCTTGGCACCCAAAGGGAAGTCAAAAGAAGAGGAAGAGGGTTCCAATCTTGAGATCGAAACGATCGAGCAAGTTGAAAAATTACATATCGAAAAAATTCTTAAAAAGTGTCACGGAAATCGTACCCATGCGGCGAAAAAGTTAGGGCTTAATGTCCGTACATTAAGAAATAAGATTAAAGATTTTGGAATTGAAAACTAGTTTTTAATCTCGATTAAAAATACCGTTGTACTCTTGAATGTTTGAGATTCTAGGTTTTTACTCCCCAAAAAGCAGCTTTGTCATACTGGTGTCTTCGGAATCTGTAATATCGATGACACGGTTTCCGTTGAAAGGTTTACCATCCAGAATTGAGTATTGAACAAGTTCACCCCGATCAAATTCACCTTCCTCCCAGAGTACCCCATCTTCATTCCATTTGGAAATTGTGCCATGATATTTACCGTTGCGAAAGCGTAATAATGCTTCTTTTTTCCCTTGGTCATCTAGGGCGGTAATAGTTCCATTGTATGGTTCTTCCGTTGTCCTTATATACAAGGTGCCTCCACGTTTCGGGTCCCCGGCAAATTTATGGTAAAATTCTGATCCTTTGCCTTCCCAAGTTTCCAACTGAATTGCTTCCAGACTCTGACCACTCTCAATGGATCCTTGGTCTGGAAACCTTCCAAAATCCTCCAAGTCATCCTGATAATATTTTCTTGAGTAAATGTCACCTGTTTCAGTCCAAATGTAGAAATATCCATGACGCATTCCTTCTTTGTACTGAGACTTCGCCTTGAGCTTTCCATTTTCATGCCACTCAAAGAAATCACCATCTCTCGAACCCATGGCGTAGCTGCTGGAGGAGGCAACGATTCCGGTTCTGGATCGAACTTTTATCAATCCGGAATAAGGTAGCTTAGTATCGGATTTACAAAACAAGAACTCTTCATTATCGAAAAAGCTTTCTTGGAACTCAGATGAGGTACCTTCCCAGTACTCCTCGTCCAGAAGTAGTTTGGATAGCTTATAACCTGCGCTTTTACTTTCTGCTCCAGGGTTCTGATTTTCACATCCAAGAAGAAGGAAAGCGAAAAGCAGAATTGTGAACCATGAACAAAAGCTTTTGATTGAAAAGTTCATTAGGAATATCTTTTCATAAAGGAAATCCAAATGCGACCCGAAATCCAAGATCTTTTGATTTTGTATTTTGGAGGGCACTGGATCGGGTTCCCGACTTACAACATTCTTCACAAGAGTCCCAACTTCCACCCCGATGAACTTTTTCTTCCTTTGCGGGAGCTATTAAGGGATTTGTCAGGTTCCATTTTGCCACTTCGTATCCATCTTGGCACCACTCACGCACATTCCCGTAAATATCATACAAGCCATAAGGGTTAGGTTGGAGGGAAGCCACAGGATGACTCTGGTTCTTTGAGTTTAGATAAATCCAAGCAAATGTAGTAATACTAGATTCCTGATTACCAAAAAAGAAAAGGTCAGACGAATCGGCTCTTGCTGCAAACTCCCATTCTGATTCGCTCGGTAGACGGAAAATCATTCCCTCCGGTAGACGAGCAGGATCTTTTTGACGATTCAGAAGTTTACAAAAAGATTGAGCTTCCAACCAGGTAATATTTTCCACCGGGTGCTTAGGGTTCTTGAGAAAACTAGGATTCTTACCCATGATTTTTTGCCATGTATCCTGAGTGATCTCCGTAGTTCCAATGTAAAAGGGCTTGGTAATCTTGACCTTTCTCAGTCCTTGATATGCATCCATTTCAACAGATTGATCTGGTAAACCCAGTACCTTTTCCCCAATCGGAATTTTTTTTAACTTAATATTTTGAATCTGAATGATTTCCGGTAAGTCTTGGGATGCAGGACTATTCAGAGCAAAAAGGAATAGAAGAGTGGAGAGGAAGAAAATGGAGGGAAAGCGGTGCTTCATCTTGGTTGCGGGTTCTTGGGTTGATTCCTTTGAGTAATTGGCGTGATCAAAGTTTGTCTTGTTGCCATAGGAGCTTTGTCATGAGAGTAAATAAAAAATGATTATACCAAAGGGGTCAAAGCTTACGGGTGAGCAAATCGCTCAAGTTGAGCGTATTGCCAATGATTTTGATTGTTCCATATTGGAAATTCAAGGACGTAATCGTTGCGTTTATGCAATTCTTGGGGACGAGGGTAGGGAGGTAATGTTCAAAAGGATCGCAGGGCTTTCTTTCATTCGCAGGGTTGATATGATTGAATCTCCATATAAACTCATGGATAAACGTTCTGGTCTTTCTGATCATGTAATTAAATTAGGGAAGGAAGAAATTGGAAAGTCCTTTCCTTTTATCATTGGAGGTCCCTGTACCATCGATCCAGATCAGCCAAATTTGTACTTAGAAACGGCACATGCGCTGAAGGAGTGTGGAGTCCATGCATTACGCGGTGGCGTGTGGAAACCAAGAACGAATCCGTATTCCTATCAAGGAGATTCCAAAGCGCTTGAGATCATTGTACAAGCTCGAGATGAGACCAGTTTGCCGATCGATGTTGAAGTGATGGATTTGGAACAGTTGAAAATCGCCTTGGATGCAAAAGTGGATATTTTACAAATCGGTACCCGCAATGCGCTGAATTATTCTCTCCTAAAAGAAGTAGGGCGTCTATCTGCTGGAAGTGATACTTCCATTTTACTGAAGCGGGGTCGGCATGTAGCATCCCCGGACGAGTTCATTGCTGCTGCTGAATATCTGGTCGCAGAAGGCAATCCCAATGTTTTACTTTGTCCGCGTGGAACAACCCCGGCATTAGATGGGTACCGAAACCATCCGGACGAATCGATCACACCCTTGTTGAAAAATCGAACTTGGGCACCGGTGATTGTGGATCCATGCCATAGCGTAGGTCATGCCGACTTTGTCAAAGCTTGCTCCCTTTCGGCAATTGCCTACGGTGCGGATGGTTTATGCATTGAGTCCCATATTGATCCCTCAAAAGGAATTGGAGATGATCCAAAGCAGGCAATTACCCCAACGGTAATGAAGGATTTAATCGCCTGCTGCAAATCCGTTTGGGAAAACCGGTATAAAGCTTAAGCACCCAGGCGGTTCTGGGGCATGAGGTAGTTCTGCACATAATCGCGTACCCCTTCTTCAAGTTCAGAAAGTGATTCAATGAAACCAGCCTCACGAAGCTTTTTGATATTGGCCTCGGTAAAATATTGATATTTGTCCCGTAAAATTTCGGGCATCTCAATAAATCGAATGGAAGGCTCACGATCTAAGGCGGAAAAAATTGAGCTAGCTAGATCAATCCAGGTTCTGGCTTTTCCACTCCCCAAGTTGAAAAGGCCGTTAGCATTTCCATTGGATGCCAACCAAATCGTCATTTTAACCGCATCTTTCAGATAGAGAAAATCTCTCATCTGTCGACCATCTGAATATTCCGGGTGATGACTCTTGAACAGTGTCATTTCTCCAGTATTCATAATTTGTTGGTAGGCTTTACTTACCACGGACCTCATATTTTCTTTGTGCTCTTCGTTTGGTCCAAAAACATTAAAATATTTCAACCCCGCGGTTTTTCCCAACCAACCTCTTTCCTTTGCAAGCAAATCAAATTTATGCTTCGACCAACCATACAGATTTAAGGGCTTGTATTTTTCTATGTCCTCACTGGTATCCTCCATACCTTCAGATCCATCCCCATAAGTTGCAGCCGAAGACGCATAAATAAAACGCACCCCATTCTCCAAAGACCAAAGGCATAACTCTTCGGTGTATCTTAGGTTGTTATCAGTCAGGAATTCTTCATTTGTTTCCGTAGTACTCGAGCATGCACCGAGATGAATGATGGTATGAATATCTTTAAGCTCATCGCTTTTAGTTCGGATAAATTCTCGAAAGAGCACTGGATTCGTCTGCCTCTGGGTCAGCAGGTTTTTAAGGTTTTCTCTTTTCGGACCACTGGGGTTCTCTTCGTCAACCAACCAGATATTAGTCAGCTTTCTTTGATTAAGACCCCAAATTACTGCACTCCCGATCAAACCGGCACCTCCAGTGACCAAGGTCATACCATGGCTCAAGTCATGCATTGGATAATTCGATTGATCTTGCTTTTGCCGCCTCGACCGCGTCTTGGACGATTTTTCTCAGGTTATTTTTCTCCAAGCTCTCGAGAGCCGCTTGTGTTGTGCCCTTTGGAGAAGTAACCTGATCTCGAAGTTCCTCCGGGTGAAGACCACTGACTGCTAAAAGCTTGGATGCTCCAGTAACCGTTTGCAAAGCGAATTTATTGGCTAGTTTTTCAGGCAAACCAATTTCTTTAGCGGCACATTCTAGGGCACAAGTGAATTCAAATAAATAAGCAGGTCCGCTTCCGCTGATTGCGGTAATTCGGTCAATGTCTTCTTCGGATTTCAATTCAAAAGATTCTCCCAAAGAAGAGAGAATATTCGTGACTAATCGATTCTCTGACTGGTTTGGGGAGTTAAGAAAAACGAAGCCTGTAATCCCTTCTCCAATCTGACCAGGAGTGTTTGGCATTGAACGAATTACATTTTGAGCATCTGGAAAGGAATCAGAAAGTCTTCCCAAGGTTATGCCTGCCATGATGGAAAGAATAATACTTTCAACCTTTTTGTCAGAAAATACAGATGAAATTTCAGCTAGTTGCTGAGGCTTACATCCCAAAATTAAAACATCGGGTTCGAAGGCCAAAAGTTCTGGGATTGAATGGGCACGGAGGATACCAGTCTCATTGGATAACCGCTCTGATGTTCCATCGTTTGCCGAGCAGCAAATTAAACCTTCTGGCTTGAAAGATCCCGAGCGCAACAGGGAGGAAACCATCGCAGAAACCATCTTTCCTGCACCAATAAACGCCAATTTTGAGCCATTAACCATAGAATATTTTACTTCCGTTAGTTCTTCCTGCCTAGGTTTGTATAGTAGTTGTTGAAGAAGCAAGATCATGCAAGCATCTATATTTTCGGTCAAAGATGAAAAACAATAGGTTTGCACCTCCAAGAATCGGAGAACTACAGGATATACCCTTTAAAATCGAACGGATAAGAAGTTGGATCCGATTGATTGGCAACTCGGGTTGCTTGGGAACAGTTTGTAGCCCAAAAGTTGCTTTTCCTAAAGACTTTCCATTAAAAGCAAACTCGCCGATAAAGAAATATAGAATGTAAGATATCGTCATCCAATATTCATAATTCATTCGGTTGGTAAATTCTGAGAATCGAGTGATGAGCTCTTGGTCTGGATTGGATCCCTTCGCCTGACTCGATAAGAATGACTCACTTAGTTGAGATGTGTATCTTACGAATTCAGCTTCTGTTTCTTTGCCATGCAATTTGGGAATATAAATATAGAGGAGAGCGGAAACGAAGATCAGTAATACAAAATCCATCCCGAATGCTAGGATACGTTTTGCTTTGGGTGCAGGAATGAGAGTTTCTTTCTCATTTTCCTGGGCTTCAGGTTCAATTCCGCTGTCTGAACTCATGAACAAGAGGCTTCCATAGAAAGCTTAAAGGCTTTCACGGTATTGCTCATCAGCATCGCTACTGTCATGGGTCCGACTCCGCCGGGAACCGGAGTGATGGCAGAACAAAGGGGAGCAACCTTATCATAATCTACATCGCCAACCAGGCGAAATCCGGACCTCTTTGCGGAATCAGCCACGCGATTGATCCCAACATCAATGATAGTGGTTCCGGTGCTTATCATGTCGGCGGTCAGAAATTGAGGTTTTCCAATAGCAGCAATGATGATATCCGCTTTTTGGGTAAAACTAGCCAAATCAGGAGTTCGAGAATGGCAAAAGGTTACCGTAGCATTCCCGGGCATTCCTTTTCTTAAAAGAAGCATACCTGCTGGTTTTCCCACAATCAAACTACGGCCCAGAACGACTACATGCTTGCCCTCGGTTACAATTTTTTTTCGCTTCAGAATTTCCAAGATCCCAGCTGGGGTACATGAGGCAAAGCCTTCTTCCATTTCCTGGCAAAGTTTGCCCAAGTTAGTGGCATTGAATCCATCCACATCCTTGGTTGGATGTACATGGTTAAAGACCTTGCGTTCATCCATGTGAGCGGGAAGAGGAGCTTGAATTAGAATGCCGTGAATTTCTTGGTCTGCATTTGCCTTGCTGATTGCATCAAGTAAGTCCTCTTGGCTGATGGAGTCAGGAAGAACCAGTAGCTGACTGGTGATCCCAATCTTCTCCGCCGTATTTTGTTTTTTTCGAACATAGGAAACCGAAGCCGGATCTTCTCCCACACGAATGAATAAAACAGTGGGTCTCCCCTTTGAAAAGGAGTTAACTTCTACCTTTAGCTCGCTTATAATTTGAGCCGCAATTTCATTACCATCGATTACTTCCATAAGTAAGTTTGAGAAGAGGACGACCGGAAAGGAGGTGCTATTCAATCAGCCGAATTATTTTTGCCCGAATGACTAATTTTTTGGAACCTGGTTCAATAGGTTCTAGCTTCCCCAACAAGTTAACTTTTTTGCCGTTATATTGCAGAGGATTAACGGAATGTAACCCTTGGGTATCGACATAGGCAAGCCGCTTGCCGCTTGCATTCTCAAGTTGGTAAGCGAAACTTTTGACAAAGCCTAACTTTCTGGGTTGTAAGACCAAAGTTCCCTCAAAATTACGATTTAAATTTACAGCAGGCATTACTTTTGGGGGAAGCAAGGGTAATCCGTTCTGATCAAGATTTGCCTGTTTTGTTTCGATTGCATCAAGTTCACCAATCGGCGAATTTTCAGAGAGTTTTTCTTTTTTTTCTCCACCATGAGTTGCAGATTCCGGGGCTTCTTTCCAGCTATCCCGACCGACTACCACGGGTTCAACTTCGACCACTTCATCGCTTGGTTTCGATTCTGAATTCTGGGCAAAGATATCCGCAAGACCCGATGAATCTTTTTGCTCCTGACCATCCAGAAAGTTGAAGGTAAGAAGTAATGCAAAAATCGCAAAATGAATGCGAACGATACCAAATCTTTTATTTCCCATGTTTCCAATCTAGAAAAGTTACCCTGACAAGAGCAAATCAATTTCTTTCTTTTGTAGTTCTCGATAATTTCCCAAAGGCAATCCATCTAAGAAAAGCTTTCCCACTGCAAATCGCCTTAGCTTTTTTACCCGGTATTTCAGCATGCCAAAAGCCCGTCTTATTTCTCTTTTTTTACCATGGCTCATAAAGACTTCCATCTTTAATGAACCTACTGGGGTTCCACTTTTTGACCTAATTTCATCCAGTTTTAAAAATTCTCCTTCTACCTCAATTCCATTAAGGAGTTGGTGAAAATCATCTTTCTCAAGCTTTCGGTTTAACTCAACTTGATATCTTTTTTTGGTTTTTTGGGACGGGTGCGTCAAGCGATGACTTAAATTTCCATCGTTGGTCAAAATTACTAATCCTTCGCTATCAAGGTCCAATCTTCCTGCACAGAAAAGGCGTATTTTGGAATGCTTTTTTTCGAGTAATTCAAAAATAAGCCGATCTGCATGCTCATCTTCATTGGAGCAAGTAAAACCCTTTGGTTTATTAACCATAAAAGTAACCAAAGTGGTTCGGTTCGCTTGTATTCTTCTTCCCTTGACTTTAACGATGTCTTTTTCCGGGTTTATTCGAAGACCTGTCTGTGCCGGTTTCCCATTTACTGAAACGATCCCTTCTAAAATCCATTCTTCCCCTTTTCTACGGGAGCAAAGACCTGAATCAGCCAAAAACTTCTGGATTTTGGGATACTTGGAAACCATTGATTTTTTTGGTGTTGCGGGCTGCATTCTTTAACTTGTGAGTTGCTTTTAGATTACAAATGATCATTTGTAAATGTCTTGTCCAAAGTCACTTGTCGAAATTAATTTATGAGCGAAGAAAATATTGAACCAAAAACAGCCCTGGTCACCGGTGCAGGTAGGGGTATTGGTAAATCGATTGCGGAAGCTCTTGCTCGAGATGGAATGAAAGTCATTTGTGTAAGTAAGTCTGAATCGTCTTGCGGTTCGACTGCAGAAGGAATTTGTGCCAACGGAGGTGATGCGGTGGCCCGAGCGGTGGATGTTTCTTCCAGTGAGCAGATTAAACTAGCTTGTGAGGAACTTCTTTCTGAGTACGAGAATATCGAGGTGCTAGTCAATAATGCCGGCATAACTCGGGATAATTTGTTATTCCGAATGGAAGAAAACGATTGGAATAATGTGCTGCATACCAATTTAACAAGTTGCTTTCACTGGATCAAATTACTGGGCAGACCGATGACGCGAAAGCGGTGGGGAAGAATAGTCAACATCTCTTCCGTGGTTGGCTTGACTGGAAATGCGGGCCAAGCAAATTATGCCGCATCCAAGGCCGGCATGATCGGTCTGACAAAAAGTTTGGCCAGAGAGTTTGCTGCTCGATCGGTTACGGTCAACGCAGTCGCTCCTGGTTTTATCGATACCGATATGACTTCAGATCTTGACGAAAGAGTCAAGGAAGTCGCCCTGTCCCAAGTACCACTTAAGAGATTTGGTACAGTGGAAGACATTGCAGAAATGACATCTTTTCTATGTTCTGAAAAAGCATCCTACATCACCGGTCAAGTTTTTACGGTTGACGGAGGCATGGTGATGTGAACAAGAGAATCTGAACAATTACTAACCAATATTAAGATATGTCTGAAAATAACGCCGATCGCGTAAAGAAAATTATTATTTCCCAACTTAACGTCAGTGAAGAACAAGTCACTCCCGAGGCCAGTTTTATTGATGACCTTGGTGCAGACTCGCTTGATCAAGTTGAACTTGTCATGGCATTAGAAGAAGAATTTGGTAATGAGATTCCAGAAGATGAAGCTGAAAAGCTTCAAACTGTTGGATCTGTTATCAGTTATGTAGAGAGTAATCTCTCTTAATTCTCTGATTTGTGAGTGGATGTGGAACACAACTCACGATCATTGCCTTGGCTAGGTAATGAGAGAAGTCGTTGTAACCGGAATCGGAGTTCTTTCCTCTGTCGGGACTGGAATTGATAATTATTGGAACGGTTTGAAATCCGGCAAATCCGGGATCACAAGTGTCAACAGGTTTGATGCCAGTGATATTGCATGCAAAGTTGCATCGGAGATTAACGATTTCGATCCAGAAGATTATATGGATCCAAAGGAAGCTCGGAGAAATGACCGATATGCTCAACTTGCTCTGGCTGCTACCCATCACGCCCTTCGGGATTCTGGTTTAAGCCGAGAAGACCTGATCCCGGATCGAACTGGTGTAATTGTAGGATCTGGTATCGGCGGTATGGAAACCATTGAAAAACAAATGACTACCCTTATTGAAAGAGGGCCTCGAAGAGTATCTCCGTTCATGATACCTTCCCTCATTGCCAATATCGCGGGTGGAATTATTGCAATTGATCTAGGGGCAACGGGTCCAAACTTTTCTACGGTCAGTGCATGTGCCTCTGGCTCTCATGCTCTCGGAGAAGCCTTTGAAATGATCAAGCGTGGAGTATCGGATGTGATCTTTGCCGGTGGAAGTGAAGCCGCTGTAACCCGAATCGGATTTGCTGGTTTTTCCTCGATGAAGGCAATGAGTACCAATTTCAATGATGATCCAAGTCGTGCATCACGCCCCTTTGATAAGAATCGAGACGGATTTATAATGGGAGAAGGTGCAGGTATACTTGTTCTAGAGACCAAGGAGCATGCCCAAAAGCGAGGAGCTCGTATTTATGCAGAACTGATTGGATATTCTGCAACCTGTGATGCATTTCATGTGACTACCCCTGATGGCGAAAGCAAAGCACTAACTCGCTGTATGAATCTTGCTATTGAACAAGCCCAAGTTTCTCCAGACAGTATTAATTATGTCAATGCTCACGGTACTTCGACTCCTTACAATGATCGGTCGGAAACGGTCGCTCTCAAAAATGTTTTTTCAGATTATGCGAAGTCTGGCCTCATGGTTAGTTCCACTAAGTCTATGACTGGGCACCTTTTGGGCGCGGCTGGAGCGATTGAGGCCGCTGCAGTTTGTAAATCAATTCAAGAAAATGTAATGCCTCCTACTATTAATTACGAAGAACCCGACTCTGATTGCGATTTGGACTATATTCCAAACGAATCGAGGAGCGAAGAGGTTCATGTGGCCATGAGCAACAATTCCGGATTCGGAGGACATAACGCGTCTCTAGTTTTCCGAAAGGTCTAAATCATTAGGCAACCCCTTGATTGTGCTTGCGGGAATTCAAACATATCTTACTTTCAAAGTTTAGTGTGCACCCGTAGCTCAATTGGATAGAGTGCCTGGCTACGGACCAGGAGGTTGGGGGTTCGACTCCCTCCGGGTGTGCCATTTCTAATTCTGGCTAACAACAGAAGATCAATCTTTGTGATCTTGGCTCTCTTCCTTGGTGTCTTTTTTTGACTCGGAGTCTTCTTCGGAAGAATCTTCGGGGTCTATCGATACCTTTTCCTT